>JBEAUF010000388.1:0-24655 GCA_041161565.1 Planctomycetota bacterium | reverse complement strand
CCGGTCTTTCCGCGGCGTGAGCGGCGCGTTGCCAGGGCTCTTTACCCGCGGGCTGCCGCCCGGCGGCTCATGGGTGGCGGAAGCCGCCGGTTGCGATTCGGCACTCTGGTGCTCCGGTCTTTCCGCGGCGTGAGCGGCGCGTTGCCAGGGCTCTTTACCCGCGGGCTGCCGCCCTGCGGCTCATGTGTTGGCCGCCCTGCGGCTCATTTGTTGGCCGCCCGGCGGCTTACCGCGTTGGGCTTGACACTCCGGTGCTGATTTTACAAAACAGGCTGCTTCCGATTAATCTGCGGGCGTAAACGGCCTGCCCCACCTGCTGCGTTTCCACCAATCTCCCTCCATCCCCGCTCATTTCTCTGCCCGAAAGCATGTCCATGCCTCTCCGATTTTCGCTGCGAATGTTCTGCCTGCTGCTCCTGACTGCTCACGCCGTTGCCGGCGACTGGCCACAGTGGCGTGGACCGCTCCGCAATGCTCAGTCTGACGAAAAGCTTGCATCGCACGACTGGGACGCAAAGCCCCCGCAGCATTTGTGGACGGTGGAAGGCTTTGGCACGGGCTATGCCAGTCTGTCGATCGTCGACGGAGTGCTCTACACGGTCGGCAACACCGACGCGGGGCAGGCGGTGATTGCCGCGAAGGCCGACGATGGCAGCATCCTCTGGAAGACTCCTGTTACAGAAGCCAACCCCAAACACAGCTACGAAGGTTCTCGTTGCACGCCGTCTGTTGCTGGTGATCACCTGTACGTGGTGACATCCGATGGTTCACTCGCCTGTCTCGCGCGAACCGACGGGAAACTCGTCTGGCAGCGCAACTTCAGTGACTGGGGCGGGAAGATGATGTCGGGCTGGGGATTTTCTGAAAGCCCGCTGGTGGACGGCGACCGAGTGCTCTGCACGCCCGGCGGCCCTGAAGCACTGGTAGTTTGCCTCGATCGCATGACCGGCAGGGAAATCTGGAAGTGTGCAGCCACCTTTGAAGGATCTGCCGGCAAGGACGGGGCGGGTTATTCGTCGATTGTCACCAGCGATGCTCTGGGCATTCCCCAATACGTGCAGCTGACTGGCCGTGGCCTGATTGGCATCAGCGCGAAGGACGGCAAACAGCTCTGGACTTACAACCGAGTCGCCAACGGGGTTGCCAACATTCCCACGCCGATTGTTGAAGGCAATTTCGTATTTGCTTCCACCAGCTACAAGACCGGTGCGGCTCTGGTGGAACTCCGGCGCGACGGGGACGCAATTGTCGCCGAAGAAAAATACTTCCTCGAGGGCAACGTCTTCAATAATCACCACGGCGGAATGATTTTGAGGGACGGCTATGTGTATGCCGGTCACCAGCAGAACGAGGGTTTTCCGACGTGTATTCGCATGAGCAGTGGCGAGATCGTGTGGGGCGGCAAGCTGCGTGGCCCCGGCAAAGGATCGGCCGCCATTCTGCTCATCGACGGTCATTTGATCTTCCGCTATCAGGACGGCACGGTGGCTCTGATCGAAGCGACTCCGGACGAGTACCGCCTCAAGGGCAGCTTCAAGCCCGACTATCAGGAGGGAGCCACATGGGCCCATCCGATCGTCGTGGGTGGTCGGCTGTACCTGCGTGAGCAGAACAAGCTGATGTGCTATGAGGTGGGTTCTGCCCGCTGAGCTGCCGCGTGTCACCGGGACGCTGTCGGGCTCATGAAATCTTCATGGAAGCCTGAAAAATGCAGCCCGGTTCCCCAGCATCACCGTTTTCTTCTTCACCTTCAAAGAGCCAGCCTGCCATGTTTGCCCGCCTGCGTTCCCCGCTGCTGACTGTCGCCTTAGTCCTTGTCTGCTCACCCCTGCTGGCTCAGGTTCCTCCATTTCGGCTGGCGGCGGAATCCGGGCAGCGGTGGTGCCGCGGGAACATGCACACGCATTCGTTCTGGAGTGATGGGGACGATTTTCCTGAAGCCATTGCGAAGTGGTATCGGGATCGTGGCTACCAGTTTCTGGTCTTCACGGACCACAACACGCTGCTGCAGAAGGAACGCTGGGTGAATCTTGACAAACGCCGGGCCGCCTATGACAGCCTGGCTGCCGCCTGGCCCGCCGAATGGATTGAAACCCGCGGTGACGGCCCGGCTCGGGAAGTTCGTCTGAAGACCTTTGACGAAGTCTTCGCGAAGCTGGCGGTGCCGCAGGAATACCTGTTGATTCAGGGCGAGGAGATCACGGACCGGTTTGGCAAGCTGCCGGTGCACCTGTGTGCCACCAATACACTGGAGCTGTTGCCACCCACCGGCGGCGAGGGAGTTGCTGATGTGATCCAGCGGAACCTGCTGGCAGCACAGTCCCGTCGGGAGCGTTCGGGAGTGAAGACGATTGTGCACCTGAACCATCCGAACTTCGGCTACGCCGTGACCGCCGAACAACTGCTCCCGGCAGTCGGCGGAAACTTTTTTGAAGTCTACAACGGGCATCCGTCAGTCAATAATGCGGGCGATGAAACACATGCGTCCACCGAACGGATGTGGGACATCATCAACAGTTTCCGCCTCGAAAAGCTCCAACTTCCACTGCTCTACGGACTCGCGACCGACGACGGCCATAACTACTTCGAGAAAACTCCGGGCAAGCGTGCTCAGCCCGGACGTGGCTGGGTGAACGTGCTCACTTCCACACTGACTCCCGACGCCCTCGTGGAATCGCTCGAAGCCGGTCGTTTCTATTCCTCATCCGGCGTCGCACTCAAATCCATCCGCTGCGAAGGCGGGTCGCTGCAGATTGAAATTGCGGCTGAAGAGGGCGTCACTTACCGCACCGAATTCATCGGCACGGATCGTGGCTTCCCGCAGGAATCTGAGCCAGCCGTCCCAGATGAAGCTGAGGCCGCACTGCTCACTCGACGCTATTCCGACCAGATCGGGCGAATCTATGCCGTGGTGGAAGGGGCAAACCCGAGCTACCAGTTGACGGGCCGTGAACTTTACGTGCGGGCCGTTGTGAAATCGTCCCGCAAACACCCCAATCCCGGTGAGCAGGACGAGTACGAGCGTGCCTGGGTGCAGCCTGTGTCCGCCGCAACTGCTGCTTCGGCGAACAATCAGTGACGGGACCTGTGGACAATGGTTGGCCAGCCCGATCCAGGCAGCAATGACGCATTGGCTGGCTCAGCACCGGGAATGATCCGGATTGAACTGACCGGACCTCTGCGGCGAGCGGCCGGCACCGACAGCGTCGTGGTGCCGACTGATTCACCAATCACGCTGGAAGAACTTCTCAACCGCCTACGAAACCTCTACCCCGCAACACTGCCGCACCTGCCCCCCGGCACAGATGCATCCGGTCGCTGTCGCGCCCTGCCGCCCGGGTTGCTCGTACTTCGCAATCAGCAGCTGGTTCCGGCTCAGCCCGCATCCCTCGTGTCCGCCGGCGAGCAGATCACATTGATGCCGATGATCAGCGGAGGTTAGGCAGCATGCTGACGGACGAAGAGCGTGAGATCTGGTCGTGGCAGCTGGACGTGGAGGGCTTTGGTGAAGCCGGTCAGGAACGGCTCAAAGCATCCACGGTGCTGATCAGCAGAGTTGGTGGTGTGGGATCAGCGGCGGCCTACGAGCTGGCCGCTGCGGGCGTCGGGCGCCTGATTCTCGCCCACGGCGGACTGCTCCAGCCTTCCGACCTCAATCGACAGCTGCTGATGACTCACGACTGGATCGGACGTCCGCGGGTGGAATCGGCTGCACGGCGGCTGAGGGAGCTCAACCCGCGGCTGGAGGTGCTGACGGTAGCGGAACAGATCAGTGCGGAGAATGCGGATCGGCTTGTCGGCATGGCGGACTGCATAGTGGATGCGGCTCCGCTGTTTCAGGAGCGGCTGGCGATGAATGACGCTGCGGAGCGGTTGGGGAGGCCGGTGGTTGAGGCCGCGATGTATGAGCTGGAGGCATCTCTGACGGTGATCCAGCCGCCTGTGACACTGCGATTTCGGGATTTGGTGCCTGAAGTTCCTGCAGGCTGGCAGCGGCGGTTTCCGGTGTTCGGCGCTGTGAGCGGCACTGTGGGCTGTCTGGCGGCGATGGAGACGATTAAGCTGCTGGCCGGATTTGGAGAGCCTTTGCGAAACCGCCTGCTGCAGCTCGATTTGCGAACCATGCACAGCCGCGTCATTGCCCTCAGGTGAATCGAGTTCTCCCGAAAATTCCCGATGGCCAGGCTTTCCACCCGCTTTTTTGCTGATATTCTCGGGTGAGCAGCGAATTCACCGCCACCGCTGTGGGGTAGCGGGGCACCGCGCGCCCAAAACAGAATCTCGACCTGCACTTCAGGAACCACACCGATGACAGACCAGTGGAACGCAGAACAGCCATTCGAAGTTGAAGGCTCGGCGATTCAAAGCGGTGAACCAATCGCTTCAGATGTCCGCAACAAAATGTCTGCACCGGCAATCTGCATGGTGATTCTCGCCGCACTCGGACTGATGTCGTGCCTGTACGGCCTTGTCAGCAGCCTGTTTATCGGGCCGCAGATGGCACAGATGTCTCAGCAGATGGGGCAGGCGATCGAAGAGGAGATGCAGCGGATCGAAGAAGAGCAGAATCGAAAGGCAGCTGAGAGTCATTCTGGCGAGGGACAGCATTCGGGACTTCCAGACAGTGCCAGCCAACCTCCCGGCCCGGACATCCAAACCATCCTCCAGTTCCAGAACCAGCTGTTCCAGGGAATCGCAGCGGCGGGCATGGCGTTTTCGATAATTGGTCTGGCCACCAACGGTCTGGCGTTATTCGGCGCCCTGTCGATGCTCAACGTGAAGCGTTACGGGATGGCGATTACTGCAGCGGTGCTGATGATGCTGCCGATTACATCCCCCTGTTGCCTGGTTGGCCTGCCGGTGGGCATCTGGGCGCTGGTTACGCTGACCCGCCCCGGCATTGCGGCCGCATTTCGCCAGCAATAGTTCGCAGCCGATCCACAATTTGCCGTGTTGGCATGCGGAGTTCATCCACGATGCATCCCCACACCAGCCTGGTGCTTCAATTCCTCTCCAACCCAACCAGCTACCCGCATCAGCCTTCCGTGGTCCGTCGCCTCGAGACTCACGCATCATGGGTCTTCATCGCGCCGCCCTTCGTCTATAAGGTGAAGCGGCCGGTTGATCTGGGCTTTCTGAACTTCACCAGCCTTGCCCACCGGCGCCACAACTGCGAGGTCGAGGTGCGGTTGAATCGCCGCCTGGCGGAGGACGTCTATCTGGGTGTGCTGGCGGTCTGCGATGGCTCAGAACCATCTTCACCGGCCCCCATTCTGAGACTGCAGTCCGTTCCTGAAGGCGCGCCGGCACCTGCGGGAACGCTCGAGTGGGTGTTGCAGATGAAACAGCTCCCGGCAGACGGTTTTTTGCTGCACCGGCTGCGTGCGGGTGCTGCAACACTGACGGATTTCGATCGTGTTGTGGATCGCCTGCTGAAGTTTTACCGAGCCCAGCCAGCGTTGCCGGCCGAATTGTCGTCGGCCGCTTTTCCGCGGGTCCGGAAGCACATCGAGGACAACTTCGAGGCTGCTCGGCGGATGCCCCCCGCCGTGATCACTCCGCAGCGTCTGGCATTTCTGGAGTCCGGCTCGGCCGCTTTCCTCCGGCAGCACGCCGCACTGCTTGAAGGCCGGGCAGCAGCCGGCTGGATTCGCGACGTGCACGGCGATCTGCATCTGGAACATATTCATCTGGACGAGCAGCGGGTGCGGATTTACGACTGTCTGGAGTTCAGTGACGAGTTGCGGCAGATTGATGTGGCTGCCGACGCCGCTTTTCTGGCGATGGATCTCGACTACCACGGTCGGGGCGACTGGTCGCGGCAACTGATTGCTCGCTTGTCCCGGGAACTGCCCGATCCCGATCTGCCGCTGGTTGTGCGCTGGTATCAGGCCTATCGCGCCTGTGTCCGGGGCAAGGTGGAACATTTGCGAAGTCTGTCTGAGACGGCATCGGTGGCGGAACACGCTGCGGCGCAGCAGCGGGCGACGGGCTACTTCCAGCTGGCTTCGCGGTATGTGCTGTCCGGACGAGCCCCGCGGATCCTGGCTTTTGCCGGCCAGATTGCTTCGGGGAAGTCGGCGCTGGCGGAATTTGCGGCGGCAGAGAGTGGCTGGCCGCTCCTGTCTTCCGACCGCACTCGCAAAACGCTGGCCGGTGTGGAGCTGCACCATCGCGGCACGGAGTCCGAGCGGGCGGCACTGTACAGTGCAGAGCTCACGCAGCACGTTTACGGGGCACTCTGCGCGGGAGCACAGGAACGCGTGCGAGCGGGCGAAAGCGTAATTCTCGACGCCACCTTTTCGCGGCGCGCCGACCGGGCCGCGTTATCGCGGTTGGCCGATGCCGCCGGAGCAGAGCTGATCTGGACTTTTGCCGAGGCCGCGGAGGAGACTCGTCGGCAGCGACTTCGCGAGCGAGCCAGTCGCAGCGATGTGGTCTCCGATGCCCGTGAAGAGGATCTCGGAATGCTGGCCGCACGTTTTGAGGCTCCTGACGAACTGCCGCCCGCCAGCTGCATCCGCATCGACACCAGCACAACACTCCAAAAATCCCAAACAGCCTGGCTGGCCGAGATGGCACGCAGGCAGCAATAGCCGGCGAGCCGGCCGACAGACTACAGCCAGACAATTGACATGGGCACAGTCAGCAGGCGCGGACCGTTCGGTGAGCTGAGATGCAGGGTGATCAGGCCCTGCTGAGTACCCGCGGGTGGCAGTTCGAGGACACCGACCGAGAGTGTGGCCTGGAGCAGACCTTCCGCGCCCGGTTCGGGTGTGCCGGCAGCAACCTGCAGTTGCGGCGGGAATGTTTCGACTCTGTCGATTGACCAGTCGTCCGGCATGGTGACTGTGATGCTGGTTCCGGCTGACTCTTCCAGCCGATTCTGACGAATCACGACGCGCCCCATCTCCGGGGAGGCCTTCAGGAGGCCTTCCAGCCCCGGTTCGGGACGCCCGACAATCACCGGAATCTGCAGGGCCGGGTAATCGGGGTCCTCGGTCCGCACGGTGACCAGTCCGCGGTGTTTTCCGGGAGGCAGGCTGGAACTGAAGCGGACGTTGACGGTTGTTTCGCTGGCCTGATCGCTGGTTGTCTGACCGCCGACGGACGCCTGAATCAGCGCTGGTGAAGCCGTCGTTTCCGTGATGCGCAGGGGTGTCATGGTCTTCCCGGGGCGGAAGTCTGAAATCCGTATCGGCAGCACTTCGTTCTCCGCGAGGTTACCGAGGATCATCAGCACGCGGGGTTCGATCAGGAGTTTCTTTTCCGGCAGCTGCACGCGCCAGGTGACCGACACGGTGCGTGGACGGGGGTCTTCGTAATGAATGTTGACCTGGTACTCGCGAAGCCCGGCCGGTTCATTCACGGTGCGGATGGGAAGCGTCAGACGACCGGTCCTGCCAGGCTCAATCAGTGTTGCCGAGAGCTGTGGGCTGAGACAGCCGCAGCTGGGTTCAAGACCGGTGATCCGCACGGCCTCGCGTCCCTGATTGCGAAAATGAAAGTCCTCGGAAATCACCGGCCGTGATTCCGCCACAACGCGACTTTGGTCGGCGAGGTAGCTTTCGAAGACGAGGGCCGGTCGGTCGGCGGTGATGTTCAGGGGCGGAGCGACCGGGGGCCGCAGGACGTGCAGAGTGGATACCGCGAGAGGGACTGCCAGGAAGAGACCGCGACACCTGGAAAACGAGGTTTTCATGGGGCACTGCGACAGGAGGGAGAACTTCAGCCGGGCTGGCCGAGCATTGTGGGGAAGCCGACGCCGGGCAGCAGTTTCGCAGGCGGGTGGCGTTCTGAGAATGGCAGTTTGGGGGTTTCAGTGGAAGTATTCGAGGGCGATTGCCGGAGCGGGTGAGATCCGTCCGATCGCCACGTCGGCGGTACATTCGAGTGTTACCGTGATGACTGCTGTCGACGCGGACGCGGGTTCAGTGCCGAGCCAGACATCCGCCGAAACCTGCTCGAACCTCGGGCGCGACAGTTCCTGCAGCGGCCGGGGTTCCAGAATCTGTTTGCCGTTAATCGCCACCGAATATCGAATTGGAAGCCCATCCCAGGCCTTCCGAATCCGCTGCTCCCGTGCCCGCTGATTCCCGGAAACAAAGAACCTCAGACGCCGCAACGGCCCGGACTCAGACCTGACCTCGAAACTCCTCGAGACAACCTGCCCTGCCCGGAGCTGCCCCGTGGTGGTCCGAAGTTCCGTCCAGCAGTGCACTCGGGAAGTTCCGGCTCGGCTAAGGCTCAGTAATGCATCGGCTGACTTCTGATCTGCCCCATTCCGGTCGGAACCTGCAATCCCAAGGCGGTGAAAGGTCGCGCCGCTGTGATCCACACTGGCACCGGCGGCACAGAAGACTGCGGCAGCAGCGAACACAGCGGCAGCAGCCAGACAGCGCGGCAGCGGGCAAAACAACCGGACTCCCTCCAGCAGGCCAATGTGAACGGTGCGATCAGCCCCAGTCTCGTCAGCCTTCAGCAACCGTTCCGCGGCCACGCCCGCGCTCCAGCAGAAAGGAAACAGCAGATTCAGTGACGAATAAGGATGTGCTTCAACAGCGAGGTACACAGCCAGCATTGTGCAGCCGCAGGAGACCAGCGGGAATAACTCAGATGCAGACCACAGGAGTGGTCCCGGAAGGCATAGACGCAGCAGGAACATGCCCCCCGCCAGCAGGGCCAGGGCATTGCAGAGTGTGTATTGAAAGCCCCCGAATCTCACGTTTTCCGGTCGCGCCTGGTCCAACTGCAGCCGAACATCGTCCTGCACCAAAGACATCGAATCGGCCACATTCGACAAGGCTTCATTCTTACGAAACACGGACTTCAGAAACTCAGAGCCGGAACCCAGCTTTTCGTGCAGCAGTTTCCGCACCGCCAGTTCTCCAAGGCACCGCGGATCCACCGCGTACGCATATTGCCCGGCCCAGATCATAAAGGCGTCGCCGGTCCCGCTGGTGGTGGAGTCGATTCCCGTGACGCAGTTGAGCAGCCAGTTCGGCGGTACTCGCAGGCCTGTCTGCCGCAGCAGATATTGATCCGCAGTCCTGACGATCAGCTGCTGTGTCAGCAGCATGCTCAAGAAGAATACAGCCCTCAATTTCCAGCCGGCCCCCGGTGTCTGCGGCTGCGGCACCAGTGATCGAGGAAGCACCGGGCCGACAAACAAACACAACACAGCACTGAGCACAAACAGCGAACCATAAGACTTCGTCAGGTCAACCATGGCCAGAGTCAATCCGGCCGCCACAGCCAGAGCCACGGACCCTGCCAGTCGCGTGAAGATCGACGCTGCGGCAGTCCGCCGAACTGCAAACCTCAGAAACTTCTCCACCGCCAGCCAGTGCGCGACGATCCAGAAATACCCGGGAATGTTGTGCGTCACCACGCCGGCCGAATACCAGATCTCCGGAACAATCAGCAGGAATGGAAGGGCCATGGCCGCCGTTCGCAGCCCAAACATGCTCCGCAGTAATTCGCAGAACATGATCACCGTCAGCAGCTGCGTCACCACGTTGGCCAGCTCGTAGTCCGAGACGGATGAACCCATGAATCGCGAAATCGGCCATGCGAATGCTGCCGCACGACGCAGATAAATTGCCGCCAGCCCATCCGAACTTCGACGAATGGACTCCCAGTCGCCAGCCGCCATTTGGGCCCCGTATCTCTGGTACTCCGCATAGTCCGACAACGGCCGAAATTCCACAGTGCTCAACCAGATCAGCTTGAGTGCAAATACGCCCGCCGTGATGGCTGCTGCCATGAGGAAAACGGTGCGGTCTGAACGTGCCGTGACAACAAGGCGACACCACCCGAAGAGCATCACAGCGATCGCAGCGGCCGCGAGATGGGCCGCCGCAGACTGGTCGGGCATGCGGAGTGTCAGCAGAGGGTACAGCAGGCACCAGCAGAAGTGTGCGGTCACCAGCAGCAGGATCAGACGGATCGACTCGGTCAACACCTGCCCGGCTGACACCGTCCCCGCCGGCTGTCCGGCCCCCGGGCCCTGAGGTTCTCTGACACGCAATGCAGAAGCTGGCTCGCCGCGGGAGGGCGAGGCTCCTGCCGAGCCGTCGACCAGCGGGTTCGGCTCAGCAGGAGCTTCGCCCTCCCGGCATTCCGGATACGAAAAAGAGGAGCTCCCCGGCCCTCCGGCCTCGCGTCTCAGCCACGCAATCCGCCGCAGAGCGAATGCCAGAAACAGCACAGCCAGCCACAGAACCGCACCCTGGACGCAGGCGAATCCACAAAGCGCGAAATCTCCCAGCCAGTTCACCGGTATCTCGCCGGCTGAAAACAGGTTCAGACCAGCCGCCGCAGGAAACAGCTCAACAGCTGCCGCAGTGCCGAACTGACGTCGCACCTGCTCCAGCTCTCGATCCTCTGGTACGACCTGTTCCACCCTCTGGATTTGCAGGGGTGAGGCATCCAACCAGCCCACTCCGAGTCGAATCTGTGACGCACGGGTCCCTTCGAGGTCTGGACGTTGCCCGGCAACCACCAGGGATCTGACGGCAGGCCAGCCAATATCACGTCCCCACAGCAGCCGATCTTCCGGCCGGGACTGCAGCCGCATCAGTGTTCCATCCGTGCGTCTGGCAAACACGCAGACTGTTGTGTCAGCAGCAAAGCTTTCGTGCAGCCGGATATGGAGTCTTCCGTAGTGGCCACCATCCCGCAGTCTGGAGGCGAACACGGCGATGATGATGATCAGCAGCAGCAGCAGACCGAGTGCGCGCGGATTGCAGGCGGCGCCCAGCCACGATTGTTGGCCTCGATCACCCACTGCATTCTCTGACATTGAAGCTGACCCGACCTGATTTGATTGTCATGCACAGAGACGGTCGGAGAAGGTGATGACCAGAGCCTGTGAAACCCGGCCGGCGACCGGGTGGTGGCAGCCGCAATCCCCGGAAGCTGCAAAACGCTGCCCCCTCGATGCTGCACTGGCGGAAAACACGGGGCAAGAGCTATCCTTCCGTTTTTGCTTCTGCCGTGTCTTCAATGCCTGACCGTGCGGACTGCAGCGATTTTGCCGATCGACCGTGGTCCTCCATTCAGCCTCCATCCGCCGGAAACCTCCCTGTGAGAGCTCCGTCAGCCCTTCCCCCTGCAGTCCCTCGTCCCCGCCAGCCAGGCTGGATGTCTGTGTCGCGCGGTGCCGCCCTCGGCTTCGCAGGCCTGCTTGCGCTCAACTTTCTTGAGATCCTGCATTGCGGGACCAGTTCGGCGGATAACTGGTTTTGTTCCCTGCAGCCGATCCCGGAAACGCTCTCCCGTGTGCTGCTGGCGATGGCCATCCCGTCTTTTCTGCTGTTCGCGTTCCGTCCAGCCCTGCCCGGTCCCGTTCGCAGCGCTCTGCTGCTGATCTCCGCACTCCTGCTTGCGGCCACAGCCCGCGATTTGCAGCTGAACTTCCAGTCGCTGCCGGAGGCTGTGCGGCTGCAGGGATCCGCACGCCAGATTTCCATCCTCGCCACTCTGCTGATCACAGGCATTGGGCTGCTGGCGACGTCCCGCCTCAGAACGGCTGGATCCGGGCCAGTGGGACCGCTGTTTCTGGCTGCAATCCTGACGGTGGTCAGTTTCCCGCCGGCCTGCATTCTGAGCACTTCAGTCCCGCGACCGCTGACTCCCGGGAAACTCCTGTGCCTGCTCAGCACTCCCTCAGCGGAAACAGCCGGCAGCAGCCAGTTTGCGGGCCTGGTGGCTCAGGCGCAGCTGGTGCGAGAGACGTTCCCGGACACGCTGTTCGTGGTCTGCGAGCCGGCGTCCGAAGAAGGCTCCACCACACCCGGTTCGCAGCTCCGCGCCGACCTCAAGGCGGCCGGCGTGCCCTCGCAGGAACTCCGAATTCCCCCGCAGGATGTCGACGCGGCATTTCCCCGGGCGCTGCTGGAACATGCCGCGCTCAAGCCCCCTGTCAAGCGACGTCTCGCCGTCATCGCTCCCGCCCACGAACTGGCGCGCCTGCAGCTGCTGGCGCGCCATCAGGGAATTTCACCAATCCTGCTGCCCGTCGCTGGTGACGCCACGACGGCCGGCCCGGAAACGATCCTCCGCGAAAGCTGGCTGCTGCTGCAGCAGATGTCAGCTCCGGCCGCAGATTACATCCGCAGTCTGCGGGCTCCCGCGGAAACGGACATCGGATTCTCGCCGAACAGCGATGAGGCGCTCGATCCGCAGCAGCTGATGCAGGAACTGCAGGACGCTGCCGCCGAGCCCTGATCCGCGTGCCACCGCGGCCGGAAATCCGGCACATCGACGGGCAGATTTTTGGACTCCGGACACAGCAATCGGTACACTTTTTCATTGACATGCATTCCATTCGCAAAACGTAAAGGGCGCTCTGATCATGGATGAAGCCATCCGCAAGGCAAAGGTACTGATCGAGGCACTCAGCTGGATTCAGCGATTTCGCGGCCGCTATGTGGTCATCAAGCTCGGCGGCAGCACGCTCGACGATGCGGCCTCTGTCAACAGCCTGCTGATTGATGTCGTATTTATGGCGGCTGTGGGCATGCGTCCGGTCATCGTGCATGGTGGTGGCAAGGCAATTTCGGCCGCGATGTCATCAGCTGGAATCGCCCCGCGATTTGTCGCCGGGCGGCGTTTCACGGACCTGCCCACCCTGCAGATCGCCTCACGCGTGCTGGTGGAGGACATCTGTCAGTCGCTGGTTGATCGCATCAACCTCAACGGCTGCCGCGCCACGGGGCTGCACTACGGAACTGAAAACGTGCTGACCGCCGAGAAGCTGACCCTGCGTGACGAACATGATCAGCCGGTCGATCTGGGCCACGTGGGCACCGTCACGGAAGTCGACGTGGACACCATCTCCCGCGTCTGTTCCACGGGGACGATTCCGGTGATTCCCAGCATTGCACTGAGTGCTGTTGGACACCGTCTGAATGTCAACGCGGACACCGCGGCCGCAGCCGTGGCCCGGGCCCTGTCCGCAGAAAAGCTCGTGTTCCTCAGCGATATCCCGGGAATCCTCACCGACATCAAAAACCCTGCCAGCCGACTGTCACACGTGACGGGCGGTGAAGTCCGTCAGATGATTGCCAGCGGCGTGATTGCCGGCGGCATGGTTCCGAAGGTTGAAGCCGCCCTGGATGCTCTCGATGCCGGCGTCAGGAAGGTGCACATCGTCGACGCCGCCATGCCCCATTCGGTGCTGCTGGAAATCTACTCCGATACCGGCGTGGGAACGGAAATCGTCGCCTGAAACACGGCGTTCCGGGGAAATGCCTGAACCGCAAAAGTTCCCCCGTGTCCTGGATTCGCCGGAAACAGCATCAGATTCGGCAGCCCGGATTTCCCCAACCGCGGAAGTCGGGCTAGAATATCGATCGGTCGCCATCGCGGCAGTTTGCCCTCGCAGGAGCCCACCCCGAATGACCCAGACAGCACTCTCAGCCAGCCAGTCCATCATCGATCTGTTTGACGAATACGTCATTCCCAACTACCGCCGCCAGCCGATCGCGCTGGTTCGGGGTCAGGGGTCTCACGTATGGGACGCCGACGGTCGTCGCTATCTCGACCTGTTCCCCGGCTGGGGCTGCAACATTCTTGGTTATTCCCCTCCGCGTCTGGTGCGTGCTCTGCAGGAACAGGCGGCGCGGCTGATTCACGTGCCCAACACGTGGTACATCGAACAGCAGGGTCGGTTCGCCGAATTCCTCTGCTCGCGCAGCTTCGGCAAGGCATTTTTCTGCAACAGCGGTGCCGAAGCCAACGAAGCCGCCATTAAACTCGCGCGGCTGCACGGTTCGGCGCATGGTCGCTACCGCATTATCACCTTCGAAAATGGATTCCACGGCCGTACCTTCGGTGCTCTCACCGCCACCGCTCAGCCCAAATACCACGAAGGTCTGGGCCCGCTCATGGCAGGGTTCCGCTACGCCCGCGTGAACGATGTGGAAGGCGTTCGCAGTCTCATCGACCAGGAAACTGCGGCCATCATGATTGAGCCGATTCAGGGCGAGGGTGGAGTGCGGATCCCTGCTCCGGGCTTCCTGCAAACGCTCCGCACACTCTGCGACGAACACGGCTTGCTGCTGATCTTCGACGAAGTCCAGACCGGCATGGGCCGCACCGGGCGGTGGTTTGGCTGGCAGCACGCAGGCGTCCAGCCGGACGTGATTACGCTCGCCAAAGGTCTCGCCGGTGGCGTCGCCTGCGGCGCAATGCTCTGCCGGGACGAATTCGCCGCCGATCTTCGGCCGGGCATGCACGCCAGCACCTTCGGGGGAAATTCGCTGGCGATGGCAGCGGGTCTGGCCGTCGGCGAGACCATTGAAGAGGAAGGGCTGCTGGTGCACGTTCAGGAAATGGAACGTGCGGTTCGCCAGCGTCTGCAGCAACTGCAGCAGCAGCTGCCAATCATCCGCGAAATCCGCACCTGCGGCCTGATGATCGGTATCGAACTCTCCATCCCTGCTCAGCCCGCCGTAGCCAAATGCATGGAGCGCGGCGTGCTGATCAACGCCACCAATGAAACTGTGGTGCGGCTCCTGCCCGCACTCAATGTCCCCGCTGCCGATCTCCTCGAAGGACTCGACGTGGTCGCGGATGTGCTCGAAGAAATGGCCGGCGAAGCTTCCTGAACTCCACAATCCCCAGCTTCCGGCGGAGCTGCCGGGTCTCCTCGCCGGTCGCCCGACAGCCCCGCTCCGCTTCCCGCAGGAGGCCTGCATGGCGTTTCTGGCCCAGGTGCAGATCTACTGCTTCCTTTTCAGCTACCTCACAGCGCTCGCCGCGGAACTCGCGCAGCTGCTGCGCAAACCCGCGCCCAGTACCCGCGTGATTATCCTCGGCTTCACAACCGCAGGATTCATCGCCCACACCTCCTTCCTGCTCACCCGCGCCCGCGACGCCGGACTCCCACCACTGCTCACCAGCCAGCAGGACTGGCTGCTCGTACTCGCCTGGCTCGGCAGCCTCCTCTACCTCATCCTGCTGCTCACCCGCCAGCAGCTCGCCACCGGCATCTTTATGCTCCCGGCGATCCTCCTGCTGGTCGTGGCCGCAGAATTCGCCAGCTCCCAGTCGGCCGGCAGCCTTCGCGAATCCGCACTCCGCCGCTGGGGAATGTTCCACGCAGCCTCACTCGTGCTGGGCGTTGCCGCCGTCGCCGGCGCTGCACTCTCAGGACTCATGTACCTGCTGCATCACCAGCGTCTCCGCGCCCGCTCCGGATGGCTCCAGCGACTCGCACTCCCCAGCCTCGAAAACCTCAGCACCATCAACCGCTGGATGGTCGTCTTCTCGGTTCCCTGCCTCACCATCGGGCTGCTCACCGGCTTCCTGCTCATCGCTCTGTCCAGAACCATCCGCCAGCAGGCCCAGTTTCCGTGGGATGACCCGGCCGTCATCACCACCATCCTCGTCTGGCTGTCTGCCATCGCAGTTCTCGTCCGCGTACTTCGCAGCGACCGGCAGACGGGTCGCGCCGTCGCACAGCTCTCATTTCTCTCCGGCGCCTTTCTGCTGCTGGCCATCCTCGGCCCCATGCTGATCGCCGGCCGCGCAGGACTCAACACCATCCACGGTGGTTCACGGACTCCACCCGATTCTCCGGCCCCCATCGAAGCACCAGCAGACAACTCCGGCCCCGTGAAGACACCGGCCCAGCCCCCGGCCGCAGCATCCCGGGAGCAGGCGCGATGAATATTCTTGCCCTCAGCTGCAGTCATCACCGGGCCGGTGTGCAGATTCGCGAACGACTCGCCTTCCCCTCACCACAGGTGCTCGCGACCGCTTACGAACGCTGGAAAAACCTGCACCCCGGCTCCGAAATTGTGATCCTCTCCACGTGTAACCGAGTGGAGCTTTACGCCGCTGACGAACAGGCGGCAAACGGGATTGCCACCGATGACCTGATCGACTTTCTCAGCCGCTTCCACAATCTGCCCGCTGACGACTTCGCTCCTGCGCTCAACACCCACTCCGGGCCGGATGCCGTCAGGCACCTGTTTCAGGTGGCCTGCAGCATCGACAGCATGGTCCTTGGCGAACCCCAGATCGTCAACCAGGTGAAGGAAGCCTACCGCCTCGCCCAGGAAAACGCCGCCTGCGGACCGCTCACCAACGTGCTCTTCCAACGCGCCCTCAAGGTGTCCGCTCAGGTTCGCACCGAAACAGCGCTTGCAGACGGCCGCGTCTCCATCGCCAGCGTCGCTGTCGGAGATTTTGCCCGCAGCATCTTCAGCCGTTTCGACAACAAGCTCGTGCTCGTCATCGGGGCCGGGGAAATGGCCGAAGAAACACTCGTCTACCTCCAGTCCGAAGGCGTCCGCAACTTCATCGTTGCCAACCGCAGCCGCGAACGCGCAGAACTGCTCGCCGAAAAATTCGGCGGTGAGGCCGTCGATTTCGCTTCCCTCGACCAATGGCTCGCCTCCGCCGATGTCGTTGTCAGCACCACCGGAGCCGCGCAGACGCTCATCACCCGCAGCCGCTTCGCCGCCGCCCGCAGCGCCTCACGCCGACACCCCATGTTCATCCTTGACCTCGCTGCCCCCCGCGACTTCGACCCCGAGATCGCGTCCATCGACGACAACGTTTTCCTCTACGACCTCGATGCGCTCGAAGAAACCTGCGAACGAAACCGCGCCGCTCGCCGCAGCGAAATCCGCCGCGCAGAAGAAATCATCGCCGCCCAGACGCAAACGTTCATCCAGGAAATCCACCATCGCGCCACCGGCCCCGTGATCCACCGACTCCGCGAACACTGGGCCGAAATCAGCCGCTCCGAACTCGATCGGCTCTACCGCAAAATCCCCAACCTCGACAACTCCCAGCGAGACGCCATCGAAGCCACCATCTCACGCATCGTCAATAAACTGCTCCACCCGCCCCTCGAAGCCCTCCGCGACGAAGCCAAGTCCGGCACCCCCGAAGGTCTGCTCCATGCCATCCGCCGGTTGTTCTTCCCCGGTGGCTGATACCAACTCCCCGCTCTCCCATTCGCCACGTTTTTCTCATCTCCGAAATTCCGTATTTGACGGATGCACCGCTCCGGTTTATCCTCACCACACTGCGGAATCACTTACCAGTCAGCCCGCCAGAAACCCCGTTTCGGCTGGTGTCCGCCCTTTACGGCTCGCACCCCGCAACGATCCCACCTCGTTCGCCTTCACAGGCACCCACCCCAGACCACCCTGCGTTGAAGGAGCGACGCCTGGCTGAATTCCTCACGGAATTCACCCCGCGGAGTAACCGTATGCGTGCTTCCATCGCCTTTCTGCTGCTGGCCCTGTACTCCCTGACCAGCCCAGCTCCCTCGCGGATCCTCTTCGCTGCAGACCCCACATTCACCCTCACCAGCCTCCGCGAAGGTGACTCCGTCCCCCGCTTTCAGGCAACCAGCCACGACGGCAAGGTCTGGAAATCTGACGATCACGTCGGCAAAGGTTACGTAGTTGTCTTCTTTTATCCCGCGGCCTTCACCAGCGGCTGCACCGAACAGGCCTGCCTGTTTCGAGACCAGCTCGCACAACTGCAACAGGCCGGAGCCGCCGTGGTCGGCATCAGCGGGGACCACCCAGCGGGCCTGCAACTGTTCCACCAGCAGCACTCGCTCAATTTCCCACTGCTCAGCGACGACGACGGAGAAATCGCCAGAGCCTTCGGGGTCCCGGTGCGGGACGGCGACACAATCACCCGCTCGTTTGACGGCGTCGAACACTCACTGGTCCGCGGCGTGACAGCCAGTCGCTGGACCTTTGTCATCGCTCCAAATGGCCGGCTGATTTCCAAAAACACAACCGTCGATCCCGAAAAAGACGCCACAAATGTGCTGGAAATCATTCGACGTTCCGGCGCGGCCTCACAATAATATGGATGTTATCAGGCCCCGTGAATGTTCCACCGGAAAGCCCGGTGTCACGGCCGGTCCCAGTTTCAGGTTGTTTCGTTTCTGGAGTATCTGTCTATGAGGAAGTTGATCGCTCTCTGTGCACTCGGACTGGTCCTGTCCGGTCTGCAGCCTGTCAATGCAGGAGACCTGAAGTCCGGTCTGCAGCCAGGTGAGTTTCCCAAGGCGTTCTACGTGACCGATGTCACCGGTCCTGCCGCTTCCACCAAACTCTGCTACCGCTGCCAGTACGGTGCCCGCCCGGTGGTCAGCCTGTTCGTCCGCAACATGGACGAAAAGACCACCAAACTCATCAAGGAACTCGACGCTGTCGTTGCGAAGAACGCCGACAAGAAGATGGCCGCTTTCGTCACCGTCCTGACCGACGATCCCGATGCTCAGGAAGCCTCCCTGAAGCGAATCGCTGACGAACAGAAGATCGTCGCCACTCCGCTCGCCGTCTTCGAAAACAAATCCGGCCCGCCGACCTACAAGATCGCCTCCGAAGCTTACGTCACCGTCATGATGTGGGTCGACTCCAACGTGAAGGTCAACTACGCCTTCGAAGCTGGCAAGCTCACCGACGAAATGATCGCGAAGGTCGTGAAGGACACCGCTGAAATCCTCAACTGATTCCAGCTTCGCTGACCAATCACCAGGGGACCCGTTTCCGTCAGGAACGGGTCCTTCTTTTTTAAGCCCCGACGTTTGATCGCCTTTGTTACTCCCTGTACTTGCCAGATGAAATGGCGGGAAATAGGATCCCGACCAGTTGCCTGCACCTCTGCTCCCCAAACTCCGGCCTCCACGCGATGCCCAGCTCGGCTGAATCTGACAACTGGCGTTTTCGCTCCAGCGATGCGGAGTTCCTCCAGCAATCGCTCCTCGGCACCAGCCGCACTTTTGCGCTCGCCATCCCCCTGCTTGAACCATCCCGCCGCTTTCAGGTGGGTCTCACATATCTGCTCTTTCGCGTGGCAGACAGCATCGAAGACGCGGTTGATGTTTCCACACCGCGCAAGCTCGAACTGCTCTCCGCTTTCGAACACGCGCTGGCGCCCGCTGCCGAAGCAGTCACTGCCGGAAACTTTGACGGCCTCTGGCCCGCCGAAAGCGCCGTTGAGCAGCTCATGAGATCCACTCCCAGACTGGTGCGGCTGTTCCATGAACTCCCGACCGCCCACGCCGCCGTAATCCGCACATCTCTCTGCGGCACCCTGCAGGGCATGCGGGCCTTTCTTTCCGGAAGCACCGGTTCGGGCCGACAGATTTGTATCGAATCCATCTCTGACCTGCGGCTGTATTGCTATTCCGTCGCCGGCATCGTCGGTGAACTGCTCACAGACCTGTTCGTGCTGGAACACTCCTGCCCCCCCGCAGCCGCTCAGGAACTGCGTGATCTGGCCGTACCATTCGGTGAATTCCTGCAGCTGATCAACATCCTCAAGGACTCAGACGGCGACCTCTCAGACGGTCGCGTCTTCATTCCTTCAGGCACCACCCGCCAATCCGTCACGGAAATCGCTCTCAGCAGTCACCGCGATGCCGCCCGCTATCTGGAACTGCTGGACACCTGGAACTTCCCCCCAGACGTGCTGGCCTTCTGCCGCTTTATCTTCCTGCTCGCGGAGGGATCTCTGAATTGTCTGCAAAGTCGTGGGCCCGGCAGCAAACTCAGCCGCGCCGCTGTTCAGCAAATACTCTGGCAAGTCCAGCACGGGACGCCGAAGCCAGATGGCTGAACCTGGAATGGCGAAAACAATGAAACCCACGAGCATTTACACCCATTTCCCCTGCACGCGTCCTGTTGACACGAGTGCTGAATTCCCTGTGTTTCTCTGTGAAACTCTGTGTACTCTGTGTACTCTGTGGTTGAAGAGGAACTCCATCCGCGCACCGTTTCGCCATCCCAGGCTGAATCTGCAGTCGGGTTCAGCGATCGGGAGTAATTGCGACGAACCGCCTGACCTGTTCGGTGAGCGCAATTTCCGTCGGCAACCGCTCCATCGAGCTTGCCCCATAAAACCCGTCCAGCCCCGGCAGCGTCTGGAGCATATAGCGGGCGTCTTCAGGCATCGCAATCGGGCCACCGTGGCAGAGCACAAGCACATCCGGACGAGCAGCCCGCGCCGCATCCATGATGTCCTTCACTCGTGGAACGCAGTCGGCCAGCGAAAGTGCCGTCTGAGCACCAATGGTGCCGGAGGTTGTCAGTCCCATGTGCGCGACGATCACGTCGGCACCGGCCTGGGTGAGCAGCTCAGCCTGGCGAGGGTCGAAGGCGTAGGGGGTGGTCAGCAGATCCAGTTCGTGGGCGGCCGCGATGAGGTCGATTTCGAGCGAAAACCCCATCCCTGTTTCTTCAAGGTTTGCGCGGAAGATGCCATCGATCAGTCCCACGGTAGGAAAGTTCTGAATCCCGGCAAATCCCAGCGCCTGCAGTTCGCGGAGGAAGGCATGGCGAATCATGAAGGGATCGGTGCCGCAAACTCCGGCGAGGACTGGGGTGTGGCGGACGGCCGTGAGCACTTCGTGGGCCATCTCGCGGACGATCTGGTTGGCGTTTCCGTAGGGCATGAGTCCCGCGAGAGAACCGCGGCCGGCCATGCGGTAGCGACCGGAGTTGTAAATCACGATCAGATCGATGCCACCCGCCTCTTCACATCGGGCACTGATCCCCGTCCCGGCTCCTCCGCCAATAATTGGGCGGCCTGCGGCGACTTTTTGGCGGAGTGAATTCACGATTTGCAGGCGGCGGGACTGAGTCATATTGGGAGTCAACCTGGGGCAGAAAAAGCAAAGCCACCTACGCAAAAAAACCTCTGAAAACACGAGGTTTTCAGAGGTTTTTTATGGGCGATACAGGACTCGAACCTGTGACCCCTACCATGTCAAGGTAGTGCTCTAACCAACTGAGCCAATCGCCCTGAGGATTGCAGAGCCGACAGACCCGCCGCCGGCAGAGTGAGGAAGTTTAGCGGCTGGTTGGGGGAAAAGCAAATTCCGGTGTGCGGATTTCGGATGACAGGGAAGGAGTTGCCTGATGGAGACGGGGCCAGTCGCCCGGATCGCTCGTTTCGACATATTCAGACCTGCGAACGGCATTCCGGGTGCAAAGCCAGACTGACGCAGCCATGGCTGGCCTGGGCGGCCGTGGCGGACCAGTCGGCGAGGTAACCACGGCGAATGGTACTGAGAACCGGGGGCTGATGCACAGCGCGCCGCGCGGCGAACTCGGCTTCCGACACATCCACGTGAATGGTGCCTGCCAGCAGATCGAAGCTGATGACGTCACCGTCCTGCACGAGGGCAATCGGTCCGCCGACCGCGGCTTCCGGAGCACAGTGAACACCGATCGCGCCGTGAGAAACACCGGATACCCGCGCGTCGGAAATGAAGGCAATCCGACCGTCCAGCTCGGGCACGGCCAGAGCAGCGGTGGCGATGAGCACTTCCGGCATGCCGCTGGCAACCGGCCCAAGGTAGCGGAGCACAATCACGCTCCCGGGCTTAATCCGCCGCTCCTCCACCGCTCGCACGATATCCCGAGGGTCGTTGAAGCACAGAGCATTGCCGGAAAACGATGGCTGCTTCATGCTGGAGACCTTGAACACGATGCCCTCCGGTGCAAGGTTTCCGAAGCAGACCTGCATATCGGCGAAGGGCTTGTAGCAATTTTCCCGAGTGACCAGCAGGTCCTGGCCGGCGGGCGGCTGAGGCACGTCGCGGAGGTTTTCCGCAAGTGTGCGGCCGGTCACCGTCATGCAGCTGCCATCCAGCAGTCCGGCGTCGAGAAAGTGCTTGAGCAGTACCGGGGTGCCGCCGATGCGGTGCAGGTCCACCATGGTCCGCGGACCGCGCGGTGCAAAGCTGCACAGGACTGGGGTCGCCCGAAAGATCTCCTGGAGGTCCCGCAGCGTAAAGTCCACACCGGCTTCGCGTGCCAAAGCCAGAATGTGCAGCACGCCGTTGGTTGAACCACCGGCGGCTGCGATGGTCACTGCCGCATTCCGGAATGCCGCTTTGGTGAGAATATCGCGTGGCCGCAGGTTGAGCTGCAGCAGGTTCGCCATCGCTGTTCCAACCTGCCGGCATTCAGCCTTCTTCAACGGATCCACAGCCGGAATCGAACTGCTGGCAGGCAGCATCAGACCAATCGCTTCCATCGCCAGCCCCCAGGTGTTGAAGGAGGCGGCAATTCCGCAGCCACCAGGGCCGGGACAGGCCCTGCGAATGATCTCTGCAGACTCTTCATGAGTCATCGCACCGACGGAAGCTGCGGCCTGCGAGTCGTACACATCGAGGATGGTAATGTCCTTGCCCTTCCAGCAGCCCGGCATGATCGTGCCGCCACTCACCAGCAGCCCCGGGTAATTGGTTCGTGCCAGAGCCATGGCAAAGCCCGGTCCGTTCTTGTCGCAATTGTGCAGGCCAATCAGTCCGTCATAGCAATGAGCCGTTACCACGCACTCGGCACTGTTGGCAATCAGATTCCGCGAAGGCAGGCTGGCGTTGCCGCCTTCGTGCCCCTGAGAAATGTTGTCACTGACGCCCGGAGTCCCGAACGGAAAACCCAGCAAACCCGCCTCGCGGCAACCGGCCGCAATTTCCTGCGCCAGCTGGTAGGCGTGCACGTTGCAGGTGTTGCCATCAAGCAGGGGCACGCCAATTCCAATCTGGGCCCGATTGAAGTCCTCTTCCGTCATCCCAATCGCGTAATAGAAGGCGGTAATGCCTTTTTGCCAACCATGGGTGAGTGAGTTGCTGTTCCAGTTAAGCATGGCGGAAGACCTGATGCGGGCGTTGATTGGGATCCTGAGCGGACCGAAGAGACGTTGCGGAAAGATAACGCGAACCGCGGGTGCTCAGCGAGCGACCTCCGCGCCCCGGCTGCAAATTTTTTGTCGGGAGAAGCTGCCGCCCGCCCGCTGGCTACCCGCCCGTTCCACGCCACGTTATTGTGCGGCTCAGAAATTCTCAGCACATCCCCGCGGGAGCAGTTGGATGAACAGCCCATCAACGACAAACCAGCCAGTTCCCGACAGCGGTTCAAAAATTCCGCCCTGGACAACCGGCGAACTTCCCGCCCCCAAACCACTCGGACCGCGCAACCTCGCCGGACTCATTGGCCCCGGGATCGTGATGTGCGGCATCCAGATCGGAGGCGGCGAATGGCTGCTGGGACCGGATGTCACCGCCAAATATGGCGGCTCACTGATGTGGATTGCCACTATCGCCATCCTCACTCAGGTGTTCTACAACCTCGAATGCGGTCGCTATGCACTCTACTGCGGCGAACCCGTCTTCACAGGTTTCATGCGCCTCGCACCAGGCCCCCTGTTCTGGATGTCCATCACAGCACTGCTGAGCCTCACCTTTCTGATCCCGGGGCTGTCCACAAATGCCGCCGTACTCCTCGCCACAGTCTGGCTGGACCGCCCCCCCACTCCCGATGATGCCGCCCTTGTCAACGGACTCGCACTCGCCTGCCTCGGACTCGTCGTCCTCCCGGTGCTGCTCGGAGGCAAAGTCTACAACATGCTGCAGCTGATCATGACCGCCAAAGTTGTCGTGGTCCTCGGCTTCTGCCTGTTTCTGGGCGTTATGTTCGTCAGCCGCACGGGCTGGCAGAATGTCTTCAGCGGCTTTCTGCGCTTCGGTGATGTCCCAATCACCATGCCGGACGGCAGCGAAGGCATCGCGAACCTGTTTGCAGCACTCTGGAACAACGGTTCCCTCCCGGCCATCTCGCTGGCCAACATCGCCACCCTCGGTGCGTTTGCCGGCTACGCAGGCGGTGGCGGACTATCCAATTCCGCCTACGGCAATTTCGTCCGCGATAAGGGCTGGGGCATGGGGAGTCAGGTGGGAGCAATCGCCAGCGCAGTCGGAGGCCACGAAATCACTCTCAGCCACACCGGCAAGGTCTTCGAGGTCTCAGAACAGTCGCTGAAGTCATGGCGGGGCTGGTGGAAGTACATCCTCGCCGACCAATGGCTGGTGTGGGTGCCAGGCTGCTTCATGGGCATGGCGCTCCCGGCACTCATGTCAATTGAATTCGCAAAAAACTCGCCCATGTACGGCAAAAATCTGGAATACTCACAGCCCCTCATCGCCGCCGATGGCCTGCTCCATACCGCATCGCTCGGCAGCACCGCTCCCCTCCTCTGGGGACTCTGCGTCTTCACCGGACTGATGGTATTTCTACCCAGTCAGATGGCGATTGTTGATGACTTCGCCCGTCGCTGGACGGATATCCTCTGGAGCGGCAGCCATCGCATTCGCAATTCCATGCAGGATCACCAGGCACGACAGGTGTACTACTCCATTCTGATCCTGTATGTCATCTGGACGTTCCTTGTGGCCCTCGTGATGCTGGCAGCCAAAGACGCTCCCAAAGTCATGGTCACCATCATCGCCAACGTCAACAATCTGGCACTCGCCGTGACCTCCTTCCTGATCCTCTGGATCAATTGCCGCCTGCTCCCGCGGCCGCTCCGGCCCCGCTGGTATTCCCGCGCAGGGCTCGTCTGCTGCGGTCTGTTCTACAGCGGCCTGTCATGGCTTTATTTCGAAGCCAAAATTCTCCCCCTGATCCGCGGGTGACAACAGCTTGCCCCCTCGTGACATCCAGGTCGGATCATGTCACCCAATGATTCCCCGTGGCGTAGAGGGCGGAGGATGGAGGGAAGTGAGAAGTGAGAAGTGGGGAGTGAGAAGTGAGAAGTGAGAAGTGAGAAGTGAGAAGTGAGAAGTGAGAAGTGAGAAGTGGGGAGTGGGGAGTGGGGA
>JBEAUF010000381.1:0-11333 GCA_041161565.1 Planctomycetota bacterium | reverse complement strand
GTTGACGATGGGGTCGTGGGATGCAGGGGTGGGTTTGCTGTCGGTTTTTGCAAAGCGGCGATGCCATTCGATGTGTTCGCGCCCCGGTCCGTGGCAGCGTTCGCAGCCAATTGCCAGCTCGTGGAAAGCGGGGTCTGCATAGCGGTTGGGGAGTTCTGCGGCGGCCGCCGGGCGACCGGCGTGGCAGCTGAGACAGTCGTCGGTGACACGGCGTCGGAAGCGGCGGGGATCATCCGGTTTGTAGCCTGGAGCAACATCCCAGCAGCCCTGTTTGGAGAACCAATTCAGGGGGGACTGAAACAGCAGTTCTCCTTCGCGGCGGATCCATGCATGGGCACGCTGTCCGGAACCGACGACATAGTCCATGGCAAATTCCTGGGAATACACCGGCTGATCGTCGGTGGAACGCATGACATCGCGGTGCAGCATGCGGCCATCTTCGAGCCGCGCGTCGTAGCTGCGAGTGATGCCGTGGACAACCGGTGTTACTGTTTCTGAGCCGGCGGGAAATGCGGTGGCGGGTGCTATGGACCTCGCCATGGGGTGCTGTTTCCAGGTGTCGGCGATGGCCGAGTGACATTCGGTGCAGGCGCTGGTGCCGACGAAGCTGTCTGAGTCGTCCGTTGGAGGCGGTGCGGATCCGGGACCGGGGAAGATTTCCGCATCAGTGATCGTGGGGGAGGTTGCGGATTGTTGTGTAGTGGTGTTGCTGGGAGGGTTTGGGGATTGTTCTGAGCATCCGCTGATGGACAGTAACAGCAGGGCCAACAGCAGGGCAGTTGCCGTGGTCTGATTAAGGCGGGGATGGGCGAGCTGAATTGGGCGGGTTGCGGGCACGGCGGTCCTGTCGCGAGACTCGGCGTTGAGGCGGATCGGGAAGTAGGGTGAGTAGAGGGCTGGAATGGCGAAATTTGTGTCGGGTCAGCAGAAAGAGTAGCATCCGGACGGGAAAAAGTCCCGGTGTCGGAGCTGGAGTGGTATTGGAACGGGAATGCTTTAATGCGGAGTTCCGGTGTTTTTGTGTGCCTGAGCTGCATGGCGGTGACGTGTTCGGGTGCCAGCGCGCTGACACTGGAGATTCTTTGGCAGCGGCAGCTGCACCTGAGCTTCGGTGCAAGTGCTCCTGCAACAACTGCGGTGTTGGCAGCCATTTTTCTGGGGATTTCATTTGGCAGTCTGCTGGCCGGACGAATGCTCCCGCGAATGAATCGCCCTTTGCGGGTTTTTGCGGCAGTCGAAGCGGGAATTGGAATCTGGGGGTTTGCGGTACCGCTGCTGGTGCCGGTCGCGGACGAGTGTTATCGGTGGGCAGCGGCGAGTTTTGGTGAGAGCAGCTGGCTGCTGGGGGGAACACGGTTTGCTCTGTCTGCCGGTTTGCTGCTCCCGGGAGCTTTGGGCATGGGGGCAACGCTGCCCCTGATGCTTGGTGGAGTTCCTGCAGGCAGGGGTTTGCGTCCGGCTGCCGTGTATGGCTGGAACACGGTTGGTGCTGTCTGCGGTTCGCTGGTGACAGGATTGTTTCTGGTACGCTGGTTTGGCACGGGGCAAGCATACATCGCCGCGTTGATCTTCAGCGGTGTGGGAAGTTTGCTGGGGCTGGCGGCCGAGAGGTTCGCAGGGGCGGTGGCTGTCCGCGAGCGTGCGAGCCGCCCTGTCCTGCCCGGCCCGTCAGTGAAGCTGGCCTGTCGCGGACTTCCTCTCGCCTATTTTCTGGCCGGGGCTGTAGCGCTGGGGCTGGAGGTTGTCTGGCTGCGATTTCTGGGGATTGTCAGTTCCAGCTCCACGATCACGTTCAGCTTATCACTGGCCGTGTACCTGCTGGGGATGGGGTGTGGAAGCCTGCTGTTATATCCATTGCTGCGTCGGGTTCTGGCAGGTGTTGCGGCGCCCGGGCAGGCTGGAGTTCGAGCGCTGCGGATCTTCTCACTGGCCAATCTGGCAACTGGCCTGCTGACTTTGGCCACGTGGCCGATGCTGCATCAGGCGGCAGCACTGAACTACGAATGGATCACTGTGCCGGCTGCCGCTGGAGTGCTCACCCTTAGCGACATCTATCGTACGGAAGCTGTGCTGGTGTTTGGGCTGATGTTTTTGCCGGCATTGAGTATGGGGTTGGTGTATCCCGCGGTTTGTGATGCGGCGGAGGGAAGTGAGCTTTCGCGGAGCGGATGGGCCGGGACAGCAGGGTTCCTTGGAACTCTCGGAGCTGCTGCCGGAGTGCTGCTGATGTCGCTGTGGGTGATTCCTGCAGTCGGTCTGCATGGATCGTTGTCCCTGCTGATTTCCTCATCTGTGGGGCTGGGATTGTGGATTCGTCCGGGTTCTGAGTCGTTTGTTGAGCGACGGCTGCGTGTGGCAATGGCCGTGATGATTCTGGCCGGTGCTGGATGGATTGTGTATGAACGCCGTCCGGCTTTGCGTGAGTTTGGTGTGGAGTGGCATGGGGGAGCGTGGCACGAGGTGTCACTGGCGCGGCCTGGTGAGCGGGTGTCGCGGATCGCGCGATTTCGTGCAGGGCCGACAGGAACGGTGATCATCAAGGAGAAGCCCGACAGTGGAGATCGACTGGTCTGCGTCGATGATCAGCTGGTGGCATCGACGAACCTTGAAGCCCGCGTTGACGCGCTGATGCTTGCTCACCTGCCAATTCTTCTGCACCCCAACCCGAAAAATGAACTGACAGTGGGGTTTGGCAGTGGCGGTACCAGTTACGCGATTACGACGCACGGGATCGATGCCTGGTGTGTGGAGATTGAACCCGAGGTACCGCGGGCAGCTGAACTGCTGACCCGGCAGAATCTTGATGTCCTTGGGCATCCTCGCTTCAGGCTGATCATCAACGATGCGCGGGATCATTTGATTGCCGGTCAGCGGTGGTACGATGTGATCGCAACGGATGTGACAAATCTGCAGTATCGGCAGAACAGCAGCTTGTACACGGTAGAATATTTTCAGCGCATGCAGGGACGCTTGAATCCGGGTGGGATCGCTTGTGCCTGGATTCCGCTGGCGGCGATCAGTACGGAAGAGTTGCAGATCCTGATGCGGGGCTTTCAGTCGGTGTTTCCCCATGCAACGCTCTGGTTTTTGAACCATACGCACACGAATTTTGGCATTTTGATCGGGACGGCAGAACCGTTGCGGGTGGATTATGGTCGGCTGGAGTCGGGTATGGCGATTCCTGCGGTGCGTGAGAATCTGGCAAGGATTTCGATCACAGATCCGCTGCAGGTGATACACAGCCTGCATCTGGATGAAGCCGGCTATCGTCAGTTTTGCGGCAGCGGAGTGCTGCATACGGACGACAATCCAGTGCTGGAATTCAGTTCACCGCTGTCTTTTCATCAGTACAATCTGACGTTCAGACAAAACCTTGCAGAGACTCTGCGGTATCGCCCGGCGGATCTGCGTCCGTTTGTTGTCGGTCTGCCGGAATCGCGCGCTGCTGACTGGGAAGCGCAGTCCACAGCAGCGGTGAACTTCTGCAGGGTGCTGGTTTGTTTCTACGACGTACTGATGGCTCAGGGGCGGGGCGACATGGACACGGTTCTGCAGGTGCTTGGAAAGGCCGTCGGTCTGGCCGAAGCGGGGCTTACGGCCAACCCCACCGATGGCCCCCGTGAACGATTTTATACGGCATTTTTCGAACAGGCTCAGCAGTGGCTGCAGGCTGCTGCAGAGCGGGAGTAAGTGATGGGACTGCTGGCTGGAACAAAGTTTGACAGGCCACCGCACTGTGAGCGGTGCGAGAAGCCGGAAACTGAGTGCAAATGCCTGCCAATTGAAGCACCGGCAGTCAAACGCCCGGCAGGCTCGCGATCGGTGCGCGTGGGAGTCGAGAAACGCAAACACGGACGGATGATGACTGTGGTGCGGGATCTGAATCCGGACCGGGACGACCTCGCCGGGCTGCTGACGAAGCTCAAATCCGCCTGTGGCGCGGGCGGAACGATTTCCGAGGGGCTGCTGGAGGTTCAGGGAACGCATTTGGAACGGGTCAGCGCAGAGCTGGTGAAACTGGGATATAAGGTGCGGTAGGCGGAAGACCTTTGGGGCATCATTAGCCTCGCATGGTGCAGGCGTGCGGGGATGTGAATCCACTGCTGGCCAGAACGCTCGCAGCCGCCGGACGCCAATCCACCTCGATGGAAGTTTGTGGGAATTCCGTAAGCAGAACGGGCGTCCGGTGAGGACAAGACTGGGATGGCGAAACGCTGGGAAGGACACTTGTAGTCATGTATCGCAGCGGGGGCGAGCCAGAGCCTTACGGGCTGATTGACATCGATTGTGCGCCGCAGGGCGTGAACGTCGAGAGGAATTAATGTTCGCTGAACTGCGTAAGCGTTCTCAGCGTGTGCGAGGGCCCTCTGCCCGCGGGCTTGAGCTCCTCGAACGATGCTCCGCCAGAAAGACAACGGCCTTGCAAGGCAGTCTGCGGGCTAACTTTCCTGTCGAGTCGCCGACAACGGAACGGGCTTCAGGGGGTATGGCACCTGAATGCGGAAAGTCTGTTCCTGAATGGTTTTGCGACGTTGGAGTGCGACTGGGGTAATGGTGATGGCTGCTCAGTTGGCTGTTCTTCGAAGTGCGATGCGGACATCGCATTCGCCAACGGAGACGGAGCGACCGTCCGGGAGTGGGGAGGTTTCGATGGAGTCGGCGAGGGTTTCGGTGCGGATGTAGTCGCCCCATTCGCGGATCATTTCAGCGACGGCTGCGTGGTCGCTGGAGCAGGCGATGGCGATGCGATCCTGGATATTGAGTCCGGCGTCCTTGCGGAGCTGCTGGACCTGGCGGACGAAGTCGCGTGACATGCCTTCGCGAATGAGTTGCGGGGTGAGTACGGTGCTGATGGCGACCTGGATCCCGGCATCATCGGCAGACATCCATGTTGCGGCCTGCTGGGTGGAGACGAGGACATCATCGGGGGTGAGATGGATGGGATTTCCATCGAGTTCGAGGTCCACATGATCTCCGCGGCGGAGTGGAGCGAGGACAGTATCGCCGAGTTCAGGGATTCGAGTGCGGAGTGCATTGAGCAGTTTGCCGTATCGGGGACCGAGTGTTTTGAGGTTGGGTTTGTAGGAGTAGGAAACAAGATCATCGAGGTTTGGCTGGCGGATAACAGCGTGGATATTGAGTTCTTCGCGGATGACATCGGCGAGGGATTCGACGGCTGCGGCGGTTTCTGCGGTGTTGCAGGCGAAGCGGAGTTCTGCGAGGGGCTGACGGACGCGGAGTGTGGCGTCTTCGCGGAGCTTGTGTCCAAGTCGTACGACGGCCTGTGCGGCGGCCATGCGGCGGTTCAGCTGATCGTCCAGCAGTTCGGGATTGGGGACGGGCCAGTCGCAGAGGTGGACGGAGTCGGGCAGGTCTGCCGCGTCAGTGGTGTTGGCAGTATCGGAGTGCGCGAGATCGCGTCCGAGGACGAGGTTCTGATACATGCGTTCTGTGAGGAACGGGATGCAGGGGGCAAGCAGGCGGCAGAGCGTGACAAGGACTTCGTAGAGAGTTTCGTACGCTGCGTTTTTGTCGCTGTCGGAAGCATCTCGGGAACGCCAGAAACGGCGGCGGTTGCGGCGGATATACCAGTTGCTGAGGTCGTCGATGAAGCCGGCCGCGGCACTGCAGAAGGCGGCTGAGTTGAAGTCCAGCATTTCGCGGGTGGCGATATTGATGAGTGACTGGAGGGAGGAGAGGATCCAGCGGTCGATTTCAGGGCGACTTGCGGCAGGGTGTGGCTGTCCGGAAGCCGTGTTTGAGTGCTTGTTTCCGGCGGCGCGGCGACGCAGGGGCTCTGTCGGCGAGAATTGGTCTGCTGCGGCGTAGTCGATAAAGAATTTGTAGCAGTTCCAGAGTGGGATGAGGATTCGCCGGCGGGTTTCGTCGGCGGGGGTACTGGTGACGAGGCAGGTGGGAACACCTTCCTGAGTTTGAGTTGCGGGGCCGTCGGGGGTCTGGAGTGTGACGGGCTGGTCGGGGTGTCGGGTTCCGAAACGCAGATCGACGGCGGGATTCTGTGAGAGGTACATCCAGCGCATGGTATCGACGCCGAGTTGTTCGGCGGCTTCTTCGAACCAGATCGCGGTGCCGTCGGATTTGTGCATGGGGCGACCCTGTTCGTTTTGGACGAGACGGTGCCCAAGGAGCGTGCGGAAGGGGGCGCGTTCGGCGGCTGAGGGGGTTTCGTCGTGCCGCATCATGGTGGAGAGGGAAAGCATTGAATAGAACCAGTTGCGGAACTGGCCTGGGAAGCACTCGGTAACAAGATCCGCAGGGTACCATTTCCGCCATTCGTCGCGGTTGTGGTTGTAGCCCATGGTACTGAACGGAACGATGCCGGCGTCCAGCCATGGGTTGCCCACGTCAGGGATGCGGCTCATGAGATTGCCGGTGCGTGGATTGCGGATTTTGACGTGGTCGATCCAGGGGCGGTGGGGCGTGTTGCCGGCGAACTGATCCCAGCCTTCGACAGCGCGGGACTTGAGTTCGGCAAGCGAACCGATGACTTCGAAGTCACCATTTTGTTCATCGACCCAGATGGGAAGGGCAAGTCCCCAGAAGCGTTTCTTGCTGATCATCCAGTCACCCATGCTGGCGAGCCATTCGAGTTCGCGTTCCTGGCCGTTGATGCTGTCGGGTAGCCAGCGGATCTGTCGTGTGACATCGCGGATTTCTTCGCGCCAGTCCATGTTGATGAACCACTCGTCAACGAGTCTGAAGACGAGTTCGTCACCGGTGCGCCAGCAGTGCGGATAGATGTGGGGATAGACTTCAACTGCGACGAGGAGTCCGCGTTGGCGGAGTTTTTCGAAGACGAGTTCGGCGGTTTCGGGGGAGATGGCGGAGCGTCCGGTGAATTCGCCGAATTCAGCAGAGTATGTGCCGTCGTCATTAAGTGGGGCGATGACGGGGAGTCCGAGGGCGGTGCCGATCTTGTGGTCGATATCGCCGCAGCCCGGAGCGATATGGACGATGCCTGTGCCTTCGCCGGCGACGACGTTGGGGTTACCCCTGGAATCACGGCCTCCGTCAATCACGCGATGGCTGGTGGCGCCGCACCGATCGAGCAAACGTTCATCAACGGGAACGCCTCCAGGCTGCTGTTGAGCCGGCAGGTCGTCGAACGGGCCGGTGTAAGTCCAGCCGATCATTTCGGCACCGGGGAGTGTGCCAAATTCAGTGAAGCCGCCCTGCTCTTTCAGGATCTGGGCGATGGTTTTGAGTTTGGGAACGGATTCGGGCCATTTCCATTCCGGACGGCCGAAGCCTTCACGGAATTCCGTGGCGAGCCGCTGGTAGTTGAGGTTTTCCCTGGCGAAGTAGTAGATGGAGTTGTCGCGGGAAGACTGGACGCGGATGTACTCGAGTTCCGGGTTGACTGCGCAGGCGACGTTGCTGGTGAGCGTCCAGGGGGTGGTGGTCCAGACAAGCAGGTATTCGCGAGTCTGGGGATCGGCGCCGGGACGCTGAATTGGGAGACGGATGAAGACGCTTTTGTGCGTGGTGAGCTTGCGGCCCTCGGCGATTTCCATCTGGGAATAGGCGCTGCCGCCACGGCCGGACCACGGCATTACATCGTGGCCCTGATAGATCTTGCCACGGTTGAAGCATTTTTTGAGGAAGGTCCAGATGGTTTCGTTGTTTTCGGTGCTGAACGTGAAATAGCTGCCGCCCCACTCCGGCCGCCCAAGCTGCTCAACAAGTTGATGTGCGGGGGCTGTGACAGTGGTTCCGGAGGGTGTGCGAAGAGCGACATTTGCTGAGGACCCGAGGTGTTCGGCGAGATGCCGCAGCTGCGCGGGGTCGTCCCAGTCCATCCAGTACCCAAGGCGAATGGACTGCTCCGTCTGGCGGGCGGCAAAACGCAGGACGCGGCGTTTACATTCATTGACGAAGCGGTCGATTCCGAACTCGGTGACGGCGTTTTTAGTGCCCAGCCCCAGCTGCTTTTCAACCTCAACTTCCACCCAGAGTCCCTGGCAGTCGAAGCCGTTCTGGTAACGCTGATCACGTCCATTCATTGCGAAGAAACGCTGCCACGTATCCTTGTAAGTACGCCCCCAGGCATGGTGCACACCCATTGGGTTGTTTGCTGTGATCGGCCCATCCAGAAAGCTCCAGCGTTCCCGGCCGGCATTTTTTTGCCGAAGTTTGAGGAAGGTTTGCCGGGTTTTCCAGAAGCGGAGGACCTGGTGTTCGCCGGAGATGAAATTGCTGTCAGAGACGGGTTGGAACATGTGTGGGCCCGGGTTCGGCAGAGGCGATCAAGGCAGTGGGTAAAGCCGTAGCGGGCGGTATTCTAGCGGGAGCAGGGGGGAAATGGGAAAAGGAGATGGCGGAAATTTTTGGGAGCGGGAGGAGTGAGCAACGGTTGGGCGGACGCTCCCGGCTGCAATTCGCACTGCATGAGCGGGCCAGGCCCGTCGCGGGCCGGTCCGGCACAGCGATTGTCGGAGACTGCACCGTGCTCTGGACATCCCCGCTAACCACCAGTCGGCGAAGTTCTGCGAAGTGGGAGAACTTCGTGTGTCGCGTTTGTTTTTGCCCGCGGAATGCCGTCCGACTGTTGCTGCACGTGCAGTCCTTGTCGTGGCTCGGTCATCGATGTTACGCGCAGCGACTGCAGTGGCAGGTGGCAGGGAGTTCCGCGAGGCGTTCGGGGTCGATGGTCTTACCGCAACTGACGCAGGTCCCCCAGGTGCCATTTTCGATGCGGTTGAGCGTCAGCCGGATGTCCTGAATTTCCTGTTTGGTGACAGCACCGACGGCGGAGAGTGTTTCGTCGTCTTCCATGGAGAGAGCGTTGTCCTGCCAGTCGGGGTCACCTGGATCGCTGAGTGTCGCTTCGATCTCAGCGGCGCGTTGCAGAAGCTGTTCGAGTTTGTGCTGGAGGCTTTGACGGAGTTCGTGCAGGTCGGGCATGTGCGGATCCTTGCATAAGCGTGCGGATTTGGGCCAGGCGCCGTATGTTGGCTGGGCAGCCGGGATGATGTGCAAGTACCGTGCCCTGCACTCAGGGGAATGCCTGCTGCGGACAGCGGTTGTCGCCTGGTGTGGTTACGTGCGGCAGTCCTGCCTGACAGTCGCCGTCTCGGGGGGGCTTGCGGATCTGCCGAGCTTTGGTGTGGGTGCGAGGTCGGGCTTTCGGCACGCGCGCAATACTCTGACAGCGTTTTTGGGCTATCGCTGTTCGGGTGCGAAGGCGGTCATGCGGCTGACTTCGACGGTTTCGACGCACATGGTGATGGGGTGTTTGGGCATGATTGTTGTGCGGAGGAAGTCGACGATCTGATTGCAGAGGTCGGGAACAGCGATAACTTCGATGCGAGAGAGTTGTGGTTGGGGGATTTGTGGGGATTTAAGTCCGGTGCGGCCGGAGCCGCGGCAGGGGATTTCGGTGTAGCCGGAGATACCCATTCCGACCATCACGTCGATGAGTTCGGTAGCGAGTGTCTCGTCGACGATTACGGTGAGTCGACGGACAGGGGTGAGTCCGCGGCGGCGGGCGGCGTGCGCGCTGGCGGAGGCGGGGCGGAGGTCGTCGAGTCCGCGGAGTTCAAGTTTGAGTCCAGCCTCTTCGAATTCCGACTGCAGTTCCTGCAGTTTCTCCATCACAGCGGCATCAACCATGGTGGCGCCGGAGAGGTCGAGGATGAGGTTGCGTTTCTGAACCAGGCCAACGTCTTCGATTTGTCTTCGGAACGGAATCCAGTTGCTGAATACAGCTGATTCGCGGGCGATAATGAGGCTGGTGGAATCATCGACATCTTCGACTTCGAGATAGGCTTTGAAGAAGGAGCGGAGAGGCACTCCGTTGGCGAGGTGGATGATGGTTTTGAGTGCCACGCCAGCGGCCACTCCGATGAGCAGGTCTGTCGCAAGAACGACTATCAGAGTGGCGACGAAGATGGCCAGTTGTTCGCGACCGATGCGATAGACGTTGAAGAATTCGTTGGGATGAGCGAGGCGTGTGCCTGTGTAGACGAGCATTGCGGCAAGTGCCGCGAGTGGTATGCGGTGCAGGATGGTTGGAATGAGGCCGACGCAGAGCAGCAGGAAGATGCCGTGCCACATGTTGGCGAATCGGGTGCGGGCGCCGTTGTCGATGTTTGCTCGGCTGCGGACGATTTCGGAGATCATCGGGAGCCCACCGATCATCGCAGCGGCGAGGTTGGCGGCGCCGACCCCAAGCAGGTCACGATTCATATTGGCGCGACGTTTCCAGGGATCCAGCAGGTCGACGGCTTTGGCACTGAGCAGTGATTCAAGACTGCCGATGATGAAAAACATGAAGATCCACTTCCATGCTCTGAACTGGTTAAGCACGGAGAAGTCAGGTTGCGTGATTTCGTCGAACATGCCGAAGATGCGGGTGGGCATTTTCACGAGGTATTGTTGCCCGAGACGATACGTTTCGTGGAAGATCTGATATTCGCTGGCCTGAGTCAGGTTCAGGAGCATGCCGAGTGGGACCGCAACCACGAGGACAACAAGGTGCGCGGGAATGAAGCTGAGTACTTTCACGCGACTTCGCACAACTGGCCATGCAAACATGATGGCGAGGCTGAGGAGTCCGATGAAGGCGATGGCGGGATTGGCGTGTCGCAGAAAGTCGGGGATTTGCTGCAACAGCGAAATTGGGCTACCTTTGGCGTCCGTGATTCCGAGTGCTACGGGGATCTGTTTGGAGATAATGATCACGCCGATGGCTGCGAGCATTCCGTGTACCACGGTGCCGGGAAAAAATTCCCCAAGTATTCCGGCGCGAAGAAAGCCGGAAAGAATCTGCAGGCCTGCGGCGACCGCACCGACAGCAAGAGCCGCCTGGTAGGCTTTTTGGTCAGCAGGAAGCCAGCCGCCGGAGCTGCCGTTGCCCCCGAAATCCTCAATACAGCCGATCACAATTACGATCAGCCCCGCAGCCGGGCCTTTGATGGTCAGCTCTGAATTGCTGAACAGCATGGTGATCAGCGCACCACAGATGGCGGTGAAGATGCCTGCCAGCGGTGGGAATCCGGAGGCCAGTGAGATGCCCACGCAGAGCGGGAGCGCGATCAGGAAGACGAGGAACCCGGAGGTGAGATCCTGTCGCATGTAAGTGATGAGGCTGGCTGGGTTTCCGCGCGGGACCTGAGCATTGTTGTTCATGAATGATTCCGAGAGGGGAATTTTCTGCGGTTTCGCGGACAGTCAGGCTGTTCTGCGTGGAGTTTGAGCGAGGGTTTCATTGGTGGGGAAGGTAACCGGAGCGGCGTCCGGCTTCCACGGTGGAGGAGAGTTACCTGCCTGCGAGGGATTCGGCGGCGGGACCGGGGGTGATTCCGTGGGGG
>JBEAUF010000354.1:0-4556 GCA_041161565.1 Planctomycetota bacterium | reverse complement strand
GGACGGGGAGCTGGTCGATCTGGGCTGCGAGGATGAAGTCATTCAGGGAGAGTCCCTGGATGGCGTGGGTCCAGATTTCGATGGCGACGTCGCGATAGGCGGTGAGGTGGAGATCGGGGTGGTGGCCGGCGGCTTCGGCGAGTTGTTCGACGAGGCGGAAGAATTCCATGCCGGCGCGGAAGTGTTTGACGGTCCAGGTTTTGCGGATGCGATCGGGGTGTTGCAGGAGTTCCCAGCCATCGAGCTGGAGGAGTTGCAGGCGGGCTTCATCGGGCAGCATCCTGGGGACACCGCCTTCGCAGGGGACGCATTTTGCGGCGCACAGTTCCGGAACAGTTTTTACGGTGGACACAAGGAAAATCCCGGAGAAAAATGAATTATCCTGATTAAAAAATCGGCGCGGAATGTTGTTGACTCAGCCGAGCCGGATGCGGCAGTACTTTTTGCGGCCGGCCCAGACGATCAGTCCGCTGGCGGGACTGATTTGCTGGTCGTGGGCGGTGATGGGCGTGCGATCTTCGCCGAGCTTTGCTCCGCCGCCGTCGATGAGTCGTCGGGCTTCGCCGTTGCTGGCGCAGAGTTTGAGGGCGGTGAGCAGGCGTACGGCTGTGATGTGTCCGTCGGTGAGGAGTGCGGGGTCGAGGGGTGTTTCGGGGATATCGGTGGGGAGAGCTTCGCCGCCGATTTCGGCCTGCCAGCGAGCAGCGGCGGCGGCGGCTTCTTCGGCACTGTGGTACTGGGAGATGACATTGCGGGCGAGGGTGAGTTTGGCTTCCTTGAGGTGGCCGGCGAGGAGGGAGTCGACCTGTTCCATGGGGAGCGGTGTGAGCAGTTCGAAGTACATCCGCATCACGCCATCGGGGAGCTGCATGAACTTTTTCATCATTTCCAAGGCGGGTTCCCCGATGCCGATGTAATTGCCGAGGCTTTTGCCCATGCGGCGGACGCCATCGAGTCCGACGAGGATGGGGGACATGACGGCGATCTGCTGGTTGAGATTCTGCTGGGCCTGGAGGTCACGGGCGAGCATGAAGCTGTAGAGCTGTTCGGTGCCGCCGAGTTCCACATCGGCGCGGATTTCGACGCTGTCCCAGGCCTGCATGACGGGGTACAGGCATTCATGGAGAAAGATGGCGCGTTCTTCGCGGTAGCGTTTGGCGAAGTCATCGCGGGTCAGGAGTTGTGCGACGGTGACGCGGCTGCAGAGTGCGAGGACATCGGCGAAGGTCATGCGGCTGAACCAGTCACCGTTGCGGTGCACTTCGGCGCGCTGCATGTCGACGACTTTGCCGACCTGATTGAGGTAATCCCGGGCGTTGTGTTCGACTTCTTCTGCGGTGAGTCGTTTGCTGCGGGCTTCATCGCGACCGCTGGGGTCACCGACAAGGGCGGTGTAGTTGCCGATGATGATCACGGCCTGATGCCCGAGATCCTGGAACTGTCGGAGTTTGCGGAGGGGCACGGTGTGGCCGAGGTGCACATCGATGCCGGTGGGATCAATTCCGTACTTGATTCGCAGCGGCACACCGGTGTCGCGGCTGTGCTGGAGCTTTTTGCGGAGCTCGTCCTGGGGCACGATTTTTTCGACACCGCGAGTAATGACGCGGAGCTGTTCTTCGACGGGGGGGAAGGATTGGTTCATGTGGGGCAGCGAAGTGCGCGAGGTTTGGGAGGGTGATTGAATGCGGAGACTGTGGCGGATGATAGACGAAGGAGTGGCGGGTGAAAACCGGGAGTGTGGTCACACATCTGAGAAAACTCCTCCGGGAATTCCCAAGCTCGCACACCCACTGGATTCCCCGCCGCAAGGGAGTAAACTCCGGGTCCTGACAAAGTCTTTCGGTTGTCGGCCGCGGGTCGTGGAACAGGTGGGGTGGATGTTTGCGGACGAAGTGTTAAGGACGCACCGTTTTGCGGGTTCGGGGCCGCTCAGGGTATCCGCCGGTACGACACTGCAGCAGCGTTATAAGCTGCTGGAACGACTGGGTGCCGGCGGGATGGGAGAAGCGTGGAAGGCGTCCGATTCCGGTCGTCTCGTGGACGGACAGCCAGCGGACGTCGTCATCAAGCTGCTACCGCTTGACCTGCGATTGAAGGAAGAGGCGAACGAGGATATTCGGCGGGAGTACAGCCGGGTGTGGCTGTTGTCGCACCCGCATATCTGCAAGTTGTTCGACATGGGCGAGCAGGAGGGAGTGGGCTGTTTCCAGGTGATGCAGTATTTGCCGGGCCTGACCCTCCGGCAGTGGCTCCGCAAACAGCGGGGACCGTTGCCGAACGATGTCATCCTGCGAGTGCTGGAGGCGTCCGCGGAAGCTCTGGACTATGCCCACACGGCCCCGCGTCCGGTGGTGCATCGGGACATCAAACCCGAAAACATCATTCATGATCCGCAGACCGGTGCGGTGCATGTGATTGACTTTGGTCTGGCGGCTGAGATTCGTGACAGTCAGGCGCGGTACAGTCGCGGGCATTCAGCGATTGCCGGTACACCAGCATACATCTCACCGGAGCAGTGGGAGGGGCGTCCGGCGACAGCAGCCTGCGATCAGTGGGCCCTGGGAATCGTGGCCTGGGAGCTGCTGACGGGCGCCTGTCCGTTTCAGGGCAGCGGCATGACGCTGGGGTTTGCCATCTGCCAGGCTCAAGTTCCCCAGCTGCCGTCCAGCCTGCGCAAGCTGCAGCCGGTCTTCGAACGGGTGCTCCGCAAGGATCCGCAGGAGCGTTTCGAGACGTGCGTGGAATTTGCGGAGGAGCTGGGGGCGGTGCTGACCGATGGGAGCGTCCGGCAGAAGGCGACAGCAGCGCGAAGAGCTGCCCGCGACAAACCCCCAGCACCCCCACCGAAGCTCGCGGCCCCCTTCTCATCCACCGAAGCCGCGGCTGCTCAGGCTGCCTGGGGCACCTGGCTGCAGCTTGACGTCCAGTGGAAGGATGAATTCGGACAGGAATTCCGACTGATACCACCGGGCGAATTTCACATGGGGAGCGATGAGACGCTGGAACATCTCGAGGCTGACGGCTTTCTGCTGCCCAGCGAAAACTGGCAGAAATCACTCACAGCCGAAGGCCCCCGGCATCGCGTTCGCATGACTCAGCCGTTTTACCTCGGCGTGTCCGCCGTCACCCGCGGACTGTTCGCCACGTTCGTCCGCGCGACCGGTTACCGCACCGAAGCGGAAGCTGACGGCCGCGGTGGCTGGGGATATGACGCCACAGGTCAATGCGGAGCACAACGGCCGGAATTCACGTGGAAGAACACCGGCTTCGAACAGACTGACGAGCATCCGGTGGTCAACGTGACGTGGAACGACGCGCAGGCCTGCGTGAAATGGCTCAACGAACGCTCGGCCGCCGCCGCAACCGGAAAACGCTACAGACTGGCTCGGGAAGCCGAATGGGAATACGCCTGTCGCGCTGGAACCACCGGTCGGTTTTTCACCGGCAACACCCCGGAAAGTCTCGAAGGTTTCGCCAACGTGCAGGACGAGAGTTTCGCGCGGGCGTTTCCGGGAGTGGACTTCGCGGCGTGGCAGCAATTTCGATTTGATGATGGATGGCCATTCACATCGCCCGCCGGGCGCTACAGCAGCAATGCCTTCGGACTGGTGGATATGCTCGGCAACGTCTGGGAGTGGTGCGAAGACTGGTACAGACCCGGCTACCACAGACGGTCAAATGCGGAAGATCCGCGCGGCCCCGCCTCCGGATCGACTCGCGTGCTGAGAGGCGGATCGTGGAACTATGACCCCGTCTACCTGCGATGTTCCGCACGCAACCACCGCCGCCCTGAGTTCCGCAGCAATTACACAGGCTTTCGTTTGGTGGTGAAATGGTCCTGAAGGACTGCGCGCGGTGGAAACGCGATGGGACGCAGGGCGGAAGCGCGATAAGCCGCATGGCGGCAGCCTGCGGGTAAAGAGCTCTGGCAACGCGAAGTTGACGCCACGGGCAGGGTCGCGCACCAAGGTGCGGAGGCGTAACCGGGGGCTTCCGCACACATGAGCCGCCTGGCGGCAGCCTGCGGGTAAAGAGCCCTGGAAACGCGTAGTTGACGCCGCCGCCAGGGCCGCGCACCAGGGTGCGGAGGCGTAACCGGGGGCTTCCGCGCGCTGCGCGAGAGAGTAGAGGGTAGAGAGTGGAGAGGAGAGGGAAGTGAGAAGTTAGAAGTGAGAAGTGAGAAAACTCACGATGAGCCGCCTGGCGGCAGCCTGCGGGTAAAGAGCCCTGCAACGCGAAGTTGACGCCACGGGTAGGGGCGCGCACCAAGGTGCGAGGGCGCAACCGGGGGCTTCCGCGCGCTGCGCGAGAGAGTAGAGGGTAGAGAGTGGAGAGGAGCGGGAAGTGAGACCTGAGACGTGCGAACGCGTTGAGCCGCCTGGCGGCAGCCTGCGGGTAAAGAGCCCCGCAACGCGATGCTGACGCCGCTGGCAGCGGTGCGCACCAGGGTGCGAAACGCAACCGGGGGCTTCCGCCCGTCCGCTCATCATCTCGGCAAGCGCGATGGTGAAGTACTGAGCCGCCTGGCGGCGGCCTGCGGGTAAACAGCCCTGCAA
>JBEAUF010000350.1:0-8419 GCA_041161565.1 Planctomycetota bacterium | reverse complement strand
GCACCACGGTGCGGAGGCGTAACCGGGGGCTTCCGCCCGGCCGCTCAGGGGTGTGGCAGACGCGAGAGCAACGCCACAACAAGCGGCGGCGATGGGATCGTGGGGGAGCGTGTCGGGGGCTCTCTTCTCACCAACATCCATTTCACCGCCGTCTCCTCCGCGGATCCGTCATGCGGCCTTGCGATCGCAATCGAGAATCCCGGTACTCTCGATGCGACTCCATTCGTGTTCCCACGTCATCTCGTCCCTGGCCATCAGCTCCACAGCGTTCTGTGAGAATCGCGCGAACATGGCGGTATCCTCTGCCAGTGTCTGCATTTGGTTCGCCAGCTGACGCGTGTTGAGGTCACCGTCGATCAATAAACCAACCTGACGACCTTCAATCCAGTCCGGGAATTCGCCAACGCGCGTTCCAATCACCGGCATCCCCAGTGCCAGGTACTCATACAGCTTGGTGCAGTTTGTACCGACCATGTTGTAGCGCGTGGTGTTGGCCAGCAGCGCAAGACCGCAGCAACGGCGCTTTGCGGCAAAACTACGGAAATGCGCTGGCGAAACACCATTATGCACCGTGACTCCAGGCATCGTTCGCAGCTGGGCAATCAGGTCCGCATCGCCTTCACCAAACACATGCAGTTCGGACGTGCTGCGGATCGATTCCGGCAACAACTGGTAGGCGTCTGCCGCCGCACCGCAACCCTTCTCTGCGTACACCCCGCCGATGTAAACAAAACACAACTTCCCTGACGGTGCTCGCAGCTGGCCGGATTCACGCCAGACAGAAGCCGGGTAGTTGTGAATTTCAAGCACCGCGGACTGCCAGCGCTGCAGATGATTTTTCAACGCGTGGCGATGCATGTGGATGCAGGTGACCAGGCTGACTCGGGACAGACACAACCGGTGAATCCAGCGCACGGCAGTACTGAAGACGAGGTTCCGCATCCGGGAACGTTCACTCTCCGTCGCATTGATCTCGAAATGATCGTATTCGTCATACAACACCGGAACGCCACGAATCAGCCCCAGCAGCACGGCAATCGGGAGCACCGACCAGTGAAAACACATGATCGATACCAGTCGCGCACCGGAAGGTTCACCGATGTCCACGGACATTCGCCCCGTGCGGCTGAGCGTTGTGGGCTGCTCAGACTTATCCAGCACCCAGCGACCGCGGGGAACCGCGTAGATCCGGACGGACAGGCCCTTCGCCCGCACACCTTCGATGTACAGTGCCATCCGCTTGTTCACCACCCTGCCGCCGTTCACACACAGAACGTAGCAGGATCCGTTGGCCAATGACATCAGACTCTTCCGTGAACGTATGTCGAATTACACCCATCCGGAAGGGGTGTGGTCGTTTTGATGACAATCCCTGCCCCACGGGACCGCGATGAAACTACCCCGGAACCTGTCTTTTCCCTCAATTTGCCTGAAATGTCAATCCTGCCGCCGTCCGCGTCCGGACGAATCGGGCGGGGCAGGCAAGCCCGCAGGTTTTGCCCTGAAAATGGCTCCGTCGAACGCACTCAGGGCTGATTTCCCATCGCAGAAATGCAAAAATCTTCGTGTAGCAGAACAGCATCAGGCAACATCAATTGGTTTGAAGTCGTTGGGAAGCGGTATGCGGGATTTGATTCCGTTTTATAGGCAAGCTTTTCTCGCCCTGCTGTTCCTGACTGGTACATCGCTGCAGGCAGCCGATGAATCCGCCGCGGTGGCTGGAAGCGACGACGTGCACGGCACTGCTCGTGCATTTTTTGCAGAGCACTGTCTGCGTTGCCACGGAGCGTCCAGGGCCAGCGGCAATCTGCGACTCGACCAACTCGACTCAGACCTCACCACGCCCGCCACGCTGGAGCGCTGGCAGCAGATCCTCACCCGCGTGCAGTCCGGTGAAATGCCGCCCGAAACCGAACCTCGTCCGCAGCCCGAGCAGACATCGCACGTCCTCAGGCTGCTCACTGCGTGGCTGGATCAGGCTGTGGCAGACCAGCACAGTCAGGGACGTGTCGTGTTGCGGCGACTGAATCGGGTCGAGTACGAAAATACCCTGAACGATCTCTTCGGCGTCCGAGTCTCAGTACAGTCCATGCTTCCGGAAGACGCGCTCGCGCAGGGGTTCGACAATGTCGGCGCTGCCCTGAACATTTCCCCCGTTTTCATCGAACGCTGCCTCGACGCCATCGATGCGGTTCTTGATGCCGCCATCGCGCCGGTTCACAGTCTGGAAAGCAGGACTGAGCGATTCGATTTGTATGATTCACTGCCCAAATGGTTCGTGGCCGGTGTCTGGAAACAGCCGGAAGGTGTGATTCTGTTCCGCACCAGCGGCAATTCGGCGACGGACCTGCGTCAGTTCAGGGCACCGGCGCCGGGCCGCTATCGTTTTCGCATCGCAGCATCCGCGCATAATTCCGCAACGCCTCTGCCAATGGCGGTGCTGCTGGGCAACTTTGTGGTCAGCGGCAACCCCACACGCCATCTCGGTTATTTCGACGCCCCACCGGGCAATCCAGCGGTGATCGAGTTTGAGGAGCGGCTGCTGCAGAAAAATGACACAATCAAAGTCACACCCGTCGCACTGCCGTTCGTCTATCTCAAGCATGAAACCATGCCGGAGTATCCCGGGCCGGGGCTGCACATCCACTGGATGGAAGTTGAGGGACCGCTTTTGGAAGTCTGGCCCACCGCCAGTTATCGCAGGGTCTTCGGCGACGTCGATCCCCAGCGTGGCACTCCCGCGGATGCTGAACAGCTCCTGCGGGCCTTCCTCCCCAAAGCCTTCCGGCGTCCGATCGCCGCAGGTGAAGAGCAGCCGTTTGTAAAGCTGGTCACGGCTTCGATGGAATCCGGTGCCTCCTTCGAGGCGGCCCTGCGGCTGGGCTTCAAAGCCGTGCTCTCATCACCAAAGTTTCTCTACTTCAGCCCGGCTGCTGACGACACGTCCGCAGCCCTTGACGATTATGCACTCGCATCCCGGCTGTCGTATTTTCTCTGGAGCAGTATGCCTGACGAGACGCTGTTCGAGCTGGCCGCGAGAGGCCAGCTGCACAAGCCCGATGTGCTGCGTGCTCAGGTCGAACGCATATTGCAGCACCCGCGGGCCGATACCTTCATCGAAAATTTCACCGGGCAGTGGCTCAGCCTGCGGGACATCAATGCCACCACACCCGACAAAACGCTCTACCCGGAGTTTGAAGAGCTGCTGCAGTGGTCGTCGGTCCGCGAAACGCAGCTGTTCTTCCAGGAAATGCTCAAAGACGACCTCAGCGTGCGAAACATTGTCGATTCCGATTTCGCCATGCTCAATGGCCGACTCGCGGATCACTATGGCATCCCGGATGTGACCGGCGTGGAATTTCGGAAAGTGGCACTCCGGCCTGAATATCATCGAGGCGGTCTGCTGACTCAGGCAAGTATCCTCAAGGTCACCGCCAACGGTTCCACAACCAGCCCTGTGCTTCGCGGCGTCTGGGTGCTCGATCGCATTCTGGGCCAGCCCGTGCCGCCGCCGCCTCCAAACGTCCCCGCAGTTGAACCGGATATCCGTGGTGCCAGCACCATCCGTGAGCTGCTCGCAAAACATCGCGCCTCCGAAAACTGCAGCAGCTGCCACTCACGCATCGACCCACCCGGTTTCGCCCTGGAGAACTACGACGTCATCGGCGGCTGGCGCGATCGCTACCGCGTGGCAGCCGAACAGAAAGACTGGGTCCGAAACCGCACAGGACCACTCGCGAAATACCTTGCCGCATGGCAGTACGGCCTGGGGCCGGCGATTGAGCCCGCAGACACTCTGCCCGACGGTCGAAAATTTGCAGACATCACCGAATTCAGAAAAATGCTCCTCGAGAACCCCGAACAACTCGCACGCTGCCTCACCGAAAAACTCGTGACCTACGCGACCGGGCAACCGGTGGGTTTCAGCGATCGCCGAGCCGTTGATCAGATTCTTGCCGAAACCAAAGCCTCAGAATACGGACTGCGGTCGCTGATTCATGCTGTTGTTGCCAGTGAACTTTTTCAAAGGAAGTGAACAGCCGTGAGCATTCATCGTCGATTGTCCCGCCGCACCTGCCTTCAAGCCGCCGGCGTCACACTCACACTCCCCATGCTCGAAGTGATGAACCCAGCCCGAGCCGTCGCCGCTGTGACTGAACCGCCACGTCGCATGATCTGCATCAACACCACACTCGGTCTGCATACGCCCTGGCTTTTCCCCACACAGGCGGGACGCGATTATGAGCTGACGCCCTATCTTGAGCCGCTCAGGGATTTTCGCAGCGACCTCACCGTTTTCTCAGGCCTCTCACATCCCGAAGTCGATGGCGGGCACCCGGCCGAATTGTGCTACCTCACCTCTGCACCCCATCCACGTGCCGACAATTTCAAAAACACCATCTCGCTGGATCAGTACGCCGTTGAACAGCTCGTTCCGGATACCCGCTTTGACTCGCTGGTACTCGCCTCCTCACACACCGGCATGTCCATCGCTCGCAGCGGCGTACCCATCCCGGCCGAACAACGCCCGTCCGTCGTATTCCGGAAAATGTTCGTTGCCGGCACACCAGCAGAGGTTGAAGCTCAGGTCCGGAAACTCAGACAGGGCCAGAGCATCATGGATACGCTGCTGGGAGAAGCCCGGGATTTTCAAAAAGGTCTCGGCAAACAGGACCGACAAAAGCTGGACGAATATTTCACCTCGCTGCGACAAGTGGAACAGCGCATGCTGACAGCTCAGGAATGGGCCCGCCGACCACGGCCCGTCGTCGATGCCCAGCCACCCTCCGACATTAATAACTCCGTCGAGGTCGTCGGACGCGTGCGGCTGATGATCGACCTGATGCAACTCGCCCTGCAAACCGATTCCACACGCTTCATCACCTTCGCTCTCAATGGCTTCAATGCCGTGCCGGCGATTCAGGGAGTAACGCAGGATTGGCACAATCTCTCCCACCATGGCCAGGATCCAGTCAGACTGGCCGAACTGCGGGTTGTTGAACTGCAGGTGATGCAGCTGTTCGCTGAACTGCTCACCAAACTGAAAGCCACTCCGGAAGGCCCAGGCACGCTGCTCGATCGCACAATCGTCCTGTTCGGCAGCAATCTCGGCAACGCCAGCAGCCACGACAACACAAACCTCCCCATCCTCGTCGCCGGCGGAGGCTTTCGCCACGGTCAGCACCTCGCCTTCGATCCCCGCAAAAACCCACCGCTCTGCAACCTCTTCGTCCAGTTCCTCCAGAGACTGGGCGCCGACGTCAGCGCCTTTGGGTCCAGCAACGGTACGATCCCGGGGTTTCAAATGGCCTAGTTGCAGACACCGGCGGCAATTTCCCCCATCACAGTCAGGAAATGGCGCAATCATCCAAAACCAGTTCAAAGCACACCAATTAGTCTTACCGGCAGGCCTGTTCACAGGATTGCTGAATTCCCTGTGTTTCTCCGTGAGACTCTGTGTACTCTGTGGTTGAAAAGGAACGCCATCCGCGCGCCGTTTCACCACCCACCCTCGCTCTCTCAACTCGCTGTTGCTCCGCGCGACCCACGCTGCCCTGTGGTGAACCACAGACCCCCGTTTTTCCGCCGCAGGACCTGCTATGCCCAAACGCCCGATTACCCACTGCTACCAGGATCCTGTTGAACTGATCTGGCTGCGTGCCGCAAATGACCTGGGGCTGACTGTGCAACGCACCGCCCAGGCCTACGCCGCCTATGACGGGCAAGGCACGCTGATGATTTCCGTCGCAGAGGACTTCGATGCCGACGATTCGCTCGCCCAGATGATTTTTCACGAGATCTGTCACTGGCTGGTGTCGGGAATCGGTGCCAGGGAACTTCCGGATTGGGGACTATCAAATACCAGCAGGCGCGATCTGGTTTACGAGTACGCGTGTCATCGTTTGCAGGCGGCCCTGTCAGCGCCCTTCGGCTTGCGGGACTTCATGGCGGTCACCACTACCTGGCGCCCCTATTGGGACGCCCTGCCGGAAGATCCCCTGCAGGCTGGTGATGATCCGGCAATCGCGATCGCTCAGGCCGGGTTTCAGCTGGCACGGACCGCACCCTTCCATGATGTGCTCACACGCAGCCTCTCAGCCACCGCCGCAATCGCCGATGTGGTGCGCGGCGTCGCCCCACCGTCCTCGCTCTGGAGCACCACCAGGGCCCGCCATCGACTCGGCTCGCTCCTCTCCACCACAGAGACATTAACCTGCGGCACGTGTGCGTGGGCTGTCAAAGGCGCCGCCGGACTGCGTTGTCGTCAGCATAGACAGCCCGGCAAAAACGCGCCCGCTGTGCAGGCCGACGAGCAGGCGTGTGAACGCTGGGAGCCGACACTCACCGCTGACGATTGCGGGAGCTGCGGCGCGTGCTGCCGCCAGGGCTTCGATCTGCTGCCAGTGTCTGCTCGCGATCCATTTGTCAGTCTCCACCCTGAGCTTGTGCAGCTGCGAGGCGATGAACATTTCGTTCCACGGCCCGAAGGCACCTGCGTTGCACTGGACGGGGATGGAACGGCCTCCGCGCCCTATCGCTGTCGCCACTACGCGACACGCCCGAAAAACTGCCGCGACTTTGAGGTTGCCGGAGACGCCTGCCTGCTCGCCCGCCGCCGCGTCGGACTCAGTCGCTGAACAATCTCGTCCGCAACGTGTCAGGCTGCCGCCACGCGTTCACAAGACAGCTGCGAATGACGGACGCCCTGCGCATTAAACCCGCCACGCGACGGCACACAGCTCGTGGATGCCCGTCAGAACCCGTGCCAGTTCTCCACGCAAGTGCTCTGCCTGGTCGGCACTGAGCAGGTCTTCTCTGATCAGCCCCGCAACAGCACCGCGGGCGTAACCGTGCCCATGCAGGGCTCGCTTCAGCTGAGCAATCGCGGCAGCGCGCTGCGAGCTGTCTCCGGCGTAATTGTTTTCGGCCGTCGCCTGCAGAAGTCCCCCGAGGATATCGAAGGCTGCTTTTTCGAGCATCATGAAGAGTCCGGTATGTCGCTGCCGCGATCTTCCCAGCTGCATCGCCTGCAGCAGAAAATTCCTCGACTGAGCTGCCACGGGATGCAGTTCGGCTGGTTCGGATGTTTCGCCGGGAAGGGCTTTCTCTGCAGATGCGGTCGCCGGCTGACGGTCGGATACTGGGTCATCCGGACTGCCTGCCGGAGGCAGCAACCCCTGTTCACTCAGAGCCTGCTCAAAGGCCTCGTTGACAGAAAGCCCGGCTGCCAGTGATTCCTCAATCCGCCGATTCAGGATCTCAATCCGCTGTTCATTCTGCAGACGCAGCCGATCCATCGCGTCGACTTCGCTGTCGAGCGAAGCCTGGTCGGGATCGCCGTCGGCGGACTGCAGTTCGCCAGCCTCTGTTTCGGATTGTCGCGGCTCACCTTCCACAAGCGATTGCCATGCCTGCTGGGCGATCCGCTCAATCCTTGTGGCGAGGATATCCGGATCCTCCAGCGCCTCAGGACTGATGGAGAACCGTCTCAGGCCGTCGGCCAGCGTTTCGATTGCTGATTGCACGGCATCCATTTTGTCCGTGAGCTGCTGAATATCTCGTGTCTCGTAATAGTCACCCTCGTCGAGCACTTCGAGATTGCTGATGAAACGCTGCTTCAGGGCATACAGCAGATGCACGATCGCGATGTGTCCCTGTGGAGAACCGAACTGAGTTTTGACGAAGCAGTAAGGAGGCTCGTGGAATGGTCCCTGTTCTGCATCCTCGATCTGAAACAGCGGCGTAAGCTGGCCTTCCGGTGAAAAGAGCAGACTGAACGGCTCCTGTTCGGCCGCCAGATTCACAATCAGCCCCTTCACAACACGCGAAGGGTCCTGCGGCGAAAAAAAACGGCAGACCGTAGCTTGTCCACCCATCGAAAACACAAAGTCCAGCAGACGATCCTCGAGCAGCGGGATGTCGCTGATGGTGTCGATTGTACCGCGGTAGTGGATGGTGATTCCCATGGTCAGACGATGTCATTCTCGAGGGATGGGGATGGTAGTTTTGCTGCACCAAAAGCCAGAATAGTAAATGCACCCAATCGTGTCCGCATCAATTTGCACTCCCTGCTCGATCGAACCATCTGCTGCAACACCCGCCCTTGCCTCTGGAAGAACAAAAGCGGTGTGAAAATGGAAAAACCGGAATGTTTTCAGCTCCGCTTCCCTGCTGACAGCCAGGCCACGATCAAGTCACCCAAACACACCCTGTGGCGTGCAGTCGATGTCAATCGGCCGGTGCGGCCATCGTTCGTTCCCGCTGCGAGCTGACAACACAGACGCGTAACGCTCCCTGGGATTGACGGTTGCAGTCTCGTTGACATCCCGAACACCTCGCGCAATACTCGTTTCCCGAACTGATTCAGCAGCGGTATCCTCCGTGGCCGATTGGCGAACGGGCTCTGCCGTTTTCCCGT
>JBEAUF010000344.1:0-22272 GCA_041161565.1 Planctomycetota bacterium | reverse complement strand
GGCGCCGGGGGCTGGGGGGAGTGTTGTATCCGCGGCTGTGGTCTGGTCAGCGGGTTTTCTGGCGGGACCTGCATGCGGTGACCGGCCTGTGGGTGACGGGACTGGCTTTGTTTCTGCTGCTGACCGGGCTGCCATGGGCGAAGTTCTGGGGCGATTACTTTAAGCACGTGCGAAAGCTGACCGGGACTGCAGCGGTTAGTCAGGACTGGGCAAACAGTAGCGCCGCGAAAACCGGTCGCCCCGCTGTGAAGGGTGGCGGCAGCGGTCATGCGGGCCATGGTTCGGGGGGTGGCTCAGCAGGTCTGGAGGCTTCAGAGTTGCCAGCTGCGGAGATATTGGATGGGATGGCAGCGGCCACACAGGGGTTGCGACTGAAGCCGCCGGTGGTGCTGGCAGCACCAGGCGGTCGGTCGCGAACGTGGACGGGCAAATCGGAGACTCAGAATCGTCCGCAGCGAGTGACGGTGGAGCTGGATGCAGCAACGGGGGCGATTGTGAAGCGGGAGGATTTTGCTGACCGGCACTGGATTGACCGTGCCGTGGGTTATGGAGTGGCGGCGCACGAGGGGCAGCTGTTTGGCTGGCCGAATGTGCTTCTGGGGTTATTGACTGCTGGGGGTTTGGTGTTGCTGTCGGTGAGTGCGGTGGTGATGTGGTGGCGGAGGCGTGAGCCTGGATATCTGGGGGCACCCGCCGGTGGTTCTGGTCGGGCATCGGGTGGACTGTTGTTTTCGATCCTGATCACTGGCGTTTGCTTTCCGTTGTTTGCTGTATCACTGGCAGTGGTACTCCTGCTGGAGTGGCTGGTGCTGCGGCGGATACCTCGGGTGAGAGTCTGGCTGGGGCTCACCGCGAGCGTGGGCTGATTCGCCTCCATTTTTTCGATTCCGAGTGGGTAGTTGGCGATCAGCACGGTAAGATTGCCCGGTGGGTTGGAAGCTCGAGGGCTTCTGCGGCAGTCGCGATGTCTGCGGCTGTTGTTTTGAAGAAGGCGTGGTGTGGCTGGAAATCTGGTGAACGATGTCAGAGCAGCTGGGGGATTCGCAGCGGATGCAGGAATGTGCAGAGCATGTGCGGGGTTTGCTGTCAGCGGTACAGAGGCTGGGGCGACGTTCAGAGTTGCTGGGTGTGCCGGGGTTGGCTGGTCGGGAGTGGTATGAGTTACTGCGTCAGAAGCTGGTGCCTCAGCTGGGAGCGGACGGCTGGCTGGTGGCTGCGGTTGTGGGTGGGACGAACATCGGCAAGAGCGTGGTGTTTAATCACATCGTGGGTTGTCGAGCCAGCGCGGTGAGTCCGCTGGCATCCGGGACGCGGCATCCAACCTGTCTGGTTCCGGGGCGTTTTGGGAATGAAGAGCAGCTGCAGCGGATTTTTCCGGACTTCGAATTGCGTCGCTGGGAGGCTGCGGAGGGAGCTCTTGAGGAAACTGATCGCAATTTGTTGTTCTGGAGGTGTGCAGCCGAGTTGCCGGATTGGCTGCTGGTGCTGGACACTCCGGACATCGACAGCGATGCTCGTGTGAACTGGCAGCGTGCTGATGCGGTGCGGCGAAGTGCGGACGTGTTGATCGCCGTGCTTACTCAGCAGAAGTACAACGACGCAGCGGTTAAGGAGTTTTTTCGCCGGGGTGCTCGGGAGGGACGTTCGGCGCTGGTGATTTTCAATCAGGTGCAGCTGCCGGAGGACGAGCCATACTGGCCGATATGGCTGGAAACGTTTTCCAAAGAGACGGGCTTGCGTCCTGAGGCGGTCTATTTGGCGCCTGCGGACCGTCGGGCGGCTGATGAATTACGGTTACCATTTTTTGAGCGGCGGCGGGTTGAGGGGAGTGCTGGCGAGTTGGAGCGGGGGATTGATTTGCAGCGGGTAGTGAATCCTGGCGAGGAGTTATCCCGCCTGCGATTCGGTGAGCTGCGGATTCGGTCTTTGCGGGGTTCACTGGATGCGTTGCTGGATGATGTGTGCGGTGTGCGTGGCTGGCTGCGTGAATTGAGTTATGCGAGTGATGATTTGCGTCGTGCATCGCAGCGTTTGACGATGGATGGACTGATATCAGTACGCGACTGGCCAGCTCCCGGGGTTGCCGCGTTAAGTGCGGGAGTTCGGGAATGGTGGCGTGAGCATCAGACAGGCTGGGCTCGGGCGATCAACAGTGCATACAGCGCGGCGGGCCGACTGGTGTTGCGGCCGCTGACGATTTTGCGGGGGGTGATTCAGGGACCTGCGGTGGAGGAGGCTGACGTTTATCGTCAGCAGGAATGGTCTGCAATTTTGCGGGTTTTGGAGGAAGTTTTTGAGAGATTGTCGTGGTTGTCGGAGTCGGGACATTCGGTGATTCGTGAGCGGGCAGGAGGGTTGGTGGCGGGGCAGGTGCGTAGTGAACTGCTGGAATTGCTGCGTCGTGAGCATGCGGAGGTGGATTTTGCGAGCGAGTTGCGTGGGGTAATCGACGAACAGATGCAGCGAATGCAGCTTGAGCGACCGGACGTATTTGCGGTGTTCCGTCACGCGGGAAACGTGTCTGCGGCATTGCGACCTGTAGCGAGTGTGGTTTTGTTTTCGCTTGGGTTTGGACCGGCCGGAGATTTTGCCGCTGCGGCCCTCGGGCATGCAGCTGCATCGACTCTGGTGCATGTTGCTGCGGATGTTGCGGGAGGAGCGGCGGCGGCTGTTGCCGGAGAAGCCGCGGTATCAACGGCGGCTGGCTCAGGTGCCAGTTTGCTGCAGGCGTGGTTTCAGCGTTTGCAGGAGGTGTATCTGGCGCGACGCGGGAGTTGGCTGATGGAGCGTCTGCAGCGTGAGTTGGTGGGGAGTCTGGCCGGGGACCTGCGGGAGGCAGTCGGTTTGCGTGAGAGCGAGGAGTGGCTTGAGTCGCAGCTTCATGTGGCTGGACTGGAGGAAGCGGTGCGGAGTGTATTTGGGGAGCGAGTGGCGGGAGAGAGGTCGTGAGTGCGGGTAACGAGTGGGCGGCGTATTCAGGGGAGTTGCAGCATTTGGCGTTGCTGCACGATGTGGATGATTTGACAGCGCGGGTACGGCGCTGGGTGAATGATCGCGTGGGTTGGGAGCCGGCAGTGCGTGCACGCGGGCTTGCTCTGCAGGTACTGGAGCGGGTGCAGACGTTGCGAGTGCGTCTGGAGACTCCGCTGGTGGTTGCCACATTTGGCGGTACCGGCACCGGCAAGAGTACTCTGGTGAATGCTCTTGTTGGTCAGGAGGCAACTCCGAGTGGCCGTCAGCGTCCGACCACTGTGACTCCGGTGCTGCTTGTGCATCCGGGCTTTGAACTGCGAGGAACGCGTTTTGAGGGCGAGGACTTTTTGGTGCGGCGAGTGGAGGCGCCCGTGCTGCGGGAGCTGATCCTGATTGACTGTCCGGATCCGGACACGAGTGAGGGGGCGGATCCTGGAAGCAATCTGTCGCGGCTGCGTGCGATACTCCCGCACTGCGATGTGCTGCTGTATGTATCGACTCAGCAAAAGTACCGCAGCGCAAGGATTTCGGAGGAGTTGCTGGAGGCTGCCTCGGGATGTCGAATTGTCTTTGTGCAGACGCATGCGGATCAGGACGTGGATATTCGGGAGGACTGGAGGCGGGTGTTATCGGAGCGTTACCAGGTTGCTGACATGTTCTTTGTGGACTCGCGTCGGGCGTTGCAGGAGCAGCAGCAGGGGGCTGTGTGTGTTGGCGAGTTTGGGCGTTTGCAGCAATTGCTCAGTAGTCAGCTGGGGGCCGCGCGGCGGGTATCTGTTCGGCGTGCCAACCTGCTGGATCTGCTGGAGGAGACGCTGCGTTTGAGCCGGCTGGAGTATGATCGTGTGCTGCCGGAGGTGGAGCGATTGCGGGGCGTGTTGCAGGAGTTGAGGCGAGAGCAGCTGGCTCGGATGAGTGGTCTGCTGGCGGGGGAGCTGATGCAGAGCCGGAGTCTGTGGGAGCGGAGATTGCTGGAGGCGGTGACTGAGCGATGGGGGTTCAGCCCATTTTCCGGGATGCTGCGGTTATATACGGGTTTTGGCAGTTTGGTGGCATCCTTGAGTTTTTTTCGGGCGCGGACGTCTGCGCAGGCGGCTTTGATTGGGGTGGTACAGGGGGCGCGGTGGTTGAAGGCGCGGGCGGAGGAGCAGACGGCGGAGTCTGGTTTGGAGCGGGTGGCGGAACTGGGTCCGGACGACAGCCAGCTGCAGGAAGCGAGACTGCGGCTGGCGGGTTATGTGCGAAGTGCTCAGGTGGAAGCGGGCGATTCGTTGCATGGGCGGGACTTGCGTGAGCTGCGACAACAGGCGATGCTGCTGGAGGGCCGTTTTTTGGGCGACGCACGGCGGGCTGTGGACGAGGTCATTGCGGATTTGGCAGCGCGGCATTCGGGTCTGGGAGTGCGGGTGATTGCTGAATTCGTATTTCTGACTTATCCGCTGTTTATCATTCTGCGCATGGGGCATAATTTTTTCTGGAGTTCGTTTCTGGCACCGATTGTGGGAGCGACGGCTGCGTCTGAACCTTTGCTGACGATCGACTTTTATATTCCGGCCGTGTTTTTCCTGATGCTTTGGTCGGGCCTGCTTGTGTTGGTGTTTGCATGGCGACTGCAGAGTGGCCTTGGGGCGAGGATTCGGCGACTGGCTGAGCAACTGGCAGCCTCGCGGTTATCCGAGGGTCTATTTCCCGGGCTTGAGGAGGAGTGTCGGCGGATAGGGCAGGAAGATCTGGCACTGCGGGAATTGACGGAGCGGGCGGAGTACTTCAGGCGTCGGTTGGCGGAGAGTGGTGGATTGTCTGGTGGCCTGAGACGGTAACTGGCGATCGGGCATATTCTGGTTTTTTCGTAAGGGTTTGTTTTGATCGGGTGGAAGCCATGGTGAATGCAGTGGCAACCGGGAATGCGTTCACGGTGCGGGTGACGGGCATGACATGCGCAGGCTGCGCGGCTGGATTGCAGCGTGCCCTGGAGCAGTCCGGGTTGACGGAATCGGCTGCAGTAAGCATTACGACGGGCCTGGCGACCGTGAGGTGTGCCGAGGATGCGTTCCCGAGGGTGCTGGAGGTCATTCGCTCAAGGGGATTCAACGCCGAGCCGGTGAGCGGCGTGGTGTTGTATTCGGAGGTGGAGCAGCGTCAGGCGGCAGCGGAATTGGTGTGGCGTCGGCGGGCGGTCTGGGGGCTGAGTATCTGGCTGCCTTTGGAGCTTGGGCACTGGGTATTGTCGTATCTGCACGAGCATCCCGCATGGATGCCGTGGGTGATGGCGATGGGTTCCGCGGCAGTGGTGATGGGTGTGGGTTCTGAATTTCTGCGATCAGCTCTGGGGGCGCTGCGTCGTGGTGGCACGAACATGGACACTTTGATTTCGCTGGGAGCAGGCACGGCGTTTCTGTGGTCCGCCGGCGTACTGGTGTTCAGGCCGGAGTTGCCGCAGTATTTTTCTGAAGCAGCGGGTTTGCTGGCGGTTGTGAGTGTTGGGCACTGGCTGGAGGCGAGGGCTTCGGCGAGTGCCGGGTCTGCAGTGCGGGAGCTGTTGCAACTGCAGCCGGAATTCTGTGAGTTGTTGCGGCTGGACGGTGGGTTGCTGACCGTACGGACAAGCGAGGTGCGTGCGGGGCAGAGGTTATTGATCAGGCCGGGCGCGAGAATACCCGTGGACGGTGTAGTGGAGGAGGGGCAGTCGGATGTGGATGAGTCGATTGTAACAGGCGAGTCGCTGCCCGTTCTGCGTCGATTGGGAGATAGTGTGCCGGCGGGGGGATTGAATACCACGGGGCGGCTGGTGATTCGCACCACGACGGGCGGTGAGGCGACAACTGTTGCGAAGATTGCTGCGCTGGTGCAGGAGGCACAGGCAAGTCGTGCGCCGATCCAGAAACTGGCGGACCGGGTATCTGCGGTGTTTGTGCCGCTGGTGCTGGCGATTGCCGGTTTGACTGTGGTGCTGCGAGGTTTTCAGGGGCAGCTGGAATTCGGTGTGATTTCTGCGGTAACGGTGCTGATTATTTCCTGCCCCTGTGCGCTGGGCCTGGCGACTCCAATGGCAGTGATGGTGGGAGCGGGAGCAGCGAGTCGCCGTGGTATTTTGATTCGCAATGCAGCGGCGCTGGAGCAGATTGGCAGGACGCAGCTGGTGGTCTTTGACAAGACCGGGACGCTGACGGTTGGTCGGCCGGAGCTGGTGCGTCTGGAGGTGGAGCCTGGTTTTGACGAACGACAGGTCCTCGGCCTGGCGGCGGCAGCGGAATCTTCGAGTGAGCATCCGATTGGGGCGGCGGTGGTTCGTGCGGCGCGTCAGCGGGGCATCGAGTTTGATGTTGTGGAGAACTTCGTAGCTCTGCCTGGTCAGGGAGTGGACGCTTGTGTGGGTGGAAAGCGGGTTTCCATTCGCCGGGACGAGCTGGCGACGTCAAAGGTGGTGCTTGACGGTGTACTGGCGGCGCGGTTCGAGGTGTCGGACATGGTGAGGCCGGATGCGATTGCAGCGGTGGAGCGTCTGCGGTTGCTGGGAGTGGAGTCGGCAATGCTGACGGGTGACCGCATCGCTACGGCGCGAACGGTTGCTGAGAATCTGGGAATCCCTGAATCGCATGTAATGGCGCATGCCAGCCCGGAGGAGAAGCTGGAGAGGATTCGCGGTCTGGGTGCAAGGGTGGTGATGGTGGGGGATGGTCTGAACGATGCCGCGGCGCTGGCGGAGTGTGGTGTGGGGGTGGCAATGGGGTCGGGAACGGCGGCTGCTATGGAAGCGGCGGCAGTGGTGATTCCCGGGGAACGTATTGAGGCGGTCGCTGAGTTGGTGGAGTTATCGCGGCTGACCTTATCGGCGATTCGACAGAATCTGGTTTTTGCCTTTGCGTACAACGTGCTGGCGATTCCTGTCGCAGCCGCGGGGTTGCTGGGGGCATCCGGTCCACTTTGGGCAGCTTTGGCAATGGGTTTCAGCGACCTCACCGTGGTGGGGAATTCGCTGAGGCTGAAGCGGCGTTTGTCTGTTCAGCGTTTGGCAAGGTTGTCATCAAGGAATTGAAAGACAGCGGGAATGGCGGCCTGAACTATGGCGAGATGTTCGACGTCGGGGTATTCTCGCCAAGTGCTGGGGAGCCCCGCGCTGACGAGGCTTTGATGAAGCAGCCGGGCACCTGGCCGTCCGAAGTCTTCCTTCCCGGCAGCGACAAACCATGCTGCGGAGGGTGGGTTTGGTGTGGAAAAGCGTCCGCCACCGCCGAGTGCAACAGCAGCAATGGAGGCATCCGGGTGTCGCTGCATCTGGCGAATCACCTGAGAGGCTCCCATGGAATGACCCAGCAGCATAACGCGGCTGCGGTCGATGGGAAACCAGGGTTCGAGGGTGTTGAGGAGATCGGGGACATCCAGAGCGAGTCCGAGGAGTCCCTGGCCAGGAGAGACGACGAGCCAGCCACGGTCGACGGCTTCACGGACAGTGCGTCCGGCACCATAGGTTTCGAAGAACATATTCTCGCTCCCCCCTGCCCCGTGGAACACGAAGAGCACCGGTAGTGGTCCGGAAGATTGGCGGGGGCTGCGAATGCGAGTGGGGACTGCCTTGTTTCCGCGGGCAAGAGTGAGCCACAGGTCGTGGGACCTTGAGTGCTGGAGGAGCAGCTCAGACGGGACGGGTTCGGTAATGAGTTTTTCGCAGAGCGTAAGGCGCTGGAGGACGGGGTAGTCGGTTTCCTGCAGCCTGCCCTGCTGGAGTGCGGAGGCCGTGGCGGTGGTGGACTTGAGCGTTGCGTGAATTACGGAGTTGCGAAGATCATCGGGAGCCGGAGCGGGGGATTCGGTGATAGTTCGGAGTTTTTCGAGGCGAGGTGTGAAATTGGGTATTCGGCTGAGGGTTGAGTTTGGCAGCTGAAATTGAGCGGACGCATCCTGAATTCGAGATTTGAGTGTGTGGTCTCCGGCTGGCAGTGGTGGCAGAGCCCAGTGAGCGCCCTTCAAGGCCTGGCTGAGGGGAACGGATGTTTCGGCGAGGATTGTGTCGCTGGGATCATGGATGGCCAGCAGCAATGTGGCGGCAGTGGGCGGCGCTGCATCGATTTCGTAGAACGGTTTGAGCTGGATTTGGAGTCCCGCATGGCTGGTGTCAGCGCAGACTGGTTCCGGGAGCAGTTGCAGTCCGATTACGGATTGTTCGAGGGGTGAGGGAGGATTTGCGGGACCTCGGACTGCAACCCAGGCCGTATCGAGTTGCCGTCCGGCTTCGGCGAGTCGCAGGCTGAAAAAGCTGTTGACGGCCGACTTCAGGGGGGTGACGGCTGCCGTGCGTTGTTCGGGGGCTGCAGCTTCCCAGGCCGCCTCAAATCGCTGCAGTCTGCGGCCAAGTTCCAGGCGGGAAGACTGAGCGGAGGCAGATGGTGCGGCGGTATAGGCGATGCCGAGGACGACGGCGACTGCGATGCAGCGGAGGACTTTGGCGCGAATCAGCACGATGGAATGCTCCGATTGCGGTACCGGGAAGTACATCCGGTCCGCGTTCGGATCCGGGCTGCGTTATTCGAGCAGCCATTCAATGACGCGCCAATCCATCCAGCGGCGGTCAGGGTCAATTCCACGTTTCCCGATAAAGCCGAGGTGTCCGCCGTAGCGTGTGAGGCAGAGACGGACGTTTGGGGGGAGAGAGAGCCTGGTGAGTGGTGCAGCGCAGACTACTGGGTCGTCCTCGGAAGCAAGAATTGTCGTGTGGACGCGGATTCGGGGAACAACGGGAGCGGCTGAGGCACAGTTGTAGTAGTCGTCAGCTGAGGGAAATCCGGAGGCAGGAGCGGTGTAGAGTTCGTCAAAGTCGTAGAGTCGGCGAGGTGGCCGGCGAGTGTGGGCGATTGGGAGACTATCGTCCCATTGGGGGGAGGCGGCTATCTGGCTGATGAGTTTGCGGGTGAAGTACCAGTCGTAGCGTTGTCCGGAGAGTGACTGTGCGAGTCTTGAGGCACAGTGGTGCAGGTCGACCGGGGGGCAGACTGCGACTGCGCGAAACAGGCTGAAAGGCAGCGAATCGGCGTATTCTCCAAGAAATCGCAGCAGCATATTGCCACTGATGGAGAACCCGGCGATGGAGATTGGGGAGCCCGGGCAGAGACGTTCGAGCAGCGAAACTGTGGCTGCGATGTCGTCGATCCGACCGGCGTGGTAGGGCTGGCGAGCGAGGCTGGTGCCGGCTCCACAGCCGCGGTGATCGAGTCTGAAGGTGCGAATGCCCAGTTTTGTGAGTTTTTGTGCGATGCGGACCATGTACCCGCTGCGGTGGGATCCGCCAAGGCCGTGCAGCAGCAGGGCCACGTGGTCCCCACGTTCCCAGCCGACCGGGGTGTCATCATGCAGAACCAGCAGGTCACCGTCATCCAGTCGAAGGTGACGCTCGAGAGTGCCGTTAAGGCGGGTATTTCCGGGAAAAAGCGAAGCGCCAACGGTCTGAAGATTTGCGCTGCGGAGTCCACGTGCAGGCACAAATTCAGGCACTCCCGGAAGTAAACCTCCGGTGGCCGGCGTTTGTCGGGGCACCGGAGCCTTCCGAACGCGGGCAGCGTGGGTGGTGAGAGCTCCGTTCAGGGTTGGAATATCCGTCATGAGTTTTGCCGGGACAGCGGAAACGTGAGACTTCGGGCGATTGGGGGCGACTGATTTGACGGAAATTTAAACGGTTTTGGTGCTGTGGCAAAGAGTAATTGACGAGGTTTGGGGTCAAGTTCGCAGGGCAAAGTCAAGTAAATTCCGGCAACTTGGCTCAAAATACGCATTTTGACTGCCGGTGATCGGGAATTTGGTTCTGTTTCTGTGGGCTCCAGGGGAAACGGAACTGGCCTGTGTGGGACGATTGCGGGATGTTTTGGCTGGCGAGTTGGCGAATTCGTTCTGTGTGACTAGGATCCTGGGGGTGTGAGCTTCTCAGTCGGTCTGTTTTCCTGAATGTGTGACTATGAGTACTGCAGCGCGTCCGGAGATTTCCCGCAATCCAACTCGAAGCGTCGCGATCGGGAACATTGCGATTGGGAGTCGTCATCCGATTGCGGTTCAGAGTATGACCGCCACAAGGACTCAGGACATTGACGCAACCGTGCGTCAGATCCGTGACCTGGTGGATGCCGGAGCGGACGTGGTGCGTGTGGCGATTGACAGCCGCAAGGACGCTGAGGCGTTGATGGAGATTCGTCGCCAGGTAACCGGGAATCTGTCGGTCGATCTGCAGGAGAATTACCGTCTGGCGGAGGTGATTGCTCCGCATGTCGACAAAATTCGGTACAACCCTGGGCATTTGTATCATCACGAGACTTCTCGTCCGTGGCAGGAGAAGGTGAAGTATCTGGTCCAGGTGGCCCGTGACAATGACTGTGCGATGCGTGTTGGAGTGAACTGCGGTTCTGTGGATCCTGCCGTGAAGGAGCGGTATCCGGAAGACGATTCCATCTCGCCGATGCTGGAGAGTGCCTGGGAGCACTGCGCGGTACTGGATGATCTGGGCTATGACCGTTACTGCGTGTCGCTGAAGGATTCAGACCCTCTGAAGGTCATTGAGGTGAATCGTCGTTTTGCTGAGCGGCGTCCGGATGTGCCACTGCATCTGGGAGTGACCGAGGCGGGTATGCCTCCGGATGGAATCATTAAGACTCGGATTGCGTTTGAGCAGTTGATCAGCCGGGGGATTGGGGACACGATTCGTGTGTCGTTGACAGTACCGAACAACCGTAAGGCTGAGGAGATTGACGCAGGGCGTCGGATACTGGAAGACATCGCAGCGGGGCGTGTGCGGAGTGTTGTGGATTATGGTTTGAAGACGCTGAATATCATCAGTTGTCCGAGCTGTTCACGGGTGGAGAATGAGGCATTCGTGGAGCTGGCGGAGCAGGTCCGCGAGATGACTCGCTACGCCGAAGCGCATCGTGTGACCATTGCGGTGATGGGCTGTCGGGTCAATGGTCCTGGTGAGACGGACGATGCGGATCTGGGCCTGTGGTGTGGTCCGACGCACGTGAATCTGAAGCGAGGTCGGGAATCCCTGGGCGCGTTCAGCTATACGGAAATCCTTGAGAAACTCAGACAGGAGCTGGACGAGTTGATCGCCCGGCAGGTGGCTAGTGGCCGGACCTGAAGCGTTCCAGGCGTTGAATTCGATCGGCAATTTGCCGGTAGGCGACTTCCGATTCGGGGGCGGCCTGCCATGCAGCTTCTGCCGCGATCTGTGACTGTCTGAGGGCGGCCACGGCTGCATTGTCGCGGTTGCGGCGGAGCAAATTCTTCCATGCCTGCAGGTGAGCTTCTGAAAGGGCCAGATGGATTTCCGGGTGATTCGGAAAGAGTTGCTGGGCTTCTGTGCAGAGCAGCAACCAGGCGTGCTGGATGTGCTCTGCCTGCTGGAGGCGGTTCAGCACCCGGGCTTCTGAGGAGACGGCGGCGATTGGGCGAACAAGTTCGGTGTTGAGGATGCGGGGCAGGAGTTGCTCCTGGAGTCCGAGTTGATGCATGAGTTTTCCGGCGTTTGCGAGGCATTGTTGCGCCGCTTCCGGAGAGAATGGGGCGGATAGAGGAGCTGAAAACAGAGCGCTGGCAATGAAGTTGCAGACAGCCTCGAGCTGGAGTTGTCTTGTGTGATCCGGAAACAACCAGCTGTCTGGCTGATTTTCTGCAGGTGAAATGGACGCTGAGGTTCTGGAAGGTTCCCAGAGCAGCATGCGAAAGCGGATATCGGCAGACTTTGATGCTGGAGAGTCATACGGAAGCGCAGCGGTGATCCTGTAACGGATTTCGGCAGCAAGATTGGCGTGTCCGGCCCATTCGAGATGCAGGCATCGGACGCGCGCGGAATCGAGTACCTGTCCAAGCCAGTAGACCTGTTGTCGGCAGTCATTCATTTGCGAAGCAACTGCTGCACACTCGCAGAGTTTGAGGATTTGTTCGCGGAGAATTCTGTGTCCGGCAGTGCTGGTGGGTGCTGCGGCATGAGTTTTGAGATTGCCGAGGCAAATGCGAACGGCAGCCAGTTCCTGAAGCACTCGCTGATCATCAGGTGTAAGTTGATGGGCCCGGTCGAGGAGCAGTTCTGCGTTGTTCAGAATGTCGGCGGCTGCGGTGTAGAGCGGGGAATGCATGCTGGAATTCATGCGTTCTCCGGCTCGCTGCAGAAGCAGGCCAAGACGCAGGAGTTCGGCAGAGGACTGCGGCTGCCGGGTAAGTGCCAGCTGGGTTTGCTGCGTGGCTTCAGTGGCCAGCTGTTGAGCGGAGTCGGTGTTGTGGGCAGCTACTGGAGTTGCGAGCAGGCTGACAAAGTCAGCGGGTGGGGCTGTGGCAGGGGCTGTGGGATTGGTGCTGGAGGTGGAGGTCGGGGTGGTGGTGCCGAGGACAGAGTGCTGATTTTGCTGGAGTCGTGGCAGCGCGAAGAGGATGGGTATGGTAAGGGCGACGGCGAGCACGACTGGAATGCCGATTTTGAGGGATCGGTGAGCGGTCTGTGGTCGCCGGGTACCGGGTCTGGCAGTGAGCCAGTGATCGAGGGCAGTGGCGAGATGGCTGGCGGACTGGTAGCGGTCTGCGGGGTGTTTCCGAAGGCATTTCAGGCAGATGCGACTGAGTTCTGCGGGCACATGTGGCTGGAGTTGTTCCGGTGGTGTGGGCAGTTGCCGGAGGATGGTGTCAAGGAGTTGATTCTCGGGTACGTATGGCAGCGGAGGCTGGCCTGTAAGGAGTGCGTAGAGGAGGCTGCCGAGGCCGTGGACATCTGCGGCGGGGGTCAGGTCATTGGGAGTGAGGAGTAGTTGTTCGGGAGCGGTCCATGGCGGGGTTCCGCAGCCTGCTGGTCGTTGCTGCGGGTTGTTTGCTGTTGAACAGGCGGCGGCGGTTGCTGCTGCCGTTGAGATTCCGAAATCGGAGATGCGGGGGATCGCGAGTTCCCACGATTCTCCCTGGGAGTGGTCAAGGAGGATGTTGGATGGTTTGAGATCGAGATGGAGGACCTGCAGTTCGTGCATGGAGTGCACTGCGTTGGCAAGCGTGTGGATGAGTTGTGCTGCGATGGCTGGCGGAGGAAGTTCACGGTGAAGTCGTTTAGCGAGGGTTTCCCCGGGCACGTATTCGAAGACGAGTGCGAAGAAATCGGAAGTTTCTTCGACGCGGTAGAGCCGAATGAGATTGGGGTGTCGCATGCGGGCTGCGATGGTGACTTCGGACTGCCAGCGATTTCGCAGGTCATCGCGCTGGATGGAGTTTACCGGGATGAGTTTGAGGGCGATTTCGCGGCGTGTGGAGATTTCGAGTGCGAGCCAGACGATGGAGGCGGCGCCGGATCCGAGGGGTTTGAGGAGTCGGCAGCCGGCGATTTCGTGACCTGAAAGCAGTGTGCTGGGGTGGATCGGCTGAAGTGGCAGGAGCAGTTCAGGGGGGAGTAATTGGCAGCAGGCTGTGGCGGCCGACTGCAGTTGTGCGCGGCATGAGGGGCAGTTTTCGACGTGGAGTTCGAGTTCTTCTCGCTGGTGTGGATCGAGAGCATCGTGTTCGAGCAGCGGGAGTTCGCTGGCGAGCGGGCATGGGACGCTGGCGTGGTTCATGCCGAGTCCTCGCGGGCGGCTTCCTGCTGGAGCATCTGATTTACGCGTGAGAAGGCGGCCCAGGCGGTGGCGTAGCGCATTTGGTGTCGGCTGGCCGTCTCGGAGATTTCCAGTCCGAGGATGGCGACATCGTGAAAGACATCCCAGGATCGGGGGCTGACTCGCTTACGGACAGCCGCCTGAATGCGTCTGGCACGCTCAATTTGCTGGCGGCGGCGGGGGCATTCGAGGTTACTGGAGGGAGTGGTGGCGGGAGTGTGGTTGATCGGTGGGGCAACTTCAGTTGCGTATTGGAGTTCACGTGCGAGTCGGCGACGTTCGATTTTGCGGAAGTCGCTGAGTCGGCAGGCATGCAGGCAACGAAGCCAACCGCGGAAGGAGCGGGCGGGGCTATATTTGAAGGAGCGAAGTCGGCGTGAGAGTTCGCACCAGAGAATCTGGACCAGTTCCTGGGCATCGGCTGGATTCTGGAGTCGTGATCGGGTCCATGATTCGAGGAGCGGGTTGTAGTTGGTGAAGAACCGTTGCCATGCAGAGCGGTCGCTCCAGTTGTGCAGTCGATCAAGCAGGGAGCCGCTGGTGGCGGGGCCGTCGTCGAGCATCTTGAGGATCCGTGGACGGTGGGTGATGGGTTGTGTCGGCGGTGCGGGGAAGGTGGTCAGGCGGGTGGTGGGACTGTAGTGGATATTAACGTGGGGCTGTGATGAATGACAGGCCGTGCACAGAGGTGGCTGATGCGAGGATCGTGGAGGTTCACCTGCCGACACTTTGAGCGGCTGGCTTTCGGGTTTTGGCAGCTTTGAGATCGTAGTTGGATTCGCCAACGATGTCGGTGAGTGCCTGCAGGAATTCGGGGCCGATGTTGACGCGGCAGTCGGTTCCCGTGGTGAGTACGTAGCGGAGTCGGGCTGGTGGGGCCGTGTCTCCCGGTGTCAAATCGGAGTCGGATTTCGTCCGGTTATTTTCGGACCACGAGTCGACGAGGAGGATGACGTCGGTATTTCCGGGGAAGCGTGAGAGCAGCCCGCGGACACGCTGGATATCGGCGGCGGTATGCAGGCCTTTCTCAAAGCGAATGGCAATTTGAGCGGTGAATTCGCGATCAGCCTGATCGAGCGTGTGGATGCGATTGACGATCAGGTTTGGTTCGCGGCTGCGGCGATCGACTTTTCCGGAGACGATGACCACGTGTTCTGTTTTGATCACGTCTTCGTAGCGTGAGTAGTCTTCGGGCCAGGCAATGCAGCGGATAATTCCGGAGGGATCTTCAAGGTCGAAGTTGGCGTAGCGGGTGTGCCCGTTGCGGCTGGGTTTCTTAGCATTGGCGAGTTTGATGGAGGAGATCATGCCGCCGACAACGACCTGGGCACCATCTTCAAGTTCAGCGAGTTCTGAGTTGCGGTTGGCGGCGTAGCGTTCAACGCGTCTGGCATGCTGGGTGAGGGGATGCGACGTGAGGTAGAAGCCGATGGTGTCCTTTTCGTGCTGGAGTTTGACGGCATGTGTCCAGTCGGGGACATCGGGGAGTGAGGCGTTGGCGGAAGAGCCGGCCTGTCCTGGTGAAGCATCCTGATCATCATCACCACCGAAGAGGCTTTTTTGCCCGCGGGCTTTGTCTTTTTGTTTGGATGCAGCGGCCTGAACGGCGCGTTCAACGACCGCTTGCTGCTGGGCGCGGTTGCCTGGGAGCGAATCGAGAGCACCGGCTTTGATGAGCGTTTCGATGGCAGCTTTGGTGAGCAGTTTTGGATCGACGCGTTCGGCGAGATCAAAGACATCGCGAAACGTTCCCCGGGCAATGCGCTCGTCGACGATGGCCTTGACAGCGGCTTCACCGACGCCGCGAATGGCGCCCAGTCCGAATGTGATTTTGTCGTCGAGGATGCCGAAGTCGACTTCGGAGCGGTTGATATCGGGGGGCAGGATTTCGATTTTCATGCGCCGGGCATCATCGACGTGTTCGCTGATGCGTTCAGTGCTTTCCATTTCACAGCTGAGCAGGGCTGCCATGAATTCGACGGGATAGTGGGCCTTTAGAAAAGCAGTTTCCCAGGCGATGAGTCCGTAGGCGGTGGAGTGGGATTTGTTGAATCCGTATCCGGCGAAGGCAACGATGAGGTTCCAGAGTTCCTGTGCGACCTGTTCGGGAATGCCGTTGCTGACGGCACCAGAGATATAGTCCGAGTGAAACCCGGTGATGACTTTTTCCTGTTTCTTGCTGATCGCCTTGATGCATTTGTAGGCTTTGGAGAGTTCGATGTTTCCGACGCGGTTCAGAATCCGCATCACCTGTTCCTGGTAGACCATCACGCCGTAGGTTTCGGCGAGGACCGCATCGACGGTGGGGTGCACCTTGCGGGGCGGCTTGCGTCCGTGCTTAACGTCCACGTATTCCATCACCATGCCGCCTTCGAGGGGACCTGGGCGGTAGAGTGCGGAGGTGGCGATGATGTCTGCAAAGCAGTCCGGCTTCATTTTGGTGAGCAGGTCACGCATGCCACCAGATTCAAGCTGGAAAACGCCTTTGGTTTCGCCGCGCTGCAGCAGCGCGAAGGTGCGGGCGTCAGTGAGGTTGGTTTTGACCTGTTCAAGGTCGAAATCGGGGTGGCGGCGTTTGACGTTCTGGACGGACTTGTCGAGGATGGTGAGGTTGCGGAGTCCGAGGAAGTCCATTTTCAGGAGTCCCACTTTTTCAACAGTGGGGCCGTCCCATTGAGTGATGATATCTTCCTTGCCGGTGATGGTTTGGAGCGGAAGAACGGTATCCAGGGGGACATCGGCGATGACGACGCCGGCGGCGTGGGTGCCGGCGCTGCGGGCAAGTCCTTCGACGGCGATGGCGAATTCCAGCAGCTTGCGGGCCACGGGGTCGGTGTCGCGAGCTGCTTTCAGATCCGCACTTTCCTCGATGGCATCCTTGAGGCGGATATTGAGCGTGTCGGGGACCATTTTGGCAAGTTCATTGACGCGTGCGAGGGGCACGTTGAGCGCGCGGCCGACGTCGCGGATGGCGTTCTTGGCCTTGAGTGTGCCGTAGGTGCCGATCTGGGCGACGTTGCGTTCGCCGTACTTGGCCTTGGTGTAGTCAATGACCATCTGCCGACGATCGCGGCAGAAGTCGATATCGATATCGGGTGGTTCGTTACGGCTGGGGTCGAGAAAGCGTTCGAAGAGCAGGTCGTACTTGAGTGGGCAGACGTCGCCCAGGCGCAGCAGATAGGCCACGATGGCTCCGCAGGCCGAACCGCGTGCGCCGCAGGGAATGCCATTGCGGCGGGCGAATTCCACGAAGTCCCAGACGATCAGGAAGTAGCTGGCGTAGCCCTTGGATTCGATGACGCTGAGTTCGTAGTCGAGCCGTTTCCAGTGGGCGTCGGTGAGTTCGTCGCCGTAGCGTTCGTACATGCGATCGCGGCAGAGATCCCGGAGGTACTGGATGTCTGTCTTGCCATTGGGCGGGCGGAACACGGGATAGAGTTTGCGATCGCCCAGCTGCATGTCGACGCGATCAGCGATTTCCTGAGAGCGGGCGACGGCGTCTTCAAGGCCCGGAAAGCGACCGTACATCTCTTCCGGCGGGCACACATGCAGACCGTCATGCTCCATCTTCATGCGTTTTTCGTCGTCAACGGTGGTCCGCGTGTTGACGCAGAGCATGACGTCCTGAACTTTGGCGTCGGCCTGAGTCAGATAGTGGGCGTCGTTGGTGGCTACCAGCGGAAGCCCCATGTCGCGGGCGAGGTCGACGGTGCGTTCGAGGCATTGTCGCTGGATTTCGAAGCCGGAGTTTTGAATTTCGAGGTAGAAGCGGTCGCCGAAGACGCGGACATACCATTCGGCAAGCCGCCGGGCCTCGTCCATGTTGTCGGCGAGCAGCAGTCGGGAGAGTTCTGACGAGGCGCAGCCGGAGAGGCAGATGATGCCTTCATTGCACTCTTCCAGCAGCGGTCGGTCGATACGAGGTTTGTAATAGAAGCCTTCGAGGTAGGCGGCGGAAGACAGTCGAATGAGGTTATCAAACCCCTTGCGGTTCATGGCGAGCAGCGTCAGGTGGGTGGCAGCTTCCTTCTGTCGGCTGGCACTGCGATCAGTGCGGACACCGGGGGCCACGTAGGCTTCATAACCGAGAATGGGTTTGACGCCGCCGGACTTGCAGGCGTTGTAGAATTCGATGGCCCCGTAGAGATTGCCGTGGTCGGTGATGGCAATCGAATTCATACCATGCGACTTGACGTGCGACACCAGATCCGGGATGCGGTTGACGCCATCCAGCAGGCTGTAATGCGTGTGGCAGTGCAGGTGAGCAAACGGCCGGCCGGAAGGGGCGGCAGGAGCAGCAGCGGGAGCGGGATCAGCCATGTGGTGAGTCCGTTCGGGGGGGAGCATACGAGTGTCGCGATTCGGGGAATGTTACCGAAAGTGACGCGGTCGTCCAAATGACGAAGCGGACCGGCGGGGTACGAGGTGCGGCAGGCGGATTTTAGGCCCCAAACAGGTGTCTCGCCCCAGTCGGGATGGGAGCGGGGGCAGCAGATCCGGGAGAGTGCAGAAATACGGATCACGGAGTGCAGGTATTCGCTGAAACATGCCTGGTTCTTATCGAAAGTCGCCAGCCTCCTTATCCTGACAACACCTCGACGCGTCTGCAGCAGCGCACGCGACTGCGGCTGGAATCACGGAAAAGAAACAGTCTCAGAGCAGCTCCCCTGCCCTGCCCTACGAAGGCCAGGCACGAGCGGGCGTCGCGGGTGGAGTCGGCGTGGATTGTTGTGGCGATTGGCAGCGATTGCTTTCATTAGCGGGGTGACGGTATTCTGCGGGCGAATTTGGGGGACCGCCTGGGTCTTCGGTGCTGCGGCTGTTTTTGGAACGGGGGCGAAAGAATGTCATCGATGTCTCGGGGAATGCGGTGGTTTGCGGCTGTTCTGTTGTTTGTCGGGACTGCAGCGGGTGTGTCTGCGGCGGAACCAGTGCGGGTGTTGATTGTGGATGGTCAGAACAATCACGGGGTCTGGCCGAAGACGACTCAGATGATGAAGGGCTGGCTGGAGCAATCCGGTCGATTTCAGGTGGACGTGGCAACTGCAGCGGCGCAGGGTACGGACCCCAATTTTCGGCCGGAGTTCAGTAAATACGCGGCGGTGCTCAGTAATTTCGGGCATGGTGCCGCACCCTGGCCTGCGGAGACTCAGGCGGCTTTCGAAACCTTCGTCCGGGGCGGCGGTGGCTTTGTTGTGGTGCATGCAGCTGACAATTCCTTCCCGGAATGGCCGGCCTACAACGAGATGATTGGCCTTGGTGGCTGGGGTGGGCGAACGGAGAAGGACGGCCCCTATGTCTATTTCGATAAACAGGGAAAGCTGGTTAGGGATACCAGTCCGGGCAATGGCGGTAACCACGGTCCGCAGCTTGAGTTCCCGATTGTGGTGCGGGATGCGGAGCATCCGATTGTGAAGGGCATGCCTCGCGAGTGGATGCACGCAAAGGACGAGCTGTACGACAAGTTGCGAGGGCCGGCAAAGAACATGCGAATTCTGGCAACTGCGGAATCACAAATCACCGGGCGTCACGAACCGATGCTCATGACAATCGACTACGGCAAGGGGCGTGTTTTCCATACTCCGATGGGGCATGCGGAGTATTCTCAGGAGTGCGTCGGATTCATCACTACGCTTCTGCGGGGAACCGAATGGGCGGCAACGGGAACGGTGACGATTCCGATTCCGGCCGATTTTCCGACGGCAGAGCGTTCGAGCAGCCGGAAGTTCTGAGAGTGAGGGTGTTTCAGGCGAATGGCGAAGGTGTACGGCAGTTGTCAGGCAGCAGACCGCTGACTGCCGGCCGTCGAGGTTTTGGGAGACCGCAAAAATGAACTGGCGACTTATTCTGCTGGCCACGGGATTGTTGGCTGTGGGCTTCCACGACAGGTGCTCTGCCGATGACTGGCCGCAGTGGCGGGGGCCATTTGGGGACGGGCGCTGTCTGGAGCGTGGCCTGCCGGTGCATTGGTCTGCGACAGAGGGCGTGGTTTGGAAGCTGGAGTTGCCTGAGGCGGGCAATTCAACGCCGGTGATTCACGGCAATCGGGTGTTTTTGACTCAGCCGGATACTCGAGGTCAGCGACGGACGCTGTGGTGTGTTGACCGGGAGACGGGAGTGAAGATCTGGGAGCGGGGTGTGGAGTACCGCGAGCCGGACCCGACTCACAGTACAAATCCACCGTGTTCATCATCTGCGGTCACAGATGGTGAGCGAGTGGTGGTGTGGTTTGGCTCTGCGGGGTTGTACTGCTACGACATGGAGGGCAAGGAACAGTGGTCATATAAGTCCGGTGAGCAGCGTCATATCTGGGGATATGGGTCTTCACCGGTGCTCCATGGAGATCTGTGCTGCGTGAACTTTGGTCCGGGCGAGAATTCGCGGCTGCTGGCGATCAACAAACGCACCGGCGAGCTGGTGTGGGAGTATGCCGAACCGCTGGATGAAGACGGGACGTCGGAAGCAAAGTTTCAAAGTGCCGACTACACGGGTTCCTGGAGTACTCCGCTGGTCGCTGAAATAGCGGGGCGGCAGCAGCTGGTTTTGAGTGTTCCATTCCGCATCCGCAGTTTTGATCCGGCGACGGGGCGGGAATTGTGGGTGAGTGGTGGAACAAACGCATTGTGTTACACATCCCCGCTGACGGATGGAAGTCTGGTGGTGGCAATGGGCGGTTACAACGGAATGAGCGTCGCTGTGCGGGGGGACGGGAGTGGCGATGTGACGGCCAGCCATCGGGTTTGGCGGCATCCGAAGACGAAGCAGCGGATTGGTTCGGGGGTGATTCACGAAGGGCACATTTATATTCACAACGACCCCGGTGTAGCGGAATGTTTCGACCTGTTGACGGGCGAGTTGAAGTGGGAGCAGCGATTGTCCGGGGCTGGTAAGGGCGTGAACTGGTCGTCGGTGATGTTGAGTGACGGTTTGTGTTATACGATGAACCAGGGTGGTGACTGTTTCGTGTTCCGGGCTGCTCCGGAGTTTGAGCTGGTGTCGGTGAATTCGCTGGGGGAGACGAGCAATTCGTCGGTGGCGGCGAGCGGTGGGCGGCTGTTTCTGAGGACTCACCGGCATTTATGGTGCATTGGGGGGAAACCAGAGTGAAAAGCTCTCAGATTTTCCCTCAAAAAATCGAATTATGCCAAAAAATTTCTGAACGTTTGCTGAGCCGGACCGTCATGGAGATTAGTGGGATCTGAAACTCTCTGGGTAGAAAGGGATGACCATGAAGCGATTTCGCTGGACAGCGGCGGGTTGGCGACGTGAGCAGCCTGCGGAGGTAGCTCCGCAGGAGTTGCCCGGGGGGAACGAGGGTTTTGATGTTTTTGAGTCTTTGGAGGAAGCCATGGGCAAGGCGGAACGGATCTCGGTGATTCTTGAGCATATCAAAACTGAGGGCTATGTGCCGAGCATCGATGACGACGGAGACATACTCTTCAAGGTCGAGGGGCGTTCATACTTTGTGATTCTGGACGAAAAAGACGAAATGTTTTACCGGCTGGTATTCCCCAATTTCTGGTCGATTGAGGACGACGAGGAGCGTGAGCGGGTGATCCAGGCGGCAACGCAGGCATCGGCGAAGACCAAAGTGGCGAAGATTTTTCCGGTGAAGGATGACACGTGGGCCAGCATCGAACTGTTTCTGTCGGGTCCACAGGAGTTCATCGCGGTGTTCTCGCGGTCGCTGAGTGCCCTGCAGTCGGCGGTTGGAACATTTCGTGAGGCGATGCAGTCGGAGTGACTCGGGTTTCAAGCTGAGTTACCTGTCGGAATTCGTTGCACCCTGGTTTGTTTCCTTGACGATGGCGACGCGGCCGATCACACTTCCTGCAGCATGGCCGATCGGTCTTTGAGTAATCAAGCCGGGTGCAGTTGCCATTTTTTGACTCAAACCAGGGAAAGACGATCAGCGATGAGTGGACCGATAGTGCGTACGGGAACGACGCCGGAGTTCTGGAAGAACTGGGATCGGGTATTTGGTAAAGGCAAGGCCAAGGCAGGAGCGGGTGAGTCTGGAAGTGCGGACGGTAAGCCCGCAAAGAAGGCCTCGAAGAAGTCTGCGGGCAGTGCCGCAGCGAAGAAGTCCGGTGGTAAGAAGGCGTCACGGAAGGCGGCTCCGGGAAAGACTTCGTGACCTCAGAGGTGCTCAGTCAGAGTATTGATCGGCCACAGCGGCGGCCTGCCGTGCTGTGGCCGATTTTGTTGGTATGGCTGCTGTTTGCAGGAGTTTCGTTTCTGGGGGTAGCTGTTCCGGGAGTGAACGAGCCGCACTACGTCTGCAAGGCGCGGTCGCTGGTGGATCCCGACTGGTGTGACCGGGATTTTTTTCTGCGTTCTGCAAACGTGCATTGGTGTTTTTTGCTGCTGACCGGCTGGTGGACTCAGTGGAGTTCGTTTGGCCTGACGGTAATTGTGGGTCGAGTGCTGTCAGCTCTGGTATTGGCGCTGGGTTGGAATCGAATCTGCGGTGCTGTCGGTTTGCAGGGCTGGCGAGGCGTGGCGGCGGCGGGGTTATTTGCCTTGCTGACTCAGTCAGGCAGTTTTTCCGGCGAGTGGATTCTTGGAGGATTTGAGTCCAAGGTGCCGGCGTGGGGGCTTGGCTGGGCCGCCCTTGGGTACTGGATAGACGGAGTCTCGCAGTGGCGTCCGCGAATGCTGGTGATGGCAGGGTTGTGTTGTGGATTGAGTCTGGCGC
>JBEAUF010000343.1:0-23999 GCA_041161565.1 Planctomycetota bacterium | reverse complement strand
TGCGCACCAGGGTGCGGAGGCGTAACCGGGGGCTTCCGCCCGTCCGCTTATCCGTTCTGACTTCCGCGTTCTCCTCTACTCTCTACTTTCCACCCTCTCCTCTCTCGCGCAGCGTCGGGCTGCCGCCCGTCCGCTCAGGTAAGGCGAATGCACCGGAGCTTTATTCTGAGAGCCCATCGTGCGTTGACTACGGCGAAAGTTCCAGCAGCAACCGGTGTGCGTCGCGGAAGCGGGGGGCCTGTTCCAGTGCCAGCAGCAGTTGGCGGCGGGCGGCGGTTGGATCTGAGGTGCGAAGCAGCTGGGCGATGCGGAACCGCAGCCTTGGGGCATCGTCCGGCTGCAGCTGCAGCAGTGCTTCCAGTGCAGCGACGGCCGTGGGTGTGTTGTGATCAGCAATCGCCGCGTCGACTGTTCGCTGCAGCGGCGCGGTGCGGAAGGGATCGGCGGCGAAGATGAGTTGCCCCAGCTGGACAGCTTCGGAGTGCAGCTTTTGTTCGACGCACAGCTCCTGCAGTCGGAGGGCGGACTCGACATCATCCGCGGAGCGTTTGAGGTGTTCGCGGAGCAGATCGGCTTCTTCGCTGCTGCGATTTTGTTTGCGGAGCAGGTCGGCCAGTGTGCGGCGAGCACTTCCACGACTGTCGTCTTCGGGTACCAGCCTGATCAGTGTGCGGAGGGTACTCTCTGCCTCCTGGGGACTGGAGTCGACCTGCATGGCGGCCTGCCGCGTCAGCGCGGGAACATTGTTGGGGTGCTTCTGCAGAAACACGGCAAGTGCTGCGGCATCATCGGCGGGAATCTGTTCCAGTTCGGCGGTCGCAAAGTCCGCCTCGGGCGAGAGCGCGGCCGCCTGTTTGCTGAGAAATTCGGTAAAGCCGGCTTCCAGTGCAGCAAGGCCGCCGGCGTGACGTTCGAGAGCATCGTTGATGGCCAGACCATTGCCGAGATCGCTGAGTACGTTATTGAGTGCAGGCAGGCCGTGAACGATGGCGATGTATTCAACAGCCAACGAGGACTGGAAGTAGGCGTAGTTGATGTCTTCCCCGGACTCCGCGTTCAGAAACGCACTGCTGAGCTTCGCGATGGCGACCGCTTTGCCGTCCTGAATTCGCTGCCGAAATGCGGGCGTCATTTTCTGGCCCCAGCGGGGATCGCGAAGACGTTCTTCATAGACGGAGATCCCTTCACTGAGCCATCGCGGGATGCGGTTGCCGGTTTTCTGCAGCGTCACCACATGACAGAATTCGTGCCAGAGCACCGATTCCCAGCTGCTGGGCTGATCACGACGGCTGGCGGGACTGTTCGCCGTGACCACGCGGCCAAAGCAGACACCCAGGAATCCGGAGACATCCGGCAATCCGAAGGTGCGCACGGCAAAGTCATCCTGGCGGGGATAGATTTCGACGATCACCGGCGGCTGCGGTTCAAACTGGTAGCGGGCGGAGAAGGTGGTCCAGGCTTCTTCAAGCAATGCCAGCACGCGGGGGCCGTAGAGCGCGGCTTCCTGCTTTTCCATCCGCACTTCGAAGTGTTCGGAGTGCAGAGTGGTGAAGCGGTTGAGACTGTCGCGGAGCTGCATCAGATTGAACAGCGTAGTGTTGTAGGCGTCTTTGCTCTGGGCGGCTTCGACGAGCTTCCAGCCTTCGGCTGTTTCGCCAAGCCGCAGCAGGTCCTGTGCGAGCTGTACCTGGGCATCGGCGAAATCGGGATCGGCAGCCAGCGCTTTGCGCTGGGATTCCGCACCCTCACGAAAACGATATTTCTGAGACAGCCGACGACCGATGATGTGATCCGGCAGCGGAGAACCGGGGGCGAATTTCAGCGCGGCGGTGCGACTCTCCTCGGCAGCAGCCGAATTGTTCTGCAGCAGAAACAGCACAGCGCGGCGAGCATGGGCTTCGGGGTGATGGGGGTTGACGGCCAGGATCTGCTGGAGCGTTTCCTCAGCGGCAGCATAGTCTTCCCGATCGATCAGCCTGTCGGCCGCCTTCAGCAACGCAGGGAAGTAGGCGGGGTTGATCGTGAGCGTCTGCCTGAGGAGTTCGGCGGAGCGGTCCGGGGCGGCGGAGGCGAGTGCTTCGGAGGCGAGGAACAGCACATCCGGCTCGCCGCTGAATTCCTTGAGCACCGGTTGGAGCAGGTCCGCGGCAAGAGCTGAGTCGCCTTTTTGGAGTGCCAGCCGGGCTGCGGCGATAAAGCCCTCCGGACGGTTCGGGTAATTCCGGCGGGCGCGTTCAAAGAAACCTTCCTGAACGGCTTTGGGATCAGCTCCCAGAGCCAGTGCGATCTGGCCGAGCGCTGCGAGGTCATCGGCGTCGGTGTAACGCCACGCAGCGGTGGCCGCGAGCTTTTCTGTTTCGGCGATGGCAGTCGCTGCCAGCTCAGGATTGCCGTTGGCGATGGCCACTTCGTGCTGCAGCTGTCGCAGTCGGACGCTCCAGGAATACCGTTCGATCCCGGCCGCAACGGATGCGAGCGCCTCTGGATATTTGCCGAGCGCCAGTTCCGCGCGGGCTCTGAGAATCGGCCATTCTTCACCGTAACTGCGCGCTTCGATGGCTTTGGTGGTGGCTTCAAGGCATTCGGCGTAGCGGCCCGTCCGGAGCATCGTCTGACAGTCAGCGAGCGTGTCGGCGGTGGATGCGGCAAGAGCGGAACAGCTGCGGGCTGGGATCAGCAGTGCCGTCAGAAACACAACGACGAACGGCAGCAACGGCACAGCTCGGTGCAGAACCGGGTAGCGGAGGGATGTCTGCAGGGAAAGCATGTCGTGACCTTCCGGGAGATACCGGCGAATACGGAGTAGCTGTGTGGAGAGAATAAGTCAGCGGCAGACAACGGGCCAGCCCTCGACTGCTGAAACAGCGGGAAACCCCGGAAGAAACTCGCAGCCAGCAGGGTTGACCGCCGTTGAACAGCCGTCCGTCCGTCCGGGTCAGTTTGGAAAGTTGTGAAGACTGGGCAGCCATTGCCTCGCAGCCAACCTGCGATGGCGGGTGAGCCGACAAACCGGGAAGTAAACATTTCCTCCCTCTGTCAAGGAAAATCCGCCACGATTTTCCGGGAACTTCCACCGCCGGGCCCGTGTCTCGTTGACTGCAGAGCCCATCCCTTCGAAACTGCCACACACCATCGCAACCCCGGCCGCCGGGCCACTTACGCGGCAATTCTCTGCGTTCCGGCGCCGCAGGCAACTTCACCCCCGCCCCTGTATGACTCGACAAATCCTCGTCACCGCTGCTCTGCCCTACGCCAACGGTCACATCCACGTTGGGCATCTCGTGGAATACATCCAGACGGACATCTGGGTGCGGTTTCAAAAACTGCGTGGACAGCGCTGTGTGTTTGTCTGTGCCGACGACACGCACGGCACCGCCATCATGATTCGGGCTCGACGGGAAGGTCGTTCAGAAGAAGCGCTGATCGCGGACATGCGGGAAGCCCACCTGCGGGATTTCACGGGCTTCCAGATCGAATTCGACAATTACGGAAGCACACACGCGGAAGAGAATCGGACGTTCTGTCACCGCATCTGGGCCGCTATTCGCCAGCGCGGGCTGGTGAAAAGTCACAGCATCGAACAGCTGTATGATCCGGTGGCCGGCACGTTCCTTGCCGATCGCTTCGTCCGCGGCACCTGCCCCCGCTGCGGTGCTGCGGACCAGCCCGGCGACAACTGCAGCGCCTGCGGTGCCACCTACACACCGGCCGACCTGCGCGATCCCCGCAGCGTCCTCTCCAACGCCGTTCCCGAAGTGCGCTCGGCCGAACACCTGTTCATCGAACTGGAACAGCTCCACGGGTTTCTTGAAGAATGGACGCAGTCCGGCAATCACCTGCAGCCGGAAGTGGCCCGTTACCTCCGCGGGCATTTTCTGGGCGAACCCCTGCGGGACTGGGACGTCTCCCGACCCGCTCCCTACTTCGGCTTCGAAATTCCCGATCATCCCGGCAATTACTGGTACGTCTGGTTCGATGCTCCCATCGGTTACATCGCATCGACCTGGCAATGGTGCCAGCGCAACGAAAGCACTCCGGAGGAATGGTGGGGCGCCGAATCCTCAGCCGAAATCCATCACTTCATCGGCAAGGACATCACCTACTTTCACACACTCTTCTGGCCCGGAATGCTGCATTCAGCCGGCCTGCGTCTGCCCGCCAAAGTCCACGTGCACGGTTTCCTGACGGTGGACGGGGAAAAGATGTCCAAGTCAAAGGGCACCTTCCTGATGGCGTCCACCTGGCTCAAACATCTCCCGCCCGGCCCCCTGCGTTACTACTACGCTTCAAAGCTCGGCCCGGGCCTCGACGATATCGACCTGAACTTCGACGAGTTTATCGCCAAGGTGAACACCGACCTCGTCAACAAAGTCGTCAACCTGGCCTCCCGCTGTGCCGGATTTCTTTCCGGCAGCAGTTTGACGTCCGAGTACCCGGACGACGGCGGCCTGTTCGCCGCAGGTGCCGCACGCGGCGCCGCCATCGCAGCCTTCTACGAAGACTGCAATTACAACGCCGCCATGCGCGAAATCATGGCCCTCGCCGATCGCGCAAATCGCTACGTCGATGACCAGCAGCCATGGGTGCTCAAACGCGACCCCAGCCGCTCCCTCGAACTCCAGCAGGTCTGCTCCATCATCCTCAATCTGTTCCGACAGATCGTCGTCTACCTCTCCCCCGTCCTCCCACAGCTCCGTCAACAAACCGAAGAACTCCTCAATCACCCCATTCGCAGCTGGAGCGATTCCGAAACGCCGCTCACCGGGACACCAGTGAGTCCGTTCCAGCATCTGATGAAACGTCTCGACCCCAAACAGGTGGAAGTCATGCTTGAAAACAGCCGCCAGGAAACTGCTGCCGAATCCGCAGCTGCTCAAACCCCCGCCCCCGCCCCCGCCACCACGCCCGCGCCGGCGGCCGCCGCGTCCGCTCCTGCGGCCCCTGCATTCCATCCCGCCGATCGCTGGCAGGATTCCGGGGATGCCCTGAAAAATGAACCGCTGGCCGCCGAATGCACCATCGAAGACTTCGCAAAAATCGACCTCCGCGTCGCACGCGTGCTCGAAGCCAAACACGTGGAAGGTGCCAACAAACTGCTCCAGCTCACGCTCTCACTCGGCGGCGGCGAAACTCGAAACGTCTTCGCCGGCATCAAAGCGGCCTATCAGCCCGAAGATCTCGTCGGCAGACTCGTTATCTGCGTCGCCAACCTGAAACCCCGCCAAATGAAGTTCGGGCTCAGCCAGGGGATGATTTGTGCCAGCGGCGCAGGGGGTACGGAAGTCTTCCTGCTCTCACCGGACCAGGGCTCCGTCCCCGGCCACCGTGTGCACTGAGCCCTGCAAAATGACGCTCCAGCGGGCCGCCACAAACGGCCCGTCTCCCTGGCAGAATCCGACCTGACTATTCCCGCAAATCGTGTCGATCGTGGATCTCACCCCCGGCCGCGCTGCCGGTGGTTCTTACGGAGGGTTGCTGACTGTGCTTCACGTTCGTCTGCCGCAACTGCTGCTGCTCCTCGCTCTGTTCCTCTGCCCCCCCCCAACGCCGGCTCAGGAGGCTGAGGCTCCGCAGGCGAAGCCGGCTGAGACCGAAAGCGGCGTTCCCGCCCGAATCTCCGCAGCTGATCCCATTCGTGACATGCAGACCATGGCGATCGCCGCAAAGAAATCCGACTTTGCATGGTGGGGTACCGATCCATCCGTGTGGTCCAACCACACCTCCCACTCCAATCGCCTGATTCCCGTCTACACATTCGGCACCAAAGGCGCCGGCCCGGGAATCGACCTCGATTCGTGGTTTGGCCCGAAGAGCGTGTACCGGTCCGAAGACGCACTGCAGAAGATCTACGGATACCTCCCCGAACGCACAGTCAATTCCAGCGCGATCTGGATGGATCAGACGAATGTCTACGACATCCAGCTGGCCGCTGCTGCCGCCGGAAAGAAACACATCTTCCTTGTGGTCTTCGACGGCATGGACTGGCAGACCACCCACGCGGCCGCCATCTGGAATTCCGCCAGCGTCCCCTACCTCTACGGCCGCGGCAGTGGAACCCACTTCCAGTCCTACACGGCCGGTGGCACAACTCAGTTTGGCTTCTTCGTTACCAGCCCGCACAACGAGGGCACCGATGTTGACGTGGATGCCCAGACCGTCGCCAACCCCGGCGGCACCATTCGCGGTGGCTATGACGCCTCGGTTGGCGGAATTGCGCCCTGGTCCATTCCCGTGGATCCCGGCTACCTGATTTCAAAGGGCGCACCCACATCCCCCAAACACGCCTACACGGACTCCTCATCGTCCGCTTCCAGCATGACCGCGGGGATCAAGACGTTCAACGGCGCCATCAACGTGGACGCCTCCGGCGCACAGGTGGCCACGATTGCCCATCGGCTGCAGCTGCAGGGTTGGCGCGTGGGGGCTGTCAGCAGCGTTCCCATCAGCCATGCCACACCTGCCTGTACCTATGCCCACAACGTCGCCCGTGACGACTATCAGGACCTCACTCGCGACATGCTCGGACTAAAGTCCATCGCCCACCCGAATGACCCGCTTCCCGGGATGGACGTGGTGATTGGTGGTGGTTACGGAGTCACTGCGAAGAGCAGCGACGGGATGAAGAAACAGGGACAGAACTTTGTCGAAGGCCCGATTTATCTCACGGAAGCGGATCTCAAAGCCGTGGACGTGCAGAATGGCGGTCGCTACGTAACCGCAGTGCGAACCGCCGGCAGGGACGGCACAGAAGTCCTGCAGACCGCCGCCGCAGCGGCTGCCGCCAACGGCCAGCGACTGCTGGGGTTCTTCGGCAACGGCAACGCCGCCGGGCACCTGCCATACGCAACCGCCAACGGCTCCGGCCAGCCTGCAGTCGGAGGCAGTGGTAAGGCCGAATCCTACGAAGAAGCGGACCTCACAGAAAATCCCACCCTCGCCGAAATGACGTCGGCCGCACTCACCGTACTGGCACGCGATAAACAGCAGTTCTGGCTGCTCGTTGAACCGGGCGACGTGGACTGGGCCAATCATGACAACAACCTCGACAATTCCATCGGTGCCGTCAACAGCGGCGACGCCGCCGTGAAAGTGATCACCGACTGGGTGGAACGGCACAGCAGCTGGCAGGAATCGCTGCTGATCGTGACGGCTGACCACGGCCACATGCTGAACCTCGCCACTCCCCAGAAAATCGCCGATCAGGCCGTGCGGTGGAAAACCTTCCAGAAACGCACCCAGAACGCCGCTGCAAAGAAGGATGAAGCAGCAAAGCCCGCTGATGCAAAGCCGGCTGATGAGGAGCAGAAATGATGCGGTCAATCTGCAGACATGCTGGTCACAACCCGTGGAGATTTCACCAGTTTCCCTGGCTCCTGCTCATCGCAGCCCTGAGCCTCGCGGTGTCTGCAAGCCCGGCGGTGTCAGCAGCCGCGGACGACCTGCCGGGGCTCCACAATGTGCGTGAAGCTGCCCCCGGTGTCATCGTGGGCGGGGAACCGGAGGGCGAAGCAGCTTTCGCGGCCCTGCAGCAAAAGGGCATCACCACCATCGTCAGCGTCGACGGAGCCCTTCCCAACACACAGCTCGCCGCCAAATACGGACTCCGCTACATCCACATCCCACTGGGCTACGACGGCATCGACGAACAATCCACGCTGGCTCTCGTACGTGTCGCACGGGACGTGCGAACACCACTCTACGTGCACTGCCATCACGGCCGCCACCGGGGCCCCGCAGCTGCCGCCGTGATTTGCCAGGCCGCGGGAACACTCAACCCCACCACCGCCGCTGAACTCCTCAAACGCTGCGGCACAAGTCCCGATTACAAAGGTCTCTGGCGCGATGTGGCCGCCTTCAAAAACCCCGCTCCCGATGCTGTACTCCCGGAACTGCATGCCCAGGCCGAAGTGGATTCCCTGGCCGCAGCCATGGCAAAACTCGATCGGCACTTCGACAACGTAAAACTCGCCGCCGCTGCCGGCTGGAAAACTCCGCCCGATCACCCCGACGTCGTCCCCCAAACCGAACTGCTGCTGGTGCAGGAAAGCCTGACCGAATCCCTGCGGCTGCTGACAAACGATCGGCCCCCCGAATTCCGGACACTCATGCAGGAATCCGAACACCAGGCCAGGGAACTCCTGCAGGCCGTCAAATCCAACCGCACCGAAGCTGCCTCACAGCTGCTGAAACAGCTCACAGGCGGCTGCATGAAGTGTCATCAACAGTTCAGAAATTGAGCGGAATTGGGCTTCCGCCACGCACGAGCCACAGGGCGGAATCGCTTGAGCCGCAGTGCGGCCACGCTTGAGCCGCAGGGCGGAAGCACCTGAGCCGCAGGGCGGAAGCCCGCGGGTAAAGTGCCCTGGCTACGCACTGCTGACGCCACAGACAGGGGTCCCGCACCAACGTGCGATTCCCAACCGTGCGCTGCCGCCTCGCGTGAGCCGCAGGGCGGCAAACGCCTGAGCCGCAGGGCGGAAGCCCGCGGGTAAAGTGCCCTGGCCACGCACTGCTGACGCCACAGACAGGGGTCGCGCACCAAGGTGCGAATCGCAACCGGGGGCTGCCGCCCGTCCGCTCAGGCGCCGGCAGGGGTGCGCACCAGGGTGCGAAATCGCAACCGGGGGCTACCGCCCGTCCGCTCATCCGCGGACAGGGGTCGCGCACCAAGGTGCGAATCGCAACCGGGGGCTGCCGCCCGTTCGCTCAGGCGTTTGCAGCATAAGGACCAACACGATCAATCGCCATGAGCCGCCGGGCGGCATGGCTTCGCCGATGGTGTCCGGAGGACGGTGATCGCCGCTTACCGAGTGCGCTGAACGAACTTATCTCAGGCTCCCTGCGATCCTCCGGGAGCGGCCGGAGCGGCAGGTTCCGTTGCGGGCTCGGCTGGTGCAGGTTCAGCAGGGGCAGGTGCCGGATCCGCGGGTGCCGGTGCCGGTGCCGGTACAGGTACAGGTACAGGTACAGGTGCCGGTGCCGGTGGTTCGCTGCCGGCGGGTTCGGTGTTGTCTCCTGCTGCCGGCTGAGGCTCGGCTGATGTTTCTGCTGCGGCGGGTTCTTCCTGGGGCTGTGGTGCGGGTTCGATGAGCTGGCGATCGCGGAGGATTTGTCCGAGTTCCAGTTTCCAGAGTCCGGCGGTGTCGCGGAAGGTGACGAAGCGGTTGGTGATATCCGCAATTTCGGCATCGATGTCAGAGATCCGGATGAACTCGCCAACTTTGAGTCTGGCAGTAATTCCGGTGCCTTTATTGCGGAGCCAGGCGTACCAGACAGCATCGCGGCTGACGGTGCCGGTGAGCAGAGTCATGGAGGCGTAGTCGTCCTGGACCTCAAGGGCGATGGTGGCTGAGGCGGACTGGGGTGTATCACCGGCATCGGTGGCTTTAACGGTGAGGTCATAACGTCCGGGGGTGAAGGACTTTGCGGGGCTCCAGCGGATCATTCCGGAGGCGGCATCGATTGAAAGTCCTTCGGGGGCGCCTCCTCCGAGCGAATATTTCAGGGCTTCGGCGGGTCCGTCATCCGTGCCTTTGGCCTGGAGCGTAAATTCGCGGCCCAGAACCACGACGGCGGATTTGGGGAGTTCGATCTTTGGAGCAGCATTGGGCTGTCGGACGGTGATGGCGAGCGATTCAGCGAACGTGGTGTCGGGCTGGCTGGTCTGGTGCATGACGACTTTCGCCGAATACTTGCCGGGAGCCAGCTCTGCGGGAGCTTTCCAGACGAATTCGCCGGAGGCGGCATCGATGGTCATGCCTTCGGCGGCATCACTCAGAGCGAAGACGGCCTCGCCAAGTTCCGGGTTGAGATTGTCGGCACGGACGGTGAATTTGACTTCCTCACCCGGCTTAATGGTTTTGTCGGCGAGTCCGGCGATTCGCGGAGACCATGTTTTGGGTGGTGAGGGAATCACGAAGGGTGAGCGACCGAGGAAGGCCTGGTAGCTGTCCGTCGTTTTTTCGCGACGATCCCAGGCAACCGGAAAAAGTTCGATGGGGCTGTTGGCAGCATGCGTGGCCGGCTTTGTACCGGCAAAACCGCGCTGGATTTTCCAGCCTTCTTCGGTGATGGCTTCGACTTTGAGCATTTCGCGATCGATGCGAATCCAGAACGGTTCGAAATCTTCGGCTGTGGGAAAGAGTTCGCTGGGGGCGGCTTTCAGGGATGTGGCGGATTCTGAGAGAGCGGTTGTGAGTGGGGTTCTGGGGACCAGTTCGCGGCGATCTTCGCTCCCGGAAACGCTCATGCCCTCGGCCGTGAACGACACAACCAGCCGGGGGTTGCCCTGGGCCCCCGGGCTGTCGATTTTCAGGCCGGAGATGCGGTGCATGATGCCGGCCTGGTCGAAGAGATACAAAAAGCGGGCCAGCCCGGTCAGGTCCACTTCCGCCTTTTTGACATCGACGGAGATGGTGCTGTATTCCTTTTGAGCGGAGCGGCTGCCGGGGGTGACTTCGAATCCGGACCCGGAGAAGCCGCACTGACGGGCCAGTTCGAACAGCCATTCGCGGTAAAGCCGCTGAGCGTCGTCGATGTTGGACGGGAGGCTGGCGTTGCGCCAGTCATCAAGGTTGCGTTGTGCAGCCGTGAGCTGAATATCCTCGTCATTGAGACGCTCATTTTCCGCCGTGGCGGACTGGAGCTCTTTTTCCAATTTGCGAATGGGGCCGAAGACCCAGTTGGAAACCGTGGAGCGGCCACCCCAGACAGCGACGACGACAGCGAGGCCGATCCCAAGAAGCTTGGTGCGTTGTTTTTCGTCCATCTGAACAGACCTGGGGGAGTGAATTGCAGGAAGCGGAGAATGTTGGGTTGCGGGATAACTTTGGTGTCAGCCGACGGTGGATGCGGTTTCGACCGAGTCGGGTTCGGGGAGCACAACTTCCAGCTGCACGCGAACCTGATACTCCTGGGAAACGGCAGCGGGCCTGAGGTCGGTATCGAACGGTTTGACACCGTAGCCCGCTTCCCGGAGTCGGCGGGTGAGTTCATTGATATCGGCTTCGGTTTTCGCCCACGCTTCCAGCCGAATCGCACCGACTCCGTTCTGAGGAATGGCGCCTACGCTGACATTGTCGATGAAAATCCGATCTGTGCCCGGCATCAAATCCCGGAGCCGGGCGAATTCATCCAGCCATTCGATGTCGCGATCGACCCAGCGGCCGATTTTTTCGGCGTATTCGAGGTCCCTGCTGCCGGCTTCGAGCTTTTCGCGAAGGTCATTGTTTTCGAGGGCCAGCGCCGACTTCTGTCGCTGCAGTGCTGAGATTCGATTCTGCCGCCACATGTAAACACTGCCAAACAGCACGACACCCACCAGCGCTCCGGCAAGCAGCTTCACGCGGCGGAGGTCGCGTTTTTCGGGAGCCTTGCGGGGACTTGCAAAGTCCACGATTTCCACCGGTGTGGCGGTGCGGCCGAGCAGTGCACCGGCCAGAGACGCAGCGTCAACGGCGGAAACCGGAGCGTCGGCGGGGATGGCCACGAGCGATTCGGCGGGGTCAATGCGTTCAACGGTGGCGTTTCCGAGCTTCGTGGCGACCTGGTCGGAGACCGCCCCGGCAGCCTGGGGATCACCGATCAGCAGCAGCCGGCGAATGGGCTGATCGGCGAGCACTTCGGCGGCGGACAGACGGGCACGGGAGAGTTCAGCACGCACGGTGCGTTCGAGATCATCAATCGATGACCACGCGGAGCCGCTGTGGACACAGAGTACGGTGTTACCGCGGAGGAAAGTGAGTTCCAGACCGTCGCGACGCAGCAGCGTTACCACATCAACGCCCGGAGCGCCGGCATCTGCACTGGTGACACCGGCGCGAGCCAGCGTCTGAGTCAGGCTCCAGGCGCTGACGCGGGCTTCAGCCAGTTCCAGCTGAGCGTCGCTGAGCGTGCGGCGGACCAGCCCGAGCTGCTCGGCCGGAATGGTCACCAGCAGCACATCGCGGGTCGGGGAACCGGGCTGGATAGGGAGCGGCGTGAAGTCGAGGATCACGGATTCGACCGGAACGGTCAGTTTGAGCGCCGCCTGCATCCGGAGCATATCCGGGATGTCCGCGTCGGAGACCTGCGGCAGCTGTACGCGATGAATGGTCACCAGCTGCCGGGGAAGAACCACGGAAACCTGACGTCGACTGCGTTCCGACTGGGCGGGGAAGAGCTCCTGCAGGGCCTGAACGAGCGACAGCGTGTCCTGGGAATCGGCGGCGCGGGGGAATACGCGCAGCAGGTTCAGCGAGGCTTTGGAACCGGAAAATGTGCCCTGGGCAACCACGAGACGGTCGCGATCCCATTCGATGATGATGTCAGCCATGATTGCACCGTGGAAATTCTGGTTGCCAAAGCGTAACTGGTACCGAATTCAACCCCGATCGACGAGTTCCGGGGGCGAAACAATGGGATGAATTGGGGTGTTTTTGCTGATTTTTTGTTGTTTTGAAGGGATTTTGCGGGCGAAGCCCCAGGGGACCACTCACTGGTCGTCCAGGGACCCATCGAGAATGGACGGTTCAAAACCGCGTCCAAGGACGGTGAGATCCCGCTGGAAAAGGATCCGGGGCGGCTTTTGGGTGGCGTCGATCAGGGCCTCCAGGCGAGTTGTCGGGCCGCCCTGGTCGAAATGTCCAAGTACCTGAAAGGAATACACGTCACCGGTGGTGGTGAGCCACGGACCGAGCCGTTTGAAGGTGACAAGATCGACGACGCCTTCGGCCAACAGCCAGACCGGGGAACGGCGGTTAACCATGATCTGCGAGGAGATGCCGCTGTCTTCCAGTGGCGGGCGGGCGGCAATAATCGCATCGGCAATCGCTTCGGTCATGTCGGGCATCGCCAGCAGCACTTCGCGGGGCGCCAGATTCACGTTAATGCGACCGTCCACAAAGTCATCATTGAGGAACGTCAGGGTTTCTTCGAGGGTCTGCATTTGTTCGAGGAGCCCCCCCGGGTCTGAGCTGGTCCACGGACTGGTCAGTGTCTGCTCAGCGCCGTTGACCGTCACCACCACCTGAGCATCGATCAGGTCATAAATGGAGCGGAATGAGGCTGTCGGGGGATTGGAAAGATCCATGCCGCCGCGAGTGACTTCACCGAGTTGCCCGGTGGCGAGGTTTTTGGCAATCCAGTCGACAAGCTGCTGCTGTTCGATCGTCAGCTTGCCCTGGGCCTGGGCATCAGCATTCTGGTCGCCCGTCAGTCGATAGCCGGTGATGAATGTGGCCGTTTCCGTATCGAATGACTCTTCCACCAGATCAAACATCTCCGCGACAATGCCGTTGTTGATGTTGATTTTCTTCGCACCGGAAAGCTGCGTGTTGCGTTCGCGACTGGAGACCGTGAGGAAGTCCCGGAAGCCCAGCTGCAGAATTCCGTCAGCATTGTCATTCGGCGGGCTGTCCGCCCCATCGTCCTCATTCGGATCCAGCCGACCGTTGCGGTTGGCGTCTTCACCATAGAACAACAGCGGAGTCACTCCCTGAATCTGCAGGAGCTCGTCGATGGACTGCAGCGGAGCATTGCGGGCGGAGTAGGGGACGGCCAGACCTTCGTAAGTGGACGATTCAGCGCCACCGGTGCGGGGCTCTTCGTTGCTGTCGATCCAGTCCAGAATGGCGTTGCAGATATCCTCAGTCATGCCCGGAATATACGAGACCGCCAGATACGGGTCGGTCGTGTCGTCGACATCGTTTTCAAACTCAATCAGCCGGTTGATGTTAAACTTGGCCGTTTCAGTCAGCAGACCGGCGCGAGGCAGAACATTGGCGGTGCCGGTTTGACCCGGGCTGAGCACGGAAAAGCGAACCTGCCCACGAGGATCTTCAGAAGTCCCCATGGGTTGTCGGGAGAATCGGGAGGGGTCATGGTACAGATCAAGCGTCGGATCGGCCTGGCGAAGCGTGACCTGGCTGGCGACATATTCGATGGCCGATTCCGCCGCCATGCGGGCTTCGACGTCCCGACCAAACATGTTCGCGGCCCGATGTTCGGTTTCCATTTTTCCGAGGTAACTGTAGGCGGCCAGCGACAGCAGGATCAACACGACGGTCACCACCAGCAGCACAAATCCGCGGCGACGGCCCGCGACAGCCGCGCTGCGGCGATTGCCAGCTGCAAGGCCCGCAGCAGCCGCGACACGGTCAGCGACAGGGCGACGACTGTGGTGCCTCACAGCAATGCCTCCATCACAAACGGTTCCGCAGTGGGCAGCGGGACGACCATGCGGTGGGTGGTCTCAGGAAATGCATAAGGCGTCTGTTCGTCGTCACTCAGCAGGGTCTCAGTCGGCTGCTCGTCCCGAATCGTAATCACGATCTCAATGGCTTTGGGGAGTTCATTGCGAGCCGTGCTGTCCCATTCATCAAGCCACTGCCCGCCGTCGTAGTAGCGGAACACGACCGAGGAGACTTCGCGGGCGATCAGTTTCGCGGCAGACAGCTGGGGCAGGTCTTCGGCGGTCTCCACCGCGGTGCTGAGGCCGTAAAGATCCCCTTCCACACGCGCCAGACCAATCGGTCCGTCGGTATTCCCGGCAGCCTCGCGGTCGGCGATCATCGACCCAAGACCGCTGCCGAGCTTGCTGGCGAGCAGGTAACGGACAAGCAACAGGTCGCCGGTTCGCTGCTGGGGTGATGTGAGTTCCTGAGCTGATACATAGGCCAGATTGCGGTCCGGCCGACTGATGAACAGCTGCAGGTCCGTACTGGTGCCCACTAGTCCGCTGGTGTAAGTTGTGGACACGGTTTCCGGGTCGATGGTTGAGCTGCCGTAGGAGTTACCGTCGAGTTCGGCAGCGGAGCTGCTGCCTGCAGATGACGTCCCGGTGCCCCCGAGTCCCGACATCCCGTTGCCGGAGAGCCCTGAAGTGCCTGCACCGGAAAGACCAGAGCTGCCGGAGTCAGACATGCTGAAAATATCCTCGTCCTCCTCCGGAAGAGCCTCCTGTTTGGTGAACACCACGGACTGGATATCGCGAGTCATCTGTCTGAGCACCGCACGGGCAACCTGCTGCCTTGAGATTTCCTCGTGGCTGTCCAGCTGCAGCGAAAGATAAATGTCCATGGCTTTGTACAGCGATGCCATCAGGATCGCGCTGAGACCAACGGCGATCATCAGTTCCAGCAGGGTATAGCCGGAACGGAGCGTGACGGTGGAACCGGAACTGCGGTGCCTCACTGAACTGCTCCTTCGATCGCGGCATCAAGGAACAGCTGGGGATCTCGCATGTAGCGAACAAGACTGAATGCCGCATTGGGTTCACTGCCGCCAGGGCGGTGTTCGACGACCACTGTCACCTGCAGCAGATCAGCACCGGGACCGCCTTCAACCTGAGCATTCCAGGTCCAGTTGCCGGTTTCATCATCTTCGAACGGATTACCGTCGGAGGCTTCCGCTTCGCGGACCCCCGAGACGATCTCGGCCATCACAGCTTCGCAGCGGAGCACGGCTTCGGACTGCAGGCGAGCGGAGAGTTCGGAACGCTGGCCGACGCCGAGAGCGTAAAGGATGGCGGTCAGAGCACCGAGGAAGATGGCAACGGAGACGAGCACTTCGAGCAGTGACAGGCCGCGACGGCCGACAGCCGCACCACGCCAATGCCATTGCGGCAAAGACGTTCCGGGCACGAGGGAAGCGGACGGAGTCTGAAGCTGGCGGCGCATCAGTTTTCCTCCATCACAAACACCTGAGAAACCCGTACAGCTCCCGTGAGTCCGCGGACAGAAATCTCGGCTGCATTCTGTTCTTCGTCGATAACGCGAAAGCGTTTGTCTTCTGACGTGCCATCGAAGCGAAAGAGGATCGGAGCTGACCATGTTTTGGAGGCCAGCTCGCCGGCGTTGGGCAGGTCGGTGAAGGCATCGGGCTCCAGCGATTCGCCGCCGCTGAGATCGCCGCTGAAGGGGCGAATGAACAGCGTTTCGTCGATCTCCCCGGCTTCCACAACAACGCGAGTATCCTGCTCGTCGCTCGAGTAGCTGTTGGCGAGCACGGGATTCGGGTCGGCCGGGATGGCGACGAAGAACCGCCCGTTCAACTCGTAGCGAAAGTGGTAATCAACGCCCGCGTCGATGGCATACCGCCTGGCGTTCCCCAGCACATCGCGGACGGATTCGGCAGCATCCTGAACGCGGCCCGCACGGATCCGATCCATCAGCGGTGGCACCGCCATGGCCGAAACAGCCACCAGCACGCCGATCACCAGCAGCAGTTCCAGCAGAGAAAAGCCGGCTGTGCAGGAATGCTGTGGTTGTCGGCGGCAGCGACGCATGGGAGCAGGCGTGTGTAAGAGGCCACAACAGCATCAGCGCGGACGCCTGAAGAGCGCCCGCGCTGACCATCAGACAGGTGTGGAGACAACGAAACAACGGCAAACCATCCAACAGCAGACCGCTGGAAGCCATGCCGACGGATTACTGATTATTCCCGGCGGCCAGCGATCGCCAGCTGGCGATATCATCACCTTCACCGCCTTCATCCTCCCCATTGGCACCGATGGACCAGATGGCGGGCTTGAGTGCATTCTGCTTCTTGCTGTGCCCGTCGTCGCCATTCCATTCGTACTGCAGCACCTGTCCCCAGGCATCGGTTGGTGGTTCTTCGATGTAGGGTCGGAGTTTGCGGCCTTTGTAGTTTCCGGGGTTCATCATCTGCTGCCAGACTTCCTGGCCGCCGCCTTTGAGGTAGGTGCCGTCGTGATCGGCCGCCCAGGTGCCCACCGGAGCTTTTTCGATGTTCTTGATGGTAATCAGGGTTGCGTCTTCATTCGCCTTCTGCTGTGAGCCAATCAGGTTGGGCACCACCATGGCGGCGATCACGAGAATGATGGCAAGCACGATGAGCAGTTCGAGGAGTGTGAAGCCGGAACGACGATCGTGGCGACGACATGCGGGGGAGCTGCGTTTCATGAGAAGACTTTCCGTAGTGCAGAGACAGACTTATGCGTTTGCGGACATATTCAGAACGGGCAGCAGGAGTGCCGCGATGACGAAAGTAACGACCGCGGCCATGACCAGCAGCAGCAGCGGTTCCAGCAGTCTCACGACGGTGTCAATGCGGCGGCTGGTGCGTTTTTCGAGGTTGTCGGCGACTCCAATCAGCACATTTTCCAGGTTGTTGGCTTCTTCGCCAACAGCAATCATTTCGATGAGATCGCGTGAGAACTGGCCACTGGCTCGGAGCGGCACTGCGAGCGACTGGCCACTGCTGACGTTGTCCGCGGCGTTGCCAATGGCTTCGGCAAGAATCACATTCCCGCTGGCATCCTTGGCGATCCGCAGGGACTGCAGGATGGGCACGCCGTTTTTCAGGAGCGTCCCCAGCATGCGGCAAAAGCGGGCCACGGCGAGGTTCTGCAGGATGCCGCCAAGACCTGGGACTCTGAGTTTCCAGCGATCAAGGTTGCGACGACCTTCGGCTGATTCCAGATAGACATACAGTCCGGCGATGGCTCCCACGATGGCCATCATGATCAGCGCACCGTGCTGCTGAATGCTGTCACTGATGCTCAGCAGAGTAATGGTGGCCCACGGCAGAGTTCCCTGGTCCTGCATGCGTTCGAAAATGGCGGCAAACTGGGGGACGAACCAGACCATCATCACGGTAACGATCGCCAGTCCCACAGTCATCAGAAACACAGGATAGACCATGGCACCGGTCACACGTCCGCGGAGCTCTTCCTGGTGTTCGTTGAAGGCCGCGATGCGACTGAGCACTTCTTCAAGGAAGCCCCCCTCTTCACCGGCCCGGACCATGCTGACTGCGAGGAAATTGAAGTTGCGCGGATGCCGCCGCATCGCATCATTGAGCCGGCTGCCGTCAGCCACCTGTTCGCGGACGTCCTGAATCACCACGCGGAGCCCGGGGTGGGAAGTCTGGTCTTCGAGGAGAATCAGAGAACGCAGCAGCGGGACACCGGAGCGGAGCAGGTCGGCAAGCTGGTTGTAGAAGGTGGTGAGGTAGCGGGAGGGAACCCGGCGGGACCCTGCCGAAGCCTGCTTTTGAGATTGTTCGGAAAGAGTAACTTTGATGGGGAACAGGCTGCGCGAGGTGAGGGTGGCCAGCGCGTCTTTTTCGCTGGTGGCAGTCAGCAGTCCCGACACCTGTCGTCCGCTGAGTTCTCTGGCCTGGTACCTGAATTCCGGCATGATTGAATATTAGAGGGGTAACTGAAGAAGAAAAGGGGGCCGCGGTGCATCGTGTGGCGGGTCAGCCGACAATGTCACCGCGAGTGATTCGTACAACTTCGTCGATGCTGGTCACGCCGGCAGCCACCTGCTCCCAGCCGCTGGACCGGAGCGTGGTCATGCCGGCCTTAAGGGCATATTCGCGGATTTCCGTGCTGCTCTTCTGTTCCACGCACATCCGCTGCACGACAGGGTCGGTACGCAGCAGCTCGAACACACCGATACGCCCGGCATACCCCGTATCGCGGCATTCGCGACAGCCTTTGGGCTGTTGCACGATGGGACACACATCGCGGGGAAAGTCGGCCGGAACGTCGGCCACCTGATCGACCGGAGTGGGTACTTTGCAGTGACTGCAGAGTCGGCGGACGAGTCGCTGAGCAAGGATGCCTTCGACGGTGCTGGCCACGAGATACGGCTCGACACCCATGTCGACAAGTCGAGTGAACGCGCTGGGGGCGTCGTTGGTGTGCAGGGTGCTGAAAACCAGGTGCCCGGTGAGCGACGCCTGAATGGCAGCCTGAGCCGTTTCGCCGTCACGAATTTCCCCGATGAGCACCACATCGGGGTCGTGTCGCAGGATGCTGCGAAGGCCCGCAGCGAAGGTGAGCCCAATGCGGCTGTGCACCTGGATCTGGCTGATACCATCCATCTGGTATTCGACAGGATCCTCAACGGTGATGATCTTGACGGTGGGGTCCTTGATTTCGCTGAGTGCGCTGTACAGGGTTGTGGACTTGCCGCTGCCGGTTGGCCCAGTGACAAGAATGATTCCGTGTGGCAGATCAATAAGCTGCCGAAAGATCTTCATCACGGTTGGTGGCATGCCGACATTCCGCAGGTCGAATGTCATGCGGGCTTTGTCGAGCAGACGCATGACGACGCCTTCGCCGTGCAGCATCGGGATGATCGACACACGCACATCCACCTCGCGGCCGGAAACCCGGAGCTTGATGCGCCCGTCCTGCGGGAGCCGCTTTTCGGCGATATTCAGGTGGGCCATGATCTTGAGGCGAGTGACGATGGCCGAATAGAACTGGGCGATCTCCGGAGGTGTGGGCTGGATCCGCAGCATGCCGTCGAGCCGGAAACGCACCCGCATCCCGTTTTCCTGCGGCTCAATGTGCACGTCACTGGTCTGCAGCTTGACGGCTTCCATGAGCAGTTCATTGACGAGCTTAATGACCGAGGGTGCCTGAGCACCTTCAGCAAGCTCCCCAAGATCCTCATTGATCTCCTCAAGAAGCTCAATCCCCTCCTCTGTCTTGCGCCGCACCAGTTCGTTGATGGTGTCGCCACCCACCCCCAGCAGCTCGTGGATGCGGCTGCCAAGTTCACCGCTGCGGGTCAGCACCGGGTGGAGCCGGAAACCACTGACGGTGCTGAGCTCATCAAGCCCTTCAAGGTTCAGCGGATCCGAAGTGGCGACGACGATGTGGCCGTTTTGGCGGTACAGCGGGAGCAGCGAATGGCGGTAAATGGCGGATGTGGGGAATCGTCCGAGCAGCTCAGTGTCGACCTGAATGTTCTTGAGGTCGACGTAATCCATTCCGAATTCGCCGGACAGCGTCCGCAGCAGCCGGTCTTCCGTGAGCACCCCCATGCGGATCAGCGCCTGGTCGATGCGAGTATTGCCGTGGGTGCTTCGCGCAGCGTTGATCTGTTCGCGAGTCGCCAGGCCTTCGTCGATCAGGAGTTGCCCGAGTTCCATGATGATGTTGCCGGTGGTGAAAGGAGAAGGTTGAAAGGGGAGACAGAAGTGTGGGAAAACAACCGGAAATCAGCGGCCACCGCCACCTCGACCGCCAAAGCCACCCCGGCCACCAAAGGGACTCGCACCACCACCAAACGGGCTGGCACCGCCACCGAAGGGACTGAAACCGCCGCCACCGCCGCCGAACGGTGAAAATCCACCACGCCCGCCACTGCTTTCCGAAGACCGCTGACGCATGCGTTCCTGCATCATCTGCTGGAACGGATCCTGTGCGGGCTGCTGCTGCGGAGCACTGCTGCTGTTACCACCTCCACCGCCACCACCACTTGTGGACGAAGATGACGTCCGTGAGGCGCTGGTGGTGATCCGCGGGAAGAGCGATGTGAGCGACTGCTGAACCATGGAGGCGTCGGCGTGCTGCAGCTGCACAACGCGGAAGGTGCGGTTAGCGGTTTTGGCCGCTTCGTCGGTTTCCTCCACCAGTGCTCTGACCTTGTTGAACAGGGCTTCGCTGCTGGAGATGATCAGCGTGCTGTTCTGACGATCCACAGCAACCGTCATCTGTACTCCCTGCGGCTCATTGCGGTTTCCGCCGCCGCCACCGCCCCCGAACATCTGGGCGAGTGGATTGTTCTGCGCGGCACGGCCGCCCGCAGGCTCCAGATAAGGCTTGAAGGCATCGTTCACAATCGATGCCATTTCATCGATGTCCGCATACTGCACTGCCAGACGACGCGGCTGGAGTTCGCGAAGCGATTCCGGGATGTCGTTTGAATCGAGCACTCGCAGGAGTGATTCGGCTTCGTCAACGGCAGCCTGGGGCCCGGTGATGTAGAGTGCATTGGCACGGGGATCGGGGATGATTCGCAAGGTCTGCGGGTTGGCCTGCAAACCGGAGAGCCCCGTCATGCTGGAAACCGACTGCGTGATCGGGCTGAACATGCTGCTGAGACTGAAACCACTGTCGGCAGCGGTGCTGGTCACACTGCTGGAAGGCAGCAGCTGCTCAAGCAGCGCGGCTGTCTCGGTGGCGTCGGAAACTTCCAGGTAGAACACTGTCCAGCGAACGCGGAACGGTATGGACTCCTGCAGAAAATCCATCATCTCCTCCAGCCGATCCAGTGCGTCCTCGTCCGCGGACAACAGCAGCAGATCATCACCGTCAACCACAATCCGAATGTCGTCTTCCCCCGATTCCGGTGGCTGTGCGGACGAGACAGTCGGGAAGGTGTGACCAGCGGACCTGTTGAGCCTTACCGGGTAGTAGAAGACTTCCTTGTGAAAACCGGGCGGCCGCGAACGCTGCGTCGTGGGAGCCTCTGCTGCCGGATCGGCCGGCGGAGCGGAAGATCCCGGAGCGGCCGGTTCTGCAGGGAGTGAACCGGAGCTGGGAGTTTTCAGGTCGCGAATCGGACCGCTCTTGTTGGGCACAACAATCCGAATGGGAGTCTGCTCCCGATTCTGCCACTCCTTCTGCAGGTATTCGAAGAATTCACCCGGATCGCGACCGCGGAGCGAATAACGGCGAACTGTGCCGCCCTCGCCCTTTGTACGGACGCCGGTACCGTCCTCGCCCAGATCCCGCAGAACCTGACGGATCTGCTCCACCTGCACGGCTGTGCCCTTCACAATAATCCGGTTACCGTAGAGGTCAGTTTCGACGGTCGGGGCGGCGTTCCCTTCAGCGATGAAAAGATTCCGCAGAGTGGCCGCGGCGGTGAGCGGATCCATTTTGACAAGCGGAATCACAGCCACCGAACCACCGGTCCCCGTGCCCTCCTGAAAGGACTTGACCCACTCAGCAACCTGATCCTGCTGCTTGGCCGTGCCAAAGATATGCACAGTGCCCGCCTGACCATCTTCGTTGACAACCACCCCGGGCATCATCGCGTCGATGCTCTGAGCAACCTGGTCGGCGCGCCCGGTGACCTTGTAGACCTTGAGGAACGGTCCGGAACGGTCGGTGCGGCTGAGCTTGTTGCCTTTGGCATCCTGATCGACGTCCAGAGTCTTCACGATTTCTTCAACGAGCTTCTGCTGGTCCGGGGAACCGGTTACGAGCAGACTGTTGGTACGCGTGTCTGAGAACACCTGCAGGCTGGCGGTTCGGGAAGGGGTCGGGGGCTGCGGTGGGCCGCGACGGTCACCGCCCGCGCCAGCACTCACGTTGGTCACACCTGAACGCATGCCAAACTGAGCCAGCAGCATGAATTCGGCTTCCTCCACATCGATGTGCTCAAGGTAATAGGATTTGAAAACCAACTCGTCCTGCACCCGCCCAAGCGAAGCATCCACGTAGGACTTGATCCGCCGCAGATTGGAACCGGTATCGGCGATAATCAGGCTTCCTGTCTGAGTGAACGCGGTCATGGTGCCGAGCGGGCCCAGCAGCTGTTCCACTTCCTGAGCCATCACGCCCACGTCCAGTTTCTCCAGCGGGATCTCAATCCGCACGATCTCGTTCTCGCCAATTGCCCTGACGCCGGATTCCACCTTCAGCAAATCATCCACACTCACGTCGCGAATCAAGTTGGGTGGAATACCTTTGTCGACGTTTACGGAAACAAGAAAGTTATCCTTCACGACGAGCGTGTAACCCTTCCGCTGCAGATAGCCATTCAGGATGTCCATTGCCTGGGAGATGGTGTATTCCTGGGAGTCGATGTGGGTGAAGGTGCCGGGCGGTACCTGGGTCAGGTCGAGCGTGTAGCCGGCGGCGGCTGCGAAGTCCTGCAGCACCTGATCCCACGGGGCGTAACGCATGTTGAATGAAAGCTTCTCAGCCCGCTGGCCCGGTTCCGCCGCCGCGCCGAAACTGGAGACCACCACTGCGCCCGCAGGGGGCGCAGAACCCGCGTCAGGAGCACCCGGAGCCTGTGCGGCCATCGGAGCGCCCGGGGCCGGCTGACCGGTTGCCGCCGCAGCAGCAACTGCCGCCGGTGCGGCCGGGCCGGACTGCTCACCCCACTTCGCCTTCTGTTCCGGAGTCAGCACGGCCACAAACTTCCCGTCCCACTCCGCGATAAACGCATTACGCTGCTCTTCGGTGGCGTTAAATCCAAGCGCCGCGGAAGCCGTACGCCGCTCAGTAGCCAGCGTCTCGAGTTGCTTTTTCTGGTCGTCCGTCAAACCAAGGTCGGAAGCCACACGAGCGTCCGACAGGGCCCGCGCCCCGGCCTCGCGAATGAAAATGGAACGCAGCAGCTTCAATTGACGCGAATCAAGCACCGCCAGTGCCTTTCCGGAAGCCCCTTCCCGGGCCGCCAGAATCGCCGCCTGCATCTCCTCACGAATCTTCGTCCGCGCCGCCTCGTCCGTCGTCTCCTTCATCCGCTGCAAAAACGGATCAAACACCTCACGCCCCGGAGAACCAGACGCAGCAGCCTCTGTCAGCTGAGTCTTCTGCGACTCTGACAGGCCCAGTTCCTGCTGGATCTCTTCCCGACGCAGCAGATCAGTCTCGGAACCCGTGCGACCGCCGTTCTGAGCAAATGCAGGCACACACAGGCACAAAATCACCCAGGAGGCAGCCCAGCGAAAACCACGGCGATGATTGGAGTGTGAACTCATGGAAGCTTCCACTGAAAGTTTGCCGGATTGGCAGACCGGGACAACGTTGCACAAATGGGCAGGCTTGGACAATTCCAGTATTGTTCGCAAATCTGCCGTTTTGTCATGACAACTTCTGACTGCCACAGGTGAAAAACCGGAAGGATGTGTAAACGGGGAAGAGATTATCGATTACGTCATCCTGGGGATTTAATGCATGGCAATCTTTTTTCCGCAGGACAGCGGCGGAAACGGTTTGACAGGGCCGGACCGGGTTCCTTCGCTGTCAAACCCTCGAATTCCATGGGGAGATCGGAAAAAAATCAGAAGATTCCCGAAACAGGGGCAGACAGATCGGGTTTAGAGTGATAATTGGCAACTGGTTGCCCCCGTTGCGCTCAGGTTCCGTCCGGAGAACGCTCTGTATGATACGCGTGTACAGCATTCTGGCCCTTAGTTTGCTGCTGTGGATTCCGACGAAGGCGTCTGCCCAGGACGGCCGAGGTGGTCGTGGTGACCGAGGTGGCGATCGGGGCGGTGATCGAGGGGGCGATCGC
>JBEAUF010000341.1:0-21056 GCA_041161565.1 Planctomycetota bacterium | reverse complement strand
CCGCGGCACCGCGGCGACTGACGGGTGGGGCAGCGTTCGAGGACTGGCCTCGGTTCCAGCGATTTCCTGGCGTGCTGTGGGCGTGACGAGGCTGGGGGCAATATTCGGAGGCGATTTGCGTTGACTCGACGAATTGAGACCTGCGGTGACTGTTCAGCGTTGCAGGCTCAAACGGTGTTGGCTCAAGCGTTGGGCGCCGGTGTTTGTGATAAGGTAATTGTGTTCGAGTCGAATGCCACCTGTTCCGGGGATGTAGCAGCCGGGTTCGAGTGTGATAACGTCGCCTGTTTGCAGCACATCATCACTTTCCGAAACCAGAATTGGGGGTTCCGGGTGTTCGAGCCCGAGGCCATGTCCTGCGTGGTGTGGGAGTGGTCCGCAGCCCGCCTGTTCGAGGGCGTTGGAGGCGGCCGACCAGATGGCACGTGCGGAGGTGCCTGGCAGGAGGAGTTTTTCTGCGGCTGCGAGGGCCGTTGTGCAGGCCGCAAACTGATTTGCGGCAGCAGTGTCTGGGTCACCGACTGCGATGGTATTTGTGAAATCGCTGCGGTATCCCTGGAGGATTACGCTGTAGTCGAGGATGAACAGGTCACCGGCTTTGAGGCGGTAGTTGGTTGGCAGTCCGCCGGCTTTGGGCATGGCCGGATTGGTTGCTCTGAAGTCGCCGTAGACGATACAGGGTTCTCCGGCCTGTTGCTGAGCCGCTTTTTGGACGGCGAGGTAGACTTCGAATTCAGAGACGCCTGGCTGAATGCAGTCGAAAGCAGCGTGGTGGCCAGCTTCGCAGGCTCGCATGCAGCGTTCCAGGAGTGCGATTTCATCGGGGAGTTTACAGCGGCGGAGGGAGCGGAGAAGTTCGCCGAGAGTGATTGGTGTCGCGTCTTCATCGGGCGAAAACTGCCATGCGGCGTCATCGGCGACCATTGCCGCGAGCATTTCCGTGAGGCCCTCGGGTTCGATCAGGCCGGTACGTCCGCCCCAGTATGGTCGGGCCTCGGCGACTGCTTGTGCCAGTGCTTCGTGACGGCTGACGACGGAGCGTCGGTGGGTGTACCAGGGGATGATGATCTCATCGTCAACGAAATATGGTGCTGTGGCAGAGCGTTTACTGAAGTTGTCGGTCAGAAGCAGCGTTTTGCCGCTGCGAAGCAGCAGCAGGAGTGCGGGCTGACCGAGAGAGAAGCTGACAGGATTGATATGGAAGCCACTGAGATAGAGCACATGGCGGGGATCGCCAATGAGGAGCCATTCAAGTTCTTCGGGGATCTGTTTCCAGAGGAGTTGTCGGCGTTCGCGGCAGCCGGATTCGGTGAGCATTGATGGCAGTCTTTCAGTGGGATGAGATGATGGATGTGATTTGTGAGAGGCTGGTGAGTAGTCGGTCCGGGCGGGTTTCTGGGGCTTTCAGAACGTCCATGGACAATTCGAGTCCGCTGCGTTCGGCGACCAGCAGTGCGGTCTTCATGCCGGCAGCTTTGGCTGGAACGAGATCGGTCATGAGTCGGCAGCTGACATGCAGAATCTGATCGGGCTGAATGCCTTCAGTGCGAAGCTGTTCAATCGCTTTGGTATACAGGCTGCGGGAAGGTTTGCGGACGCCGAGAGTGGTGGAGAGCAGGAGAGTTGATGGGCGAAAGATTTCGTGAATTGGTGGCAGCGGTCCTTCTGCGGCGACTTCACGAAGCAGCTGAATCAGTGTGAAGGGTTGTCCGTCGGCCAGCAGTCCCTGGAGCAGTCCGTGGCCTGCAACATCCGCGAGGGCTCCGGCCGCGCCGGACCGGGCTTCAAGCCCCTGCAGGCTGGAGTGAAAGAAAAAGGCAACCTTTTCCGCAAACTCGTCAACATCCCCGTACTGGTCCTCGTCAATGACGTAGTTTTTTTCAAAGAGTTTCTGAATGAGAGCCAGCCAGACCTCGACCAGATTCACCTCTGTGTGGTCCCCACGAGAGGACGCTCGCATCTGCAGCCGTTCGATTGTTGATCGATAGATTCCAAACATCGACTGCCACGGAGGACCGGGCTTGCGGTACATGTGATTCCACATGTTGAATTCGTGAATAGTTTTGTCGAGGGCAATTTGCAGACGCACTTCTTCCTGTGGCAGCAGTGTGAAGCGTCCTTCGCTGATTCGCAGCAGAGTGCCGTAGATATCCCAGAGCACTACGCGGATACCGGGAATTGGTTTGATGGCGGGCGTTGCGGTGACGGGCACAGGGGGAGGCACCTTCGGCCAGATCAGGCTGCGGGCATCCAGAGCATCTGCGTATTCGGCGAGCGACAGTGGCATGGGAGAGGAACCGGCGTGATTTGGGGGAGAAACCGGAGTTGTGAGGACAGGCGGGAAGTGCAGCGGGATCGGGAAACCACCTTTTCCGGGGCCACATTTTGACAGGCGTTGGCCGCAAGTAAAACGGCAGGTGCTGCGAAAAGCGTCGCTCGGAGAAATTCCGCCGTGGCGGGAGCGGGTGTTTAGGCCATGAGATCTGTACGCTGCGTTGATGCTGAGTTGCGAATGCTGTGGAATCCGGTAGTTTGGGGGCTGCTTTCCAGCCTCCTCAATTTTCTGCGACAGCGGGTTTGGTTTCCGATATGTTTTCGATGCGTGGACAACGGTTTGTTCTTTTGGGAGCAGCTCTGTTGATGCAGGTGGTGCCGCTGCTGTTTGGGATACCTCTGGGGCGTGCGAGCGCGATGACGGGCGATGAAATTGAATACTGGGAACTTTCACGGGGCTCATTGTTCAGTTTTACGCGCCCGCCCGGGTATCCGGTTCTTGTGAGCCTGATTTCATGGACAAACAGTGCCGTGTTGCTGAGTATTCTTCAGAGCGTGCTGCTGGCAACCAGACCGCTGGTGGTTCAGCATTTGTTGTCGAAATACCTTGGTATGAGCGCGCGGACTGCATTTGTGTCCGGGCTCCTGTGTGCTCTGTCGATGACAGGTGCGATGATCGGGAAGCGAGTGCTTGCGGATGGTATTTTCAGTATGCTTTGGCTGGTGGCCATCTGGCTGTTGCTGGCGAGTCTTCATCACGAGACCTGGGGCCTGGCGATTTTGTCAGGCATTGCCGCCGCAGCAGCACTGGCTCTGAAACCGGTTGGGGTGTTGTGGTTTCCCGCGAGTTTTGCGATTCAGCTGCTGTTTCCCTCGCGATCGTTTCGGGTCACGGCGGTCCGTTTTGCGGCATCCATACTTCCGGCGTTTGTTTGGTTCAGTCTGTTTGTGTGGGTGATGTCTGTCAGTTTCGGGAGCGCCGTTTACTCGGGGATCAGTACGGTGACCATGGCCCGTTACCTGATTCCGGCGAGCGAAAGTCTGCGAGTCAATGGCGGGGTCTGGAACGATTCGGAGGTTCGTCGTTTTCAGGACATGATTTTCTCGTGGGATGCGTGGCAGGAGGTTCGAACTCCGGAGGGTTTCAAAGGCATCAGCAGACGCGTGCGTGAGCATCTGACGGCGTATCCGCGGCATGCTGTGCATGCCGCAATACATGCGGGCGGACAAAACTTTCCTCGTCCTTTTTCCAATTCCCAGACGGGCGTTTGGGGTGACCTGCTGACATACGGTGTATGGGTTCTGGCCGTAATCGGATGCATCCGGATGCAGCTGCATGCTCGTTTTCGTGAGGCCGCATTCCTGTTGTTCATGATCGGCTGTTTTGCGGTAACGACATCGATCTCGTTCTGGGAGGGATCGCGGCTGATGTTTCCGTCGGAGTGGGCCTTGTTTGCGCTCGCTGGTTACGTTTTTGACGACGGCAGTACCGCTGGGGTGGCGGGCGGACGGTGACTACGCGAGTCCTGAAGGTGTGAGGAATTTGTCGACATCGTTGCTGACGATGACGCCGTAATTGACTGCTCCCAGCCATCCCGACATGATGATTCCGACGCTTCCGGCGTGATACAGGCCGGGGATTTGCTGTGGCAGGTCACGACTGATCTGCAGGCCTTCGAACTTTGTGCCGAAGGACGCACCGGCAATGTGTCGAGTGTAGTGTTCGAAGGTGCAGGGGGTTGCGGCTTCGACGTGGGCGAGGGACGAGCGAATGTGGGGGACGTAGGTTTCAAGGCAGTCGAGTGTGGACTCAATCAGTTCATGCTTGGCAACTTTGTATTCTTCTTCTGAGAGGTTGGCCCAGTCAGCGTAGTTGGCGTTGGTGGAGGAGACGACGAGCCAGCGATCGCTGCCAGGGCGGGTTTCGGGGTAGTAGAAGCTGAACGTACGACTGCTCACATTACGGCTGAGCATGGCGTTGATGTCGAATCCGCGATGTTCGGAGTGAAACAGCAGGTCTCCGCAGGAGCTGTCGAAGCTTTCTCCCGGTTTGAGTGCCATGTAGACCTGGCAGGAGCTGTTATTGAGTCGCACGGCACGGGCCGCGTCGATGTAGGCCGGATCAAACTGTGACTCGCCGACGAGATTAAAAATGGTGCTCCGAATATTGGAATTTGATACGACAGCGCGGCAGGGAATGCGACGGCCATTGGCAACCACGGCCTGGACTTTGCGGTCCGGTCCGGTTTCGATGCGTTCCACCAGACAGCGAATTCGCAAATCAACTCCATTGCGAACGAGCTCCTCGCGCATCTTTCCAACGAGTGCGTCTGTGCCACCCTGGAAGGTGTAGACACCCTTTTGCATGAAGTTGGAGAAGACGATCCCGTATGTGATGGCGGGGTCTTCAAGGGTGGAGCCGTTGGCGTAAGTGATGGGTTCCATGAGCATTCGCACGACATCATCGCGACCGGGGAAAAATCGCTCGAACAGTTGTCGGGTGGTCGTGGTTTGATCGTCGTAGAAATTCATTCCGCGGGCGGTATCGAAGAAGGCCTGCACAGTGTCGGGGGAAATTCCGAACCGTTCGATGAGGATTCGAGTGAAGTCTTCGCGATTGAAAGTGGTGCGAATGGAGAACTGTGGATTTTCGAAGCGGATGCCTTTGAGCTGCACGATGGATTCGGCAATTTCCTGGCTCCAGTATTTCCGGCAGCTTTTAATCATTCCCCACGGGAAACCGTGGAGGGAAATGTCGAACACGTGTCCTCCGGCACGGCGGAACCATGTGGCCATGCCACCCAGCTGGTAGTGGTGTTCCATGAGCAGAACGCTGTATCCCTGGCGGGCGAGGATATTGGCGGAGGTGAGTCCGGCAAGACCACTGCCAATCACGATGACGTCGTAGGAATCCCGAATTCCTGCCAGAAAATCACGCGGCATGACCGCACTTGCTCCTGTGTTTCCCGCAACAGCCTCCTGCGGGAGGCGGCCTGAGTCTGTGATGGGTGACGGCTCGGTGCCGTGGCGGCGCCGAACACCGCGAAATCCTGGCGGTTTGCCCGCTGAATCTCAAGCTGCCTGATCCTGCCAATCCGTCTTTACCCGATTTGACAGGGGCAGTTACAATCCGGGGACGGCTGTCATGTTGTCTGAAGCGACCGCCGGTTCCACCAACACTCCCACTATCGGTGAACATGATGAAGACCGCAGTTCGATGGGCGATCCTCCTCTGCTGTGCCCTGCCCGCTGCAACCCTCCCCGCACAAACTCCCCAGGATGCCCGCATCACGATTGCTCATCCGGGGATCCAAACGGTTCGGGAAGACGTCGAAACCCTGCTGAAGCTCACGTCGGCCACTGAACAGAAGCAGATCCCGGTGGTGATCGACTTCATTGATGTGTTCGCCACTGGGCTGGCGGGTGACAAGCCGCTTTCCGTGCAGATGCTCCCTGGCATTGACCCCGCCGGTTATTTGGCAGTCCTGCCTCTGGACGGTGGTTTTCAGCCGCTCCGCGAAAACCTCGAAGCCCTCGGCTACGAAGTGACCCGGGATGCTCGCGACGCCTCGCTGTATCAGTTCAGGCTGATTCCCGAAGCCGACGACGACAGTTCGGCAGATTCGGCCGATCTCGATGAAGTGGGCTGGCTTCGAGTGCTGCCTGGGGCTGAATACGCGGTTGGCGCCCTCGCTGGTTCCCGTGAGCACCTGCCGGGTCTCCGCGAGCTGGTGCTGCAGACCGCTGTTCCCGAATTCTCTGAGGCTCGAGAAGCGCTCATCGATTTCACCAACCCTGATCCCTCGGCTGATGCCCAGAAACACCGCCGCGAGCGATTTGCTCCTTTCCGCAAATCCACGGTGGACGCCGTTCAGAAACGCCCGAACGAGTCACCCGTTGTGTTCCAGCTGCGGCAGCTGTCTGCGTCACAGATGATGGATGAAGCGGAACGGGTGATTGCTGAGTCGCAGCAATTGACAGCCCGTTTCAGCATTGACTCCAGCAGTCCTCAGCAGCCGATCATCAGTGTCTCGGGTGAGCTGCAGGCCATTCCGGGAACGGGCCTTGAAACGGCCATGCAGACCTTTAATTCCCGTCCCGACGCGTTTGCCGGGATCACCCGGCTCCCGGGGTCAGCTTTGAGCCTGCGGATCAACCATCCGATTGACGAGCTGCGTCAGAAGAATATGACGGCCTTTCTTGACCTGCTTCAGCAGGACATCTCTTCCAAGCTCAAAAGTCGCCCGGGACGAAAGCAGGAACAGAAGGATGCGATCGACGGTGTTGTCAGTGGCATCATCAGGCACCTCAAATCCGGGATCCAGTCGGGCTGGCTGAACCTGTTTGCCGAGGCAGTCCCTGACGGCAAGAACAGCTTCAATTCCGTCTCAGGTTACAAAACTCCGGCCCCTGCAGAGCTCGCTGAGGTCTTGCCGCTGATGGCTGGCATGAGTGCTGAGACGAAGGTTGAGATGAATGTCGAGACCTATGGTGACATTGCCATTCACAAGGTACGACTGGAAGAAGGACTGCTGGACGTTCTTGACCGCTTTTTCGGGGCGGAACGCGATGTGTATGTTGGCATCGGCCCGGACGTCGTCTGGATGGCCTCCGGTGAAAACGCCCTCGAACAGCTCAAACGCACCATCACCGCCGCCGGAGCTCCGCAGAACACGACATCTCCTTTGCACATCGAGGTGGCTTTGCTGCCGTGGACACGTCAGGCCATTAACTTTTACTCAAAGCTCACTCCACCAACGGGCCGTGAAGAACTTGAACTCTGGCGGTCGTCTGAACGTCGCCGGACCCGCGCTGTTGAGGCGATGGCCAAGGGGAGTGACACGGTGCAGCTGCATTGTGAATTCGAAGACGGCCGCCTGAAGACAACAGTGAAGGTCGATACCGGCGTCGTTCGATTCATCGCTCGTCAGCTGGCACTGTTTTCCAAAGAAAATCTGGCTACTGAGTAACCTGCGTTATGGTGTCAGCCACGGACCCCGAAGACTCACCCGAAGACTCCTCCGAAACGCCGCTCGGCTTCGACGACATTGAACTTGCCTACCGCCAGGCACTGGATGCGCTGGATGCGGCGGAAGAGCAACTGGGGTCGGTGCTTGGGGAGCTTGCAGAGCCTCCGCAGGCTGTGGAGGAGGGCGTTGGTGTCGGTGGCGAGTCCCTGGCACTTGGTTCCCGGCTCGCCGATGAACTCCAGCAGACAGCGGCTCGCGTTGAAGCGGCCAGTCAGGCAGTGCTGGTGGAGGGCGTACGGCGGGTCACACCGCGCGAGGTCATCGAAGCGGCAGTGTTTGTGGGTGGTGATGTGGCGCTCACGGCTCGGCGACTGGCTTCGCTTATTGGCCATGACGTGGACAGCCGAGTGGCCGTTTCGCTCATTGACCAGCTCAATCTGACCTACGCTCGTGAACAGAGGCCATACGAAATACGGTTGCAGGAAGGCGGATATCGGCTGGAGCTGCGTGAAGAGTACCAGGAGGTGGCGGCGAGGACTTTCGGGCTGGAACCTCGTGATGTGCGACTCTCACCCGAATCCCTCGAAGTGCTCGCCTTCGTCGCGTGGAATCAGCCAGTCGACGCTGAGGCGCTGAAGGCTATCGAGAGACCTGCGCTGCAGTCGCTCCTGCGACAACTCATTCGTCTGCAGCTTGTACGCATTCAGCGTACGGGTTCTAAGCGATCGGATGTGACCTGGGAGACAACTCCAAAGTTTCTGCAGCTGTTTGGCCTGAAATCACTGGCTGACCTGCCGACATCCGATGTGTTTTCGTTCAAGTAGCGATTTGGCGGGGCTGGTGCGGGAGGTTATTGCAGTGGGTCACCGCAGAGCAGCCGCCGTACGGCCTGTTTGATATCCGGCTGGCGCATCAGTGATTCGCCGACGAGTACCGCGCCAACTCCGGCGGCTCGCAGCCTGAGCAGATCCGCATGTCCTCCGATTCCGCTTTCGCTGACGAGCAGCACTTCTGGGGGAATTTGACGCTGCAGTGTGAAGGTGTGTTCGAGCGAGGTGACGAAAGTCCGCAGGTCGCGGTTATTGACTCCGACGAGCTTTGCACCGGTGTTCAGCACGCGCTGGAGGTTGTGTGCGTCATGCAGTTCGATGAGTACATCCATGCCGAGTTGCTGAGCGTAGTCGTGGAGGTCGTGGAGCTGGGTGTCGTCGAGGCATTCGGCGATGAGCAGGATGCAGTCTGCACCTGCAGCACGGGCTTCAGCGATCTGGTAGCGGTCGACGATGAATTCCTTTCGCATCACCGGGATTTGGACGGCTGAGCGAGCAAGTTGCAGGGCTTTGAGGCTGCCCTGGAAGTAGTGTTCATCGGTGAGGACGCTGAGGCAGGCGGCACCGGCAGCTTCATAGTCGGCGGCGATTGCTGCAGGATCGAAATCAGCCCGAATCAGCCCGGCTGAGGGCGAGGCTTTCTTGACTTCGGCGATGAGTGCGGGAGGGGTGTGAGATCTGAGCGCACGCAGGAATCCTCGCGGGGGAGGTGCCGCTGGGAGGGCTTCTTCCAGCTGTTCAAACGGCACCTGCTGCCGCGCAGCTGTGATTTCTCGCTTTTTTCGGGCAACAATTTCGTCGAGAATAGAGGCCACTGCGTATGCTCCTGAAGTTCCATGGGCCGCGGAATGCTATTGAGCACGGCGGCTGTGGTCGAGTCTCCCCGAAGCGAAAACTGTGACTGCTTCTGTTTTCCCGTCCATCTGCATTTGAAGCCCGGCAAACAAATGTCTGTTGAAGCTCTGAACTCAGTACTGCTGCTGTTGATGCAGCAGCCGGCAGCCGGTCCAGCGGTTGAGAATGTTGAAGTAACGGCCAGTCAGGCCCTGTCGCTGCTGCTGCTGCTGCTGGTCACTGGCCTGAGTCTGGCAATCGGCATCAAGTGGTCGGTGATCATTCTGCGGCGGGAGCATCCGCTTCCGAGTGCGGAACGCGGCCTGCCTCGTATTCCCGGTCTGCTGACAGTGATTACAGTCGCAGTGACCTGCCTGCAGATGCTCGCTGTCTGGTCCGCCTCTTTCGCCCCCGCCGACTCCATACCACCCGGTGGCGGGGCTGCGGACACGGCCACAGCGGGGGCTGAATCCGATGCTCCTGCGGAGCTTGATGAAGAATCCCGCAGTCGCGCGTGGAAGCTGCTGCTGGCCAGCCTGTTCATGAACCTTGTGATTTGCATTCCCATGGCAATCGTGGTGCTGACGGCGACGCTGAATGGCCGCATGCCGGTTTCCAGGCCAGCTGCGGTCCGTGCTTCCCCGCAAATGTTCGCGTCCCAGCCTGCGTGGCCTGACCTTGATCCCGGAGTCGGCAGAACGCCTGGGGAGGTGTTCGAGGAGCCGCAAATGGAGGGGGAAACTGATATTCCGGCGTCTTCGTTGCCAGCCACTTCCGAGGTTCCTCGTTTTTCCATTTCTGCAGAGCTGATGTATGCCGTGGAGGTGATGCTGGCAGCCTATGTCCCGACGATGCTGCTGCGAATTCTGCTGGCAGTTGGCATCAAGGCTGTGACGGGAGAGGATGCTCCGAGCAATCCGCTGTTGGAGATGATCACCGGCGGGGCTGGCGGATCGCTGCTGGCGATGGTGATTTTTCTCGGGATTGTGATGGCACCGCTGGCAGAGGAGCTGCAGTTTCGGGTGGTGCTGCTGGGGGGAATGCTGCAGTCTGCTTTCCGGCGTGCGGGGCTGATCGTGTCCTCCGTGACATTCTCGCTGCTGCACGGTTTCCCGGATGGACTGGCACTGCTGCCTCTGGCATTTGCTCTTGGGTATGCGTACGAGCGGCGTCAGAGTTATGTGACGGTGGTGATCGTGCACTTTTTGTTCAACAGCCTGAACCTTGCGGTGGCGTTGCTGGCGATGCAGCGGCCCTGAATTCCCCGAAAGAGACAAAATCTCTGTGATTCGCATTCTTCCCAGTCTGCTTACTTCCCATCGTTCAGGGGGTTTCTAGAATTCCGGCAGTTCGCGCAGCTTTCGGCGGTCATGGAGTGTCCGCGGAAAATTCCTGCTGTGTGAGTTTGTTTTCAGGCAGTTGCCGTCCGGCAACACCATTTTCAGGAGATCCCCATGTTGCGTCAGATCCTTGTCGCGGCCTGTGCGCTGGCTGCGGCCTGTGGCACGGCGGACGCCGGTGACCACTTCCGCCTGTACCATCCTGGCGTTGTTTACGCTCCGGCTGGGTATTACGTTCCGATGTATTCCGCGCCCGTGGTCTACGCACCACCGGTCGTTCACTACCCTGCTCCGGTGCTGCACTATCCTTCACCGGTGGTCGTTCATCCGGTTGCGGTAGCACCGGCTCCGGTGTACTACGGTCCGATGGTTGCTCCTGCACCGGTGTATTACTACGGTGGGTACCGTGGTTTCCGTCGTTTCCGTGGCGTGGAGATTGAGTTTGAACGCGACGGCGATATCGAAATCGATTATCGCTGAATCCGGGGCCTGACGCAGGCTCAACATGTGTTTAACAGCAGATCCGTCGGCCCGGTCAACCCGGGCCGGCTTCTTTTCGGGCCGCAGTTGGCACCAGTTCAAAGAGGCTTTGGATTCTGAGGATGGCGCCGTTTCCGGGGAATGTGTGGTAGGAGTGCACGACAATTCCGTTGCGGAGCAGATCGCAGCTGAGGAAGCTGAGGCAGCGTGGGCTGGTTTTTTGGGCGCCGGGCAGCGAGATTGACAGGGTGGACTTGCGAGCATCAACTTCCAGTTCCCGATGCAGTTGCAGGAACACATCGGGCGCGACTGTCTCCAGTTGGTAGCTGCAGTTGTACTGCAACCGTCCGGAAGCGACGGTGTGCGTTCGATAGCCGATCAGTCGACGTTCGACGGCGCAGCACTGACGCGGAGTGGGTGTCAGTCGACTAACGGCCAGTTCAGTGATGGCTGCTCTGCCGTGTCGGACTTCGATGGAATGTCCATCGGTGCAGATTCTGAGAGTTGCCGTGACGCTGCCAGCATTGAGGCGTGTTTCACCGACGATATCCAAAAGTTCCGGATGCACGGTTCGCTGAAACACCCGCAGCATCATGTCGGCGGCATCTGGGCGAACGTACGTGATCGTCATGGGAGGTGAGCTTGCGGGGTACAGCGGCAGTCGGGGGCCGCAACCAGAGAAAGCGACAGGGCACCGCGGGGCGTCCTCGCGGCTCTCAAATTTTATTGCAGGGCCTGAAACGAGCAAATGCAGATTTCTTTTTCCGATCGGTTTCCCTTGCTTTTCAACAGAAATCGCCGGAGGATTCCTTTTCCGCAACGGTCGCTGTTTCAAAAGGACAACAATCATGCAGTTTTGCTGCCCACGGTCCGTCTGGATTCTGCTCCCTGTTCTGCTCGTGCTCTCCTCGGGAGCAACCCGCGGCTCCGACTGGCCACAATTTCGAGGGCCTGATGGACAGGGGCATTCCACGGCCACTGGTCTCCCCGTCAGCTGGAACGAATCAGAAAATATTCGCTGGAAAGTTCCCGTATCCGGCAGCGGCTGGTCATCTCCCGCACTGCTGGACGGAAAGATCTGGCTCACATCCGCAGTGGATGGCGGAAAATCCCTGCACGTTCTGGCGTTCGACCGCACTTCGGGTCAGCAGCTTCACGATGTTGTGGTCTTTGAGCTGGAAGATCCCGGTCCGATCCACAGTAAGAACAGCCATGCGTCTCCCACGCCGATTCTTGAGGGTGATCGGGTATACGTACACTTCGGTGCCCACGGTACGGCCTGCCTGAACACCTCAGGCGAACTGATCTGGACCAACCGCGAGCTGACACACAATCACCGGCACGGTCCCGGCGGTTCTCCCGTGCTGTTCCAGGATTTACTCATCTTCAACTGCGACGGTTCCGACGTGCAGTTCGTGGTGGCACTCGATAAATCCACCGGAAAAGTCCGCTGGAAAACCGATCGTCACCACATCAGCGAAGACCGGCGTACCGGCAAGTCGAATGTTCCCATGGCCTACAGTACTCCGCTGCTTGCTGAGATTGATGGCCGCCTGCAGCTGCTCAGCTGCGGCAGTGACAGCCTTGTTTCCTACAACCCCGCCGATGGTTCTGAGAATTGGTGGTTCCGCTACGACGGCTATTCAAATGTCCCCCGTCCCGTGCTAGCGAACGGACTGGTCTTCATCAGCTCTGGGTATGATCGTCCCGAGTTTTTTGCGGTTCGCACGGCCGCGGCCAGGGACGATGTCACCGAAACGCACCTCGCATGGAACCTCAAAAAAGCCGCCCCGCTCAATCCCTCACCGATTGTCGTGGGCAGTGAAATCTACCTCGTCAGCGACAATGGCATAGCCACCTGTCTGGATGCGGCAACCGGCACCCAGCACTGGCAGGAACGCCTTGGAGGCAATTTTTCGGCTTCTCCTACCTTTGCCGACGGTCTCCTGTGGTTTCTCGATGAAAACGGCCGGACAACAATCCTGAAGCCCGGCACCACATTCGAGCAGGTGGCCGTTAATACCCTTGAAGGCCGCACGCTCGCCACCCCCGCCTTCGTCGACAAATCCATCTATCTTCGCACCGATACCCACCTGTACTGCATTGAACGCGGGGAATAACCGCGCCGGCACCGCGGACAAAACACCGGGCCGCACTACAACCCATCCAGCATCCTTCCCGCTGAACTCCTTCGTTTCCACAGGCTCTCTTCCGATGTCCAACGGCTGTCCCTACGATGCAATCCTCGTCCTTTCCTTCGGTGGCCCGGAGAAACGCGAGGATGTGATCCCTTTCCTTGAAAATGTCCTTCGCGGCAAGCCGGTTCCCCGCGAAAGACTGCTGGAAGTTGCAGAGCACTACTACCATTTCGATGGGGTGAGTCCCATCAACCAGCAGTGCCGCGAACTCATCCAGGCACTCCGCACTGAGCTCGATCAGCACCAGGTCAGCCTGCCCATTTACTGGGGCAATCGCAACTGGCACCCTCTGCTCCCGGACGTCATGCGACAAATGCACGAAGCCGGTGTGCGTCGGGTGCTGTGCTACGTTACCTCAGGTTTCAGCTGCTACTCCGGATGCCGCCAGTATCGGGAGAACATTGCAACAGCCATCGCTGACCCGGCCCTCGCAGGTATGGAAGTGCACAAGATTCGGGTGTTCTACAACCATCCGGACTTCATCGACGTGGTATCCGAGGCCGTAGGCGCAGCCGTTAGTGAAGCGGCAGCAGCCTCCGGTGAGGAGCCCTTTGTGGCCTTTACGGCCCACAGCATTCCCATGGGGATGGCCAACACGTCGGACTACGTGAAACAGCTTACGGAATCCTGCCGGCTGACTGCTGAACGTCTGAACCTTGACCCCTCACGCTGGAAACTTGTGTATCAAAGCCGCAGCGGTCGTCCGGAAGACCCGTGGCTCGAACCAGACATCCTCGACTTCATCCGCGAACTGCACGGCAACGGTCGCCGCAGCCTCGTGATTTCTCCCGTAGGTTTCCTTTCCGATCACATGGAAGTGCTCTACGACCTTGACGATGCCGCAAAGCACCTGTGCGATGAAACAGGCGTTCACATGAGCAGGGCCCGGACGCCGGGCAGCCATCCGCAGTTCGTGGGCATGATTCGCAAACTGATTCAGGAACGTCTGCAGGGAACCGAAAAAGAATGCGTCGGCCTGTTCGGTCCGAATCACGATGTTTGCCCCGTCGACTGTTGTCCCGCACCTCAGCGACCTGCCGGAGGTCCACCGGGAAGACGTTGATGGACGGCAGCCGCTTCAGGATCAGCGAACCGTCAGTCCATCTGTGGGCTGTTGGTTAGTTTGGAAGTCAAGCTGAATCGTCACTTCCACGCGGGAATTGGACAGTCGAGCGACCTGGGTCGAAGATTGTGCATCCAGCGCTACGCGGACTTCCACAACGCGGGCATCGGTGTCACTGACAGGATCATTTGTCAGTACAATCTTGCGGGCCACGAGATGGCCAATCTCGACGACTTTGCCCTGCAGTCGGATACCGGATCCGTCGACGACGACTTCTGCGTTCAGTCCGGTCCGCAGCAGACTCACGTCGGCTTCAAAGACTTCCGCCACAGCCTGCATTTGTCTGACATCGCCAAGTTCGAGTACTCCGTCATTGCCGAGTCGTTCACCGGGACGAACGTGAATGCGAAGAATGCGGCCGGCCACGGGGGCCTGAATGCGGGAGGAGGCGAGCAGAGTTTCAGCGGAAGCAAGGACGGCCTGAGCGCGGGCGACTTCGGCTACGGCAGCCTGCACGTCGGTTTCACGAATTTCGCGAAGACTGTCCAGCAGTCCGGCGGCGCGCTGCTGTTCAATGAGGAGGCGATCGAGTTCCCATTGCCTGGTGTCCAGATCTTCGATGGACAGCGCCTTTCTTTGATGCAGCTCTTTGGCACGATCGAGCTCCCTGCGGGCTACAGTGGCCTGCTGTCGGGTGAGTGCCAGGCTGGCTTCCTGAGCAGTGATGTCGCCTGACTTGGCACCAGCCCTGACCTGAGCGAGTTTGGCTTCGGCGGCATTGAGTGCTGCGCGGGCTTCGGCGACACTGGCTTCGCGTCGCACGTAATTGTCCAGGATGGCCAGCACAGCACCAGCTTCGACGTCCTGTCCTTCCTCGACCAGCAATTCCCGAATCGTAGCGCCCTCATTTCCCGATTCCGGTGATAATTCAAGGATTCGGCTGGCGGGTTCAAGTCTTCCGAGAGCGTGCACGGCAACTCGGTCGGCTGCCGAATTCGGGGGAGCGGGTACGGGGGGCAGAGCTGCCGTGGAAGCCGTCGAACCACGCGTCCAGAGCCACACGGCTCCCACCAGCACCAGCGTGGCGGCGGACGCGAGTAACGCAGTGACTGCGTTGCGTCTGACTGGAATTGCCGCCAGGGATGCTCGTGCGATGCTCATGAACCACACTTTTTGCAGGCCGGGTGTTGTGGAGATTTGGTGCTGTGGAGGATTATAGATGCAGGGAACGCCCGGACAGTCGAAAGCCTGTTAAGTTCGTGACTCTGCATTCCGCAGAACTGCCAGCTCGCGATTATCGCGAATCCAGTCTTCGCGGGTGTAGAGGATGGTGGCGGTATCGGTTTCCCGAATTTCCAGCTGGGCGAGCCGAAAGCCCATTTCCGTGATTTCTGAAAACAGCATCCAGGCCAGATTCTCTACGCTGGTGGGACCGTCGAACACTTTCATTTTCAACTGCTCGCCCGTGCGACGGCAGTGTTCCTGGAGAGTTTCATAGAGGGGATCGTGGCGATTGATGAGCAGTCCGTGGTCGTAGTGTTCCCTCAGCCATGGCTCTACCAGATCGTCGAAGGTGCCAAACAGTGTGCTGATCTCTCCGTCACGCTCCACTTCAAACAGGCAGTGTACACCGTAGCGATGACCGTGGAGATTGCTGCATTTGTCCCGCAGTGTTTCGTTGCGGTGAGCCGCGTAGAATTTGTATTCCTTGCGAATAATCATCTGCTGCTCCGTGAGAGTTCATCCAAAAACACAGCGTTCGATGCCGTCAGAATACCAAATCGACCCGCAAATTCCCTGAGAATCCCCGTTGCAACCCGGACATTCCTGTTCAGGCACTACCGGAAATCGGAAAAAATGGGTTTGATCAGGGAAGCTTCCGAGGTTGGCGAGCCGCCGTCTGCAGGATTTCCTCCAGCCGCCGCGTGGCCCCCTGGATGGTCCAGCGTTCCTCAATCGCCAATCTCCCCGCCCGCGCCCGCTCCGCTGCCCGGTCGGGAAAATCCAGCATTTGCTCGAGGGCACCGGCGATTGCGGCAGCATCGCCCACAGGCACCAGCAACCCCAGACGACCGTTTTCCAGCACTTCGGCGGGACCGGACGGGCAGTCGGCAGCAATTACGGGGGTATTGCAGGCGAGCGCTTCAAGGAGCACATTTGGCATGCCCTCAACCAGCGATGGCAGGACGTAGACGTCGGCGGTGGAGAACCAGGCCGCGGACTGTGGCTGGAAGCCGGGCATACGGATTTGTGCACCCAGTCCCGCTTTGTCGATTCCTGCCTGCAGCCGCTCTCGATGCTCGCCCTCGCCCAGGAGTGCGACACGCAGTTCGCAGTCCGGCCTGCGAGCACTGAGTTGTGCAGCAGCGTCGACCAGCAGGTGGAAGCCTTTTTCATGATTTAAACGACCGGCTGCCACGATTCGCAACAGCCTCTTTCCCGGGACTTCCGGACCCCGCAGCCACCATGAGTCTTCCACACCCTTCGCGGCGGCTGCCGTGATCTGCTCCACATCAATCCCATTGTAGTGCGTGCGAATGCGGTCGGGGTCGATGCGATAGAAGCGAATGGCTGCTTCCCGAACGCCGTGGGACACCGCGAGTACCTGGTTGGATCTGTTATAGAGGCGGTGCAGAATCCGGCGTTTGAACCATTGAAATCGCCCGGCGACGGGCGCAAAGCCGGTTTCCGGGTTGGTGACCACCGTTGATACGTTGGGGACACCGGCACGCTGTGCTCCAGCAGCCGTGATCAGCGTCATCAGGAATGTGCGGTCATAGCTGACGTCCGCCCGGAGCTGCAGCAGCAGAGCTGCATAGTCACGCACTCGCAATGCATGCACTCGACCGGGGACATACAGCCGCGGCTGCCGAATCCGCTCGTCACTCACGTGGATTGGTACATCGGCGGGGACTTGACTGAGCAGCGGACCGGTGCGATGAGCCAGATACAGAAAGGGCTCAAAAGCTGATCGATCCAGATGCCGCAGCAGCTGTACGAGCTGCCGTTCGGAGCCGCCGCCGTGCATTCCGCCAATCGCAAATACGACTCTCAGCCGCGACATGCCCGACCCCGTTTCGCTGGTCTCGATCTGTTTCAGGATTCGCTGATACCTGTGCCGCCGCCGTCAGAGGTTGTGGGCAACAAATCGAGGTCTGCGGCGAGCGGCTGCAGGGCGGAAATCAGGAAGTTGATGTGTTCGTCCAGATCAACGCCCAGATCCGCCGCACCGCGAAGAATGTCATCCCGACTGACCGCTGCTGCGAATGATGCCTGTTTCATCTTTTTGCGAACACTCTTCGCCGTCATTCCTGCCAGCCGTTCAGGCCGCATGAGTGCGCAGGCAACGAGGAATCCGCAGAGCTCATCACAGGCATAGAGAGTTTTGTCGAGGCGAGACTTCCGGGGGTAGTCGGCCTGCAGATAGTCGGCGTGGGAGAGAATGGCGTAGATCAGCTCTTCCGGGTAGCCCTTCTCGCGCAGAATGCGGGAGCCCTGCAGAGGGTGGTCCGGAGGATTTGGCCAGCGTTCGTAGTCGAAGTCATGCAGGAGCCCCACAGCGGCCCACAAATCGACGTCTTCGCCCCATTTGCGAGCGTACGCGGCCACACCGGCCTCCACGGCAAACATGTGTCGCTGAAGACTCAGGTTCTGCACGAATTCACGAAGCAGGGCAAGATTATCCTGGCGGTTCATGGGAACTCAATTCCTCGTGACAAACTCATCTGTGTTCATGACTGCTCGAGCGATGCTGGTCCAGGTGGCGAGCAGTTCAGGGGATGTGGAGTCGAGTGGTTGTCTGATGAAGGCCCGCGCTGCTTCGGGACTGGAGTGGAAGCGAGCCAGTTCGCGGCTGAGAAAATTCAAGAGTACGTGTTGTTCTTCGGAAGACGGCGAGCGGCAGAAGCACAACTGGAAGAGCAGTTCCAGACGCTGAGTGTCTGAGGCTTCGGGCAGCTTTGAGAGAATGCGGCGAGCGGTACCCTCGGCCAGTTCGGTGAAGACGGTGTCATTGGCGGCTGTGAGCGACTGCAGGGGAGTATTGGAACGCACGCGTCGTGTGCAGACGGTACTGAAGTCGGGGGCATCGAAGGTGGTGAGCAGCGGATATGGAGCGCTGCGATAGAACATCACATACATGGTACGCCGCCACCGGTCGGGCCCCTCGGCAACTGGCCAGTTCTTCTTGTTCTGGGTGAAGTCGTAAATGCCGTCCGGCTGCGGCAGATGCACCCCTGGCCCACCGATACGGCGATTGAGCAGTCCGCTGGCGGTGAGTGCCTGATCGCGGACAATCTCGGCTTCCACGCGAAATCGCGCCTGGCGGGCCAGCAGATAGTTATTGGGGTCGTCGCGGATGGCCTGCTCGTTGACAAGTGCGGAGGTTTGACGATAGAGGGCGGAAGTCACGATGCGGCGATGCAGGTGTTTCAAGGACCAGCGGTTTTCGATGAGATCGGCGGCGAGCCAGTCGAGCAGCTCCGGATGGGTGGGTGCAGTGCCCTGGAACCCGAAATCGTTTTCCGTTTCCACGATTCCGCGACCGAAATATCGCGCCCAGATGCGATTAACAAGTACTCGTGGAGTCAGCGGATTGGCGGGGGATACCAGCCAGCGAGCGAGGTCGAGGCGGGAAGTAAATGTTTGGGAGGCGGCGGTGGGATCAATCGCCGCGGGAACGCCGGGCTGCAGTGGTCCGAGATCGCGGTCGGGGTTCAGGAAATCGCCGCGTGCAAGCAGGAACGTTTCGGGGGGAGCGGGCAGGTCCTTCATCACCATCTGCTTTACGGGATTGCCTTTGCCCGGGAGCAGACCTTCCAGTTCGGAGATGCGGGCCGATGTTGCCTGCAGACGGTCACTGAGATTGCCGGACGGATCCTGTCTGAAGACGCCGGCTGTGGAGATGTCGATTGCGAAGTGGCCGAGCAGATAGTTTTTGTTGAGGTCATGCTTCAGCACGATTGTCACGAAACCATCTTCGGCGGTTACGGGTTGGGGGAGTGCGAGTATGGCGGTGTGCGGAGCGTTCATTTGGATGCCGCGGGCACGCTGCCCGGCATCCGTGTTGATTGCCCAGCCGGTATCGGCCTTGCCGTCAATTGCCTGTTCAATCGGGTACTGCGGCTGACTGTGGTCGGCCCATGCTGCGGCGAATGGATAATCGGAGGGGCCGGAACGCAGGAGCACTTCGGTGAGCACGAAGTTGCCGTTTGACGCAGTGCCGGGCCCCATAGCGGGGAGTTCGGTGGATGTGAGCGTGCGCAGTCGGACGGCGGTGACTTTGACTGGTCCATCGGGCCCGGGGGGCAGTTGCAGTTTGACGGTGAAGGTATCCGTGGCAGCGGCGTGGGTTTTGGCGAGCAGTGATCCGTCGGGCTGGATTTTGAGAATACTGCTGCCGGAGGCACCCACGGCAGCTACGGGAGCACTTTGCCAGTTCCATGCGAGGCCTGGCAGTGAGTCTCCGGCTTTGGTGGATTTTTCGAGTTCCTGGCGGAGACGGCGGAGCTGCTGAAGTTCTGTGATTTGCTGCTGCTGTTCGTGGGTCCAGCCGAGCAGTTCCTGTTCGCGAACTTCCACGGTCTCCCCGATACTGTTGGCGTCAGCGGCCGCATTGAAGAATGCGTAGAGCCGGTAGTATTCGGTGTGGCTGAGGGGGTCGTATTTGTGGGAATGGCATTGAGCACAGCCGACAGTGAGTCCCAGCCAGACTGCGCCGGTGGTGTTCACACGGTCGATGAGTGCTTCATTGCGGAACTGGTCCGGCTTCACACCGCCTTCCTCATTGATCATTGTGTTGCGGTGGAATCCGGTGGCGACACGCTGAGCCAGCGTGGGGGTTTCGAGAAGATCACCAGCAAGCTGTTCAACGGTAAACTGGTCGAAGGGCAGGTCGTTGTTCAGGGCGGCGATGACCCAATCGCGATAAGGCCACATCACGCGCGGGCCGTCGATGGTGTATCCGTTGGAGTCTGCGTAGCGGGCCTGATCGAGCCAGTGCCGGCCCCAGCGTTCGCCGTAGTGTGGGTTGCGGAGAACCCGGTCGACCAGTTGTTCCCAGGCGTCCGGTGCCGAGTCGGCGAGGAAGTTTGCGGTCTCTTCGGGGGACGGGAGTATTCCAAGCAGATCCTGGTAGAGACGGCGAATGAGCACTCCGCGGTCGGCCTCCGGGGATGGCTCCAGCCCAGCCTGTTTCAATCGCTGAAGAATAAATCCGTCAATTGGATTGCGACACCAGTCATTTGACTGTTCCGCAGGGAGCTGCGGCTGCTGGATCGGTGCAAACGCCCAGTGCTGCTGATATTCGGCACCGCTGCTGATCCAATCCTGCAGTAACCTGATCTGGTCGGCTGTGAGTGGTTTTCCGGAAGCGGGTGGAGGCATTACGACGTCGGGGTCGGGAGAAGTAATGCGGTGGAAGAGTGGACTGTCGGAGGCGTTGCCAGGAATGATGGCCGAGCGAATGGCGTCTTCACGCAGGTCCAGTCGCAAATCAGCTTCGCGGGATGTTTCGTCGGCACCATGACATGGGAGGCAGTGATTGGAGAGGATTGGCCGGATTTGTCGCTGGAAGTCAACCGCCGTTGGCTTCTGGCCAAAGGCTTCCGGGCAGACCGAGTTCGCTGCGAAGACGAGGGCGAAGATTGCAGGGAAGGAGAGTCGGGATGCGTCAGTCATGGGCGGGGCCTGACCGGAATTGTGGGAAGTGGCTGCGATCTGTTTGCCTGGCGTTCCGGAAATTGTATCTGACGGCAGACGTGAAAACATGGCCAGGGCAGAAAAAAGGGTTCTGACGGTGAAACCGCCAGAACCCTGAAAGAGTGTTCGCGAAATGAATGCAGGAAACTCGTCGACAGAACTTCCGGAGGAACACCGCGAACATTGCCCGACTTCCCGCGGGCCAGGATGGAAACCGCTCGCTCACGCAGGAAACGAACGAATGAACCACGAACATTGATTGAATGCTATGTCAAGCACATTCCAACGAAGTTTGATGATTTCAACCGTGTGTTGCAACTGAATGCGGAAAATCTGGCACGACTGCGGAGGATGGGGTGGTCTGGGGG
>JBEAUF010000309.1:0-7722 GCA_041161565.1 Planctomycetota bacterium | reverse complement strand
GTGCGAGTCTTCGTGATCCTGCTCGTCTGCGGCGGCATCGGCGGCGGCGTCTGGCTGCTGCAGGGCGAACTGCAGGGAACGCCAAAGAAGTATCCGTTCACCGGCCAGGTGCTGTTTCAGGGAAAACCAGTCACCACCGGTTCCGTGATGACGCAGCGAGTCGGCGATAACTTCGACGCCGCACTCGGATTCCTCGATGCCGAAGGCCGGTTCAGTCTCGAAACCAACGGTGCTCCCGGTGCCAGTGAAGGCACGCACAAAGTCGTCATCAGCAGCATGGCCCCCGGCTTCCCCCCGCGACCGCTCGTCCCCTCCGCCTATGTCGACCTCAAAAGCACCCCGCTGACCATCGAAGTCACGTCCGATCCCAAACAGAACAACATCGTATTTGAACTCGAAGGCGAACTGCCGGAAGCTCCCGCCGCACCCGCTGCCGGCGGACCGGGCGGCGGTGGACCTCCGGGTGCCGGTGGTCCTCCCGCCGGCGGCGGTCCTCCGGCCGCGGATGCTCCGCAGTCAGCCCCGGCAGCAGGTGCTCCGGACGCGGCCGAACAGCCAAACGCCGAACAGCCGAAGGCTGAAGAACCAAAAGCGGAGTAATCTCAGGAATTCTCCCATGTCACGTTCGTCAGCAACTCTCGCCTGTCTGCTGCTGATTCTGCAGGCTCCTCGGATCTGCGCCCAGGTTGCTCCGCCGATCATCGGCTTTGAAACCGAGCTGCAGACGATCCACCAGCAGCTCAGTCCGGACTTCTGCTGGTTTCACCCGCGGATTGCGGCGGTCCCGGGCGTGCTGCCAGATGATCCTCCGCGGCTGATCTGCACACTTCAGAAACACCTGCGGGCATCGGATCATTATTCAGGTCTGTACGTCATGCGTTCAGACGACCTTGGCCGCACCTGGACAACTCCACAGCTGCCTGCGGCGCTGGACTGGCGAACAGAGAACGGCGAAACAATTGCTGTCTGTGATGTCACGCCTGCCTGGCACGCCCCAACCGGTCGACTGCTGGCCATCGGCACAAAGCTGCGTTACAGCCAATCCGGCGAACAGCTGCTGGACCAGCCACGTTCTCACCAGTGTGCCTGGGCCGCATGGGATCCGCAGCAGGATACGTGGACACCCTGGCAAATGCTGGAACTGCCCGACGAATCGGGTCAGCACTATCTGGCGGCTGCGGGCTGCGTGCAGTGGCTGGTCCGTCCTGACGGTGATCTGCTGCTGCCGCTGTACATCCGCGGCCCGTCGGGAGAAGACTATTCATCGGCTGTTTATCGCTGCCGCTTTGACGGTCAGAAACTGCGACTGGTGAGCGCAGGTGGTGTCCTCGCAAAGCAGGGTGGCCGGGGCCTCGTGGAGCCGTCGCTGGCGTGCTTTCAGGGCCGTTACTTTCTGACACTGCGAAACGATGCCGGTGGCTTTGTCGCCGTCAGCGACGATGGTCTGCAGTTTTCAGAACCACGCCCATGGAAGTTTGACGACGGCAGTGATCTCGGCAGCTACAACACCCAGCAGCACTGGCTGGTGCACGACAGCGGCCTGTTCCTGTGTTACACGCGACGGGGTCTGAACAATGACCACATCCCCCGCAATCGGGCTCCCCTGCTGATCGCGCAGGTCGACCCTGCCACACAGACAGTGCTGCGATCCACCGAACGCGTGCTGATGCCGGAACGCGGGGTGATGCTGGGCAATTTCGGAGCGTCAGCAATCACGGCGAATGAATCGTGGGTCACAGACGCGGAGTATTTAATGGCGGACACGCCGCATCCGCGTGGAGCAAATGGCAGCGTCTTCGCCGCCCGCGTCCGCTGGAAGGAACCCAGCCGCAGTCTGACACCTGCTTCCAGACCGCGAATCGTGGTACTGGGAGATTCGATTACGAAGGGTGTACGTCCGGGCGTTGCTGCTGAAGAAACCTTCGCCGCCCTGCTCCAGCGAATGCTGCAGCAGCAGGGGCTGAATTACGAAGTCATCAATCGCGGCATTGGCGGAGAACGTACCGACCAGGCCCTGCAGCGTCTGTCCCGGGATGTGCTCACACTGGAACCAGTGCTGGTCACGGTCATGTATGGCACAAACGACAGCTATGTGGACCAGGGCCACAGGGAAAGCCGTATCAGTGCTGACGATTTTGATCGCTGTCTGCGGCAGATCGTCGGGGAATTCAATCGCTGCGGAATACAGACGGTCTTAATGACCGAACCGGCCTGGGGTCGAACAGCCAGCCTGAATGGTGTCGGCGAGCATCCGAATCAACGGCTCAGTGTTTACATGGAACGAACTCGCCGCGTCGCCGACGAACTCACACTGCCACTTGTTGATCACTATCAGATCTGGAACACAGCAGCCGCCGGCGGCACCGACATCGGAACATGGACCACCGATCAGTGTCACCCCAACCCGACCGGCCATGCGAAACTGACAGAAGCCATGCTCCCGGTTGTCAGCGCTGCCCTGATGCGGAAGTGAAGCCGGAACGGTGAAACGGTGTAAAATGGGGCAGGCTGGAAGGACGTCGAGTCAGTCTGCCGTTTGCATCCTTCGGCCCGATCTGGCCGCAGGAAAACGCCAATTGACGCACGGCCGTTGTCAATCAGCCGGTAACGGCCCTGGTTCGCTCCTGCTGCGACGCTGGCAGCGCAAACGCACGCTGTTACCGGGCGATTGAGAGAACTTCAAGACCAGTGGGCGGAAGCCCAATGGCATTGGCTTTCTGGCAAGACGCAGTGTCGGGAGGGCGAAGCTCCTGCTGAGCCGCAACCCTGCCGCGAGCGTTTCTTCGATCCCCGCTGCGCCGCAAAAACGCTGGCAAACGCTCACAACGCGGACCAGCGTTCAGCGGCTCGGCAGGAGCCTCGCCCGCCCGCGGGTTCCGGATACCAGCAATTCAGGGCGATTGGGCTCGGTGTGCAAACGCTTTGACGTTTTTTTCTGGCAAGCGGTGAAACAGCAGTTGCGGTCGCGGGAGGACAACGCGTGCGGGGGGGATTGATATCCACTGCATGTCTTGTGACGGCGGAGTCTGAAGCGATGCGGACGGCCGTTCGGTGGCTGCCCGATTCTCGGCTGCTTCGTTCTGTGCACTTCCGTACAATGGCTGCTGTCGGATCCTTTGTCAAAAGGTGAATTCGACCGGGGGGTGTCTGTTCGTGCCGAGGTCGCAGCGAAGCGGAAATCAAATGGAAAATGTTCCCACGACCACGGTTGCTTCCGAATCACGGTTGGCCGAGCGGATGCTGTTTTTAGAGGCGTTGCAGTGCACCAGAAACTACCTTGCGGGGAAAAAACCTGAGATCAGGCGGCACCAATCCGCAGCGACTGTTCCTGCGGCAGACCAATTTTCCCTGCGGCGAGTGCTGCGGGTGGTGAAGTGGGTTGTCCTGGCGTTTACGCTGCTGCTGATAGTCAGCACCCTGGCTGGCACCACGAACCCGACGCTTGCCCTGCTGGTGCTCTTCGCCGGGCTTGCATACAGCTTCGTGGTTATCCGCAGATCATCCAGAAACGCTCGCGCGGCTGCGTCATTGAAGGCGGTTGAATTAGCTGCAGCGGAGGCCTCATTCCATACGCGGAATTCAGATGAAGTGACCGAGGATCTGCTGTTTGTGCCGGCCGATGACGTCTTCCCGCTGCAGTTCGACGGCGCGGGTCCGACTGCCGCTCCAATCGCCGCGTCGCGAATTCGCAGGTGGCTGACCTTTGCCATTTCGTTGTCTGTCTGGATCGCCGTCGCGGCGCTGTCACTTCCGGATCTTACACCGACCATTCTGGTGCTGGTCATCGTGCTGCACGAAGCCGGTCATTTCATCGCGATGTATCTGCTCGGATATACAAACCTGAGAATGTTTTTCATCCCATTCTTCGCAGGTGCAGTCACTGGAAGCAAGGACGGGGAAACGCCGGCCGACAGACTGATTATGCTTCTGAGCGGTCCTGCGCCTGGATTGATGCTGGGTTGCGCGATTTACTGGATCGATACCCGGTACCCGCTGGCCATGCTGCGATTGGCTGCCATTTGGCTGGTCGCCATCAACCTGCTGAATCTGCTGCCAGTCTGGCCTCTGGACGGCGGCCGCATCTGCTGGACTCTGTTTGCCCGTCATTCCGCACTGGCACAGACCGCACTGACTCTGTGTACATTCGCCGGCTTGATTTTTTTGCTGTTTGTGCCCGAGGGCAGTCCTGTTCACGCTGCGGTTATTCTGGCTGGATTCGTTGTGCTGTGGGCGCCGTCCACGTACCGCGACGCCTCTGCATCGCTGATCTTTCACAAAAAGTTCCCGGACACACCCGCCACGCTGCAACAGCTCTCTGAACGGCAGCTGTGGGAGCTGTTTCGGCTGGCACCTGCCTCGAAAGGCCATGCAACTGGTACCAGCTCCATGCAGATGATGAATATCTGGAACCGCGTCGCTCAGCTGCCGAAATCCACTCCTGAGTTGCGCTACCTGTTGATTTACACGCTGCTCTGGCTGATACCACTCATGACCGCGGCAGGCACGAAACTGCAGAGCGATGCAAGGCGGGCATCGACTGCCCTGAGCACCCTCCTTGATGCCGTTGTACCTGATTAGCTGGATCAGAAACAACAGTCGAAGCCCTGCGTCAGCCCCCCCGACTGCTGGTACTCACCAGTGTTGACACAAGTTGTCCCGGCCAGCCACACAAATCCTCAACAGAAGTTGTCACCGTTACCAGCGAACGACAGAGGGGTGACAGGAAACCGCGGTGCTTCGTGGTGCGAAGCAGTGGCAGCGCGGATGCGTGCCGTTACGGGGGGACAGACATGCTCGTACGCATTGGCACGGTGAGGCGCTGCGCGAGAACGTGGAGGGTGGAAAGTAGAGAGGAGAAGGCGAGGCGGTGCGACGTGGAATCGCGGTCGTGAAAGCTGCGATTTTGGTTGTGTTGCGGCCTGTAAGGCGAGGTGAATCAGCCTGGTATGAACGGCAGGTGACGTGGCACGTTCACGCGATCTTTAAAGATTCCCAGGGCTGGTGGCCGCGGCTCTCCCGAGGGCGGTCGCAGTTGGCATCGGTCCCATGAGTTCCATGGCGATTCCGCGCGTCGGCGGGTGGCGGGTGGCGGAAGTGAGAAGTGAGAAGTGAGAAGTGAGAAGTGAGAAGTGAGGCGCTGCGCGAGAAAGTAGAGGGTGGAAAGTAGAGAGGAGAAGACGCGGCGGTGCGACGTGGAACCGCGGTCGGGACAGCTGCGAATTTGGTTGTGTTGCGGCCTGTAAGGCCAGGTCCATCAGCTTGGTATGAAATGCCAGGTGGCGGGCCACGTTCGCGCAATCTACACGGATTCCGAGGCTGGTGGCCGCGGCTTTCTCGGGTGCGGTGGTTGTTGTGTGACGTCCTTGGGTGGAATGCGGCTCAGCAGGAGCTTCGCCCTGGGATGGTGAAACGGCGCGGGGATGCTGGTCCTTTTCAACCACAGAGTACACAGAGTTTCACGGAGAAACACAGGGAATTCAGTACTCGCCTTAACAAAACACGTGCAGGAGGAATGGGTGCAAATACCCTCTGGGTATTGTTGTTTTCGTCATCCCAGCTTCGCCCTCCCGATGGGGAGTTTTCAGGTTGTCTGTGCCAGTGGAAGCTGGGTGGCGTGGGGGATGTGTCAGCGTCTGCGCCAGTAGACTGTGTTCCACTGATAGAGGGTTTCCGGGTCGGCGGAGGCGGTTGGGGGAGCGGAGATGGTGCGGCCGTGGCGGGAGACCAGGCGGAGGCGGATGGCGGAGTTGACGCCGCGGAGTGCGGCTGCGGTCCAGACGTCAAAGCCGAAGTCCGGCGACGGGTCGAAGACGGCGGCGTGGCCTGCTTCTGAAACGCCCAGCTGGATCACTGAGTGCCCGGCGAGGCTGGAGAGTTCTGTGTCTTCTGAACGCGAGGCGGCCCAGCCGTGGAGGCTGAGCGAGAGCACGCCGGGAGTGGTGCTGGTGGCAAGGATCTGGGGGACCGTGAGGCGTTCCACGACGACGTCCCATTCTGTGCCGGCTGTCTTCAGCTTCAGGCCTCGGTAGACGCCCAGCCAGTGTGTGCCGCGGCGGGTCAGGCAGAGTTCTGCCATTTCACGTTCGGTGGCATCGATGCCGTGCAGTCGGAGCAAACCCGCGGCACAGGCGGCCGAACAGGTCTGTTCCGTCGTCTGAAACTCCAGAATCCGCTCGAATTCCACATTCGCACACCGCGGTGCTGTTCCCAGCAGCGGGCTGATCAGCGAATAGCCGCAGAGCAGGAGCAGCAGGCAGGCGAGGAAGCCGCGACGCAGGGGATGAATGCTGTGTTTGGAGAGCAGCACACCGGCCAGAAAGCCGCCACCGGGGGCCAGCCAGTTGCCAAGAATGACGGCGGAGGAAAATGGCAGAATCGCCACCAGCAGCGGGGAATTCCAGAGACAGGCAAGGTAGATGCCCATCAGGGAGACGGCCGCGAAGATCCCGACCCGACGAGCCCAGTGGCCTTTGCGACGCTGCAGATACACGCCGACGATCGCCAGGAGGAGCGTCAGGCTGCTCATGATGACAAGGCTGATCAGCAGATCCCACATGGGGCAACCCCCTTTTTCAGGCACTGGCAGCGGAACAGGAAGTGTTCAGATTCTGTGAATTCCGCAAAGGGTACTCAAGAGAATTTTCGCCGCGCCAGCTCGAAAAGGTGTCTCGTTTTTGAAAAATTCATCATGATTGCTCCTTTGGAGTGGGTGGAAGTGGGTGTTTTGTGTTAACGAGCGCTGTTGCTGCGAAAAGTGTTATGGTGGCGGTGCGCGGGGATGTTGATGCGGCGGTAACGGTGTGGGTGTGCGCGAGATTGCTGCCGGGGTGGTGAACCGGGAGCGGGGCGGGGCAAATTGGCGGGCGTCTGAAGCGAGAACGCGATGAGCCGCAGGGCGGAAGCGCACTGAGCCGCAGGGCGGAAGCCCGCGGGTAAAGAGCCTTGGCGAGAGAGGAGAGACGGAAGTGAGAAGTGAGAAGTGAGAAGTGAGAAGTGAGAAGTGAGAACGCAATGAGCCGCCTGGCGGCAGCCTGCGGGTAAAGGGTGCTGGTGCCGCGATGCTGACGCCGTGCGCACCAGGGTGCGGAAGTCGCAACCGGGGGCTTCCGCCCGTCCGCTCAGGTGTGGGCAGGGTGCGCGGTGTGGTGTGGCGCTGACGGCGCCGCACCGGATGTGCCGCCCGCTGGGCTGCAGGTGATTTGCTGCAGGTTTCCGGCGGCTTGCGCCGCCGGCTATTGATGTGCCGCCCTCCGGGCTGAAACACAGTGCGGGGCGGACACGCGATGAGCCGCCTGGCGGCAGCGCACTGAGCCGCAGGGCGGGAGCCCGCGGGTAAAGAGCCTTGGCGCGAGAGGAGAGACGGAAGTGAGAAGTGAGAAGTGAGAACGCGATGAGCCGCCTGGCGGGAGCCCAATGGCCTTGGTATTCTCTGAAATTCTGTGAGAAGGGTGACGACTTGGGACGGCGAGGCTCCAGCCGAGCCGCTGAACGCTGGTCCGCGCTGTGAGCGTTTGCCAGCGTTTTTGCGGCGCAGCGGGGATCGATGAAACGCTCGCGGCAGGGATGCGGCTCAGCAGGAGTTTCGCCCTGGGATGGCGAAACGATGTAAGCAAGGGCAAATTGGGAGGTTTCAGTTCCGCCTGCCAGTTGAAATCCCACGGCCGGATCGAGTTACGAAAACGCAGTGTGGCGAGCGGCCGATGTCAATCGGCCGGTGCGGGC
>JBEAUF010000298.1:0-7414 GCA_041161565.1 Planctomycetota bacterium | reverse complement strand
GGGTATGGGAATGGGGAGTCGTGTCGCCGATGGCAGCGGGACGGATGATCTGCAGAACCCGGGCTGACAGACGGTGTGTTTTTCTGTTAACTTAGGGGCGTTGGCTATGGAGCGTCGCGGTGCGGCTCAGTTCGGTTGCTGGCTGGTGGTGGCGTTGTTTGGCCGGGGAAGCGTGGGCGTACGAGGTTGGGGGCTGCCAGGACGTTCTCGGGCGACTGCCGAGGGATGCACGTTCTGCAGCCTCTGGCGGCGACAGACAGCCTGGACGGCGGAGTTCACTCGCAGTTCAGAAAACTCAGGGATCACGGAAAACTCAGGGATCGCAGTCAATTCCATCAGTTCACGAAGTCCGCTTGGTGGCCGTCGTTTACATCACTCAATTCCGGACATTGTCGCATGACAGCCGTCTACGTTATCGGTATTGATCTTGGCACGACCAATACGGTCGTCGCCTTTGCATCTTTGCAGCAGAAATCTCCTGCGGTGGAATTGCTGCCGATTCCTCAGTGCACCGCCGCGAGTACAGTCGAATCTCGTCCGCAGTTACCGTCATTCATCTACCTGTCCACAGAGGCGGAGCGGGATTCGGGAGCCTGGCGACTCCCGTGGAACCCGAACGGCTCATTTGCAGTCGGTGTTGCTGCTCGCAGTCTGTCTGCTCAGTCACCTGAGCGGACCATTTCCGCTGCCAAGTCATGGTTGTGTCACAGTCGAGTGGATCGTCGCCAGCCGATCCTGCCGTGGCAATCGCCGTCGAATCTGCCGAAGATGTCCCCAGTGGAAGCCTCGCGGCGGTTGCTGGAGCATGTTGCGGCGGTCTGGGACCAGAGTCATCCGGAGCATCCATTTCGTGACCAGCAGATCGTGCTGACGGTGCCTGCATCGTTCGATGCCAGCGCAAGAGAGCTCACCCGTGAGGCTGCCGTGGCTGCGGGTTGCCCTGAATCGCTGGTGTTGCTGGAGGAACCGCAGGCGGCGACTTACAACTGGCTGCACACGGTCGGCGACAGTTGGCGGAAGCAGCTCAAAGTTGGTGAACGCCTGTTGGTTTGCGATATTGGTGGTGGCACCACGGATTTGACTCTGGTGGAAGCAGCTGAGGAGCAGGGTGGGCTGGTGCTGCGTCGAATCGCCGTTGGCCCGCATCTGCTGGTGGGTGGCGACAATATGGACGCGGCATTGGCGCACGCTGCTGCGGGTCTGTTCCAGGAGAAGGGAGTGCAGCTGGATCCGTGGCAGTCAGTTTCGCTGTGGCACGCATGTCGGCAGGCCAAGGAGAGTCTGTTATCAGCGTCCGATCGCGAGGCGGAGACAATTTCCGTGCCGGGACGGGGGAGTCGTCTGATCGGCGGCCTTGTATCAATATCACTTCCTCGCGAAACCGCCCAGCAGTTGCTCATCGAGGGATTCTTTCCCACAGCGGAGCTCAGCGACCGACCGCAGAAGTCCCGGAGTTCGGGTTTCCGTGAAGCAGGTTTGCCGTGGGAGAGTGACACAGCGATTACGAGGCACGTTGCGGCATTTCTGCAACAGGCACCCGACGGTGCTGCTCCGAGCTACGTGCTGTTTAATGGTGGTGTTTTCCGCAGTGGTGCTTTGCGTGCACGACTGCTGGAGCAGCTGCAGCAGTGGTATCCATCGGGACCTCCGCGGCCGGTTGAGGGGGGTGAGGATCTGGATTTCGCAGTGGCACGCGGCGCCTGTTTCTATGGGTGGACGCGGCAGCACGGTGGGGTGCGAATTCGAGGTGGTGCGCCGCGGTCCTATTACGTAGGGATAGAAACCGCGGGGCTGGCCATTCCCGGAATTGGTCGCCCGCTGAAAGCACTCTGCGTGGTACCTCAGGGCATGGAAGAAGGCACAGCAACGGACATTCCCGGCGAGGCCGTGGGCCTGGTGGTGGGGGAGCCGGCTCGATTTCGTTTTTTCAGTTCAGCGATTCGGCGCGAGGATCAGCCTGGCACGGAGTTGCAGCGATGGCAGGCAGATGAGTTGAGTGAGACGGATTCGCTGGAGCTGGAGTTGGCAGCTGACGAAGACGCCGACGACGGCTGGGTGCCCGTGCATTTTCATTCGCGGATCACCGAGCTGGGTGTGCTGGAGTTGTGGTGTGTGAATCAGGCCAGTGGTCGTCGCTGGAAGCTGGAATTCAGTATTCGTGATGACAGCTGACGCCGGTACTTAGTCAACTCTGTAGTGCCGCAGTTGTTCTTCATCGAGCTGCACGCCAAGTCCTGGACCATCGGGGACTACGGCGGCCGGGGGGCCGAGCTGGAGTGGTTGTGTGATCAGGTCGGCATCGTGATAGAACGGGCCGATTGTGTCTGCCGGGAAGGCATCGGTATCAACTTCCGGGAAGGCAGCAGCGACGTGCAGCATGGCAGCGGTACCGATGCCCAGTTCAAGATTGCTGCCGATGGTGCAGCGGAGACCGGCTGCGCGGGCGATGGCGACAATATCAGCGGTGGCTGCGATGCCGCCGTGTTTCCCGGGGTAGATGCTGAAGATATCTGCAGAGCGATGCATTGAGAGTTGCCATGCGTCCTGCAGTGTGAAGACACTTTCATCGGCCATGATCGGCACGACGGACTCTTTGCGGAGTTCAGCGAGGGCCGCGAAGTCTGCGGCGGGAATGGGTTGTTCAGCGAGCAGCAGTCGTGAGTCCCGGAGTTCACGGAGGCAGTGACGAGCCTGCTGAATGGTCCAGCCGCAGTTGGAGTCGATTGTCACGGGGATATCTGGTCCGCAGACTTCGCGTACTGCTCGTACGCGGGCGATATCAGTTTCTGGGTCGAGACCGGTCTTGACCTTGATGCAGGTGACGCCGAGAGCGAGATGTTGTTCGGCCATTTTGCGGGAGCCGGGGATATCGCGAGCCCAGACAACGAGTTTGATGCGAACCTTATCGCGGACTTTTCCTCCCAGCAGTCTCCAGACTGGTACACCGGCCGCTTTACCAGCGATATCCCAGCAGGCCATTTCAAGAGTGGCTTTGGTGAAGGGATTTTGTTTGACGAGAAAGTCCATGGTGCGTCGCACGGCAGTGATGTCGCGGGGGTCGCGACCGACGAGTGCGGGTGCGAGGTATTCTCGAATCAGGGTCAGTACGGTCCCCTGAGTTTCTCCGGACCAGAGTGCCGAGACGGTGGCTTCGCCCAGACCGGTGATGCCTGCATCGGTGTGCATGCGGACGATCACATACGGGGACGTGGCGTGTTCACCGTGGGCCGTCTTTGCGGTGAGCCCGGTTTTGAGGGGCACGCAGACGGGGATGGCTTCGATGGCGGTGATTTGCATGGAGACGTGATCCCGCTTAGTCGGCGTGCTCGGGTTTTGGTTCCGGAAGGAGGAACGTGAGCACAAACCCGGCGATGGCATAGACGCTTACCACGGCAGCTCCCATAAAGGCAATGCGGGCTGGGTTTGGCGGACTGCTTTCGGAGAGAGTGATGGTGATGAAGGCAGCGGCCGTGCCGATGACGCGTCCGCCGATATTGGCGGCAAAGCTTTCACCGGTACCGCGGAGGTGAACGGGGAAGACGAGCGGGATGTAGTTGCCCCAGAAGCTCATCTGTCCGACGACGAGCACACCGGCGATGAAGATTGCGTAGCGGAATGTATCCAGCGACGCGGGGTCCTGGAGTTTTGTGGAGAACCAATAGTAGAGCAGCGGCAGGAAGATCAGGCTGGGGATCTGGAAGATTCGAAACAGTGTGCGGCGGCTGACGATTTGTACGGCGAGAACGGCCAGCAGAATTCGGCCGCACAGTCCGCCGATTTCCTGCCACGCAGCGACGTTTGCGGCGATCTTGTCGGTGACGTTGCCCTTGATGCCTCCGAGTTCTTTTGGAGAGAGCGTTTTACCGGCAGCAGTGGCTTTTTCCTGGGCCTCGGTCTGTGCGGTTTTAACTGCCTGCTGTACCTGAGCATGACCGGGGAGGATTTGTGGGTTTTGCTGAATGGCCCCGAATGCGAGCCCGAAAGTGGTACCGAAGGCGAGGGTGGTGACGAGAGTGGTGCGCCGCAGTTCGGGGCTGAAGAGTTCGCGAATGCTGGGGCGTTTGAGTGTGCCGGCAAGCCGTTTTTGCTGCCATGCTGGTGATTCAGGGAGAAACGGGCGAATAAGAATCAGCGGGATTGCGGGGATCAGTCCGGAGATCAGGGTATAGCGCCATGCAACCTGGACTCCGTAGATGGCAGGAAGGTCTTCGGCGAATTTAGCGGCCAGCCCCGCCATGAAGGCCACGAGCACTCCACCGAGTGAAGAAAAGGCCTGGGTGTAGCCGAGAACTTTTTCGCGCTGGGTGGGATTGGGGAAGAGTTCAGCGAGCCATGCCACGGCCGCCACGAATTCAACACAAACACCGACAAACACGCAGCAGCGGAAGAACAGCAGTTGGTAGAGCGAGGTGGAGAATCCGGCGGCGCAGGCTCCGAAAGCGTACAGCAGAATACTCCACGTGAGCACCGTTCGGCGGCCGAGTCGGTCGGTGAGGTAGCCACCGAGAAGGCCAAACACGCCACCGGCCAGAGCGGGCACGAAGAACAGCGTCCTGGCCCACGCGACGAACTCTTTGCCCCCCGGGGCCCAGAGGGCCGGGTCTGCAACGTCCTGTGGCCGCAGGTCAGCGATGGCACTTTTGACAATCAGCGGGAGCATCAGCAGTTCATAGATGTCGAACGCAAAGCCGATCGAAGCAATGATGCAGATGAGCCACTGAACGGGTGTCAGTTTGGATGCTGGAGGCACGGACATTGGGCGGGTTCCGCGTGCGTGGAGGGGCCATGGGAAAGCAGAAGACGCAGGACTGGCATTCTGAAGCTTTTTGCCTGCTGACGCAACCAAGACTCGCGAATTCCCCCCGCGATCGCCGGAGTTGGCCCGGACTGACGTGGCGGAAGTGGCAAAAGGTGATGGGAACCACGCCATGAACGGGCCGGTCCGACTCGATTGCGGGGGAAGCAGTCGCCACGTTGCACCGGTCGTGGCATGAACCGCAGGAGTTCCCTGCGGCGACTTGCGGGCCTGCGTCCCTGCCGGCATACTTTCCTCAGCCCCTGGCAGCCAGCCTTTGGACTGCCACAGGAACAACATCGGTAAGCGGAAGTGCGTCGAGGTTCGGCGATTTTTCCTGTGAATCGAAACATACTCCCGCAGCGGAGCGACAGTCATGATGAATCGTCGTCGGGGAGCGTTGATTGGCCTTGCAGCCGGTGACGCGCTGGGTGCGGCGGTAGAGTTCAAATCTCCCGGCAGCTTTCCGCCGGTCTCACACTACCGGGCGGGCGGTCCGCACGGGCTTGAAGCGGGAGAGTGGACGGACGACACGAGCATGGCGCTGGCCCTGGCCGACAGTCTTTCCAGTGCGGGCTGGGATCTTCAGGATCAGGCGCGGCGATATGTGGCATGGTGGCAAACGGGGCGTTATTCGGTGAATGGCACATGCTTTGATATTGGCATCGGCACCCGGGCGGCACTGGCCCAATTTATCCGCACGCAGGACGCGAGCACATCCGGAGACCGCGAAGAGCGGTCCAGCGGCAACGGCTCGATCATGCGGCTGGCACCAGTACCGATTCGCTATCTGCACCTTTACCCTCAGCAGTGCTCTGAACTGGCCCAGCTGGCTGCAGACTCCAGTCTGCCAACGCACGCCAGCGAACAATGTCTGTCTGCCTGTCGGTATTTCGCGATAGTGCTGGCAGCACTGATGCATGGCGAGGATCGCGGTGAGGTGTTGTCACCCGACTGGCCGCCGCTTACGGAGCTGCATCGCGCGACACCGCTGCACCCGTTGATACTGGGAGTGGCGAAAGGCAGTTTCCGAGACAAACAGCCGCCTGCCATCACGGGTTCCGGCTGGGTTGTGAAGAGCCTCGAAGCCGCCTTGTGGGCATTTCATGACGCTCGGGACTTCCGTGAAGCCGTGCTCCGTGCGGTGAATCTCGGCGACGACGCCGATACCACCGGGGCCGTCTGCGGACAGCTGGCCGGTGCTTACTGGGGTGAGTCAGGCATTCCGGAGGACCTCCGCAGTGGCCTGGCCCGACGGGATCTGCTGGAAGCAGGGCTCTGCAGAATCGCGGCGCCGTGACGTCACAACCCTCGAACAGTACGTCCGGCCGACATGGCCACTGCGGCTTTCCTCAGACGGGGCGAGCGCGTGTGCCATGCCGATGACGCCGACCGTCGACTGTCGCCCCGGGGAATTCAGCGTTTGCTGAATGAAGTCAGCTGATCCGGCAGTTGCGGAGCCAACGACCGGGGCTTTGTCGAGATGTGAGTTCTGAGGCCAGCGCGGCCCTGACGAAAAAACACAAATTCCGAACGACCGGGCGCGGATTTCCAGCAGACAGCACGCCGTTTTTCGGTAATCTCAGGCAGGCCTGCTGCATCAGGCCTGCCCATTCTCAGGAGAGCATCGCTCGTGAACTACCCACTGTCCCTGCTGACGCTGCTTTGCTGGCCGCTTTCGTCGCTCGTCGGCAACGCAGCGGACAGCACCAACGCCCCGCCGTTGGCATTCGTCCAGCAACACTGTCTCGACTGCCACAACGCAGCCACAGCTGAAGGCAGCTTTCGCGCTGACACACTGGGCCGAAGTCTTTCCGACGCGGACAGCCACAGGATCTGGAGCAGAGTGCTGATCCGCCTGCAGTCTGGCGAGATGCCTCCAGCCAGCGTCACAGAGCGTCCCTCTGCTGCCGACGCCGCAGCCGCTCTAACGGCGCTCAGGACAGCTTTCCACGCGGATGCTCAAGCGCGTCACCAGCAGTCCGGGCGGGTCCGCATTCGTCGCCTGAATCGACTTGAATACGAAAACACCCTCCGTGATTTGCTGGACATCGACACTCCGCTGCGTGATTTGTTGCCGGAAGACGACCTGAGTGACGGTTTCAGCAATCAGACGGCCAGCCTGAGCATCTCACCGGTGCACATTCAGCAGTACATGGTCGCCGCCGACCGGGCGCTCGAAGCGGCCACCGTCCGCGGCCCCCGGCCGGTCACGCAGACACACCGGTTTTCATACGCACACGAAGCCGAGAAATATTTCCATGGCCACGCTCACAACAAGCTGCAGTGCAACCTTCGCGGTGAGGATGTGCATTTTTTTCTGGACACCCACATCGAAGTGCCGGCCTGTTTGCGGCAGTTTGAAGCAGTGACTCGCGAGACCCCCGGCCGATACCGAATTCGCATCACAACTGAAGCTCGGGACACGACTGCCGGCGAAGACCTGATTTTCAGCGTCTGGCTGGCCGCAGGAGGCAAGCGTCGTGAGCTGCTCGGGCATTTCGACGCCAGGCACCGGACCGAGACCATTCTGGAGCTGACCCGGCCATTCGAACGCGGCGAAACATTGATCATCGCTCCATATCGCATGGCAAAAATCCGGATCGATTCCGGTTACAG
>JBEAUF010000290.1:0-36526 GCA_041161565.1 Planctomycetota bacterium | reverse complement strand
GGGGGTGGCGGCGGTGTTGTGAGGTGCGAGGGCATCGAGGAGTTTCTGGACGACGGACTGAACGCTGGCATCACGTTTATCGGAGGCCGCTTCGAGGCTGGTGATGTGTCTGCCGAGGAGTTCGACGAGCAGCTGCTGGGTGGCGGCATCGGCCTGCGACGGCTGGGATTGCGGCTGGTTGGTTTGATTTTGCAGGAGTTTTTCGAGGAGTTCGCGTTCGCGGCTGAGAGCGGCAGCGGCGGCTTCCTGCTGTTGTGCGGCGACAGCAGCGGCGACTTGTGCTTTGGTATCGGCTTTCGCGCGTTCAACGAGGCTGGAGCGTGTGTGGTCATCTTCGGCCCCGAAGATGAGGACATCGATGGTCTGTCCCTGAGCATCGCGGAACCTGTCATTTTTCAGGCGGGTAATGACGGTTTCGTGGGCCTGGTTATCGCGGCGTTCGTTCGCGCGGGCATTTTCCTCATGAACTCTCCGCTGCATATCGCGCTGATGTTCGCGTTCTCTGGCATTTTCTTCACGTTCGGTGCGCTGACGATCTGCTTCGAGTATCAGTCGATGCTGGTGTTCTGCGGCCTTTGCCTGTGATTCCTGCATTGCCAGCAGAGACGCCTGCTGCATGGCAGCGCGGGCCTGATCTTCGCTGAGTTTTCCGAGGCGGATTCGTTCTTCGAGTTCAAAGCGGCGGTGGTCCTGCTGATTCTGGAGTGCTTCGCGTTCGCGGGCGAATTCAAGTTCCAGCTGGTGGGTCCGTTTGCGGGCTTCAGCTTCGGCGGTTTCGGCGATTGAGCGAGCCTGGGCTTCGAACTGCCGATCGCGGAGCTGCAATTCCAGCTCCATAATCCGCATGCGATTTGCACGCTCGGCCCGCTGCACTTCGAGATCGCCGAAGTGCTGATCGCGACGACTTTCGTGGAGCACTTCTTCGATCTGATCGGCGCGTTTTTCCTGCCAGTAGCTGCGGAATTTGCGGACGCGGTGCTGCCATGCCTTCCAGCGTTCGCTGCGGGCGTGTTCGGCCTGGGCAGCTTCCCGTTCCAGATCGCGTTTCCACTGGCGGTCGACTTCATCTTCGTCGAACCGCACGAGTTCCAGTTCCATTTTGCGCCGGCGGCTGGCGAGTTCGTGGGAGCATTCGTCGGCGAGCAGTTCGAGATCGAGTTTTTGGGAGATGGCGAGGCGTTTGATGAACTGGCTGCGAGCGGCGGCTCGATCGGCGGAATTTTCGCTGAGGATATCGCGAAGCTGCTGCAGTTCGTCTTCCTCGATGAGTCGATCGCGATCGACGCTGCGAAGAAATTCCTCACGCTCGGCGGCCGTGCGAAGTTTGTCGAATTCGTCGGACTGAACGGCGTCCCGAAGTTTGGAACGAATTTCGACGCGACGCTGCAGCACCCCCAGCTCGCCTTCGCGGCGGGAAAGATCCAGCGCTTCCAGCGCGGCCCGGACCTGCTGAGAACGGTCCCGGCCCCGGACGGAGTCCCAGGCTGCTTCATTGTCGAGCTGTTCTGCCTGACGATCGTTTTCGGCTGCCATTTTCCGCAGCACGACTTCCCCGCGACGCTGCATCTGTGCGTCGAATTCCGGGTGCACAATCGACAGGGTCCGCACATGACCAAAGACAAATCCGTAACGCTGCAGAATCAGCGTGAGGTTATTGGCGAGCCATGCATCGAGGTCGGAAACGGCCTTTGAAACGCGCAGGTCCAGCAGCGGAAACTTGCGCACCCAATCGCTGACAAGATCAGACAGGATGGGGGTGAGCAGCTGCTGCAGGTTTTCAAGGGAGTATTCGGTGCGGTTGCCGAGCTGGTTCTGCAGGAAAATGGCCAGATCGTCCAGACGCACGGTGACTTCCGTGTGGAACTCTGCAAGCAGGTAATCGGCAGTGAGGACGGGGACGGAGACGATGCGGAGCACCTGTTCCTCGCGGCGGGCCATGATCACGTCACACTGCTTCCTGCTCCACCAGTTCTGCAGGCGACTGACGAAGGTTTCGAGGGTGTAGGTGCCTGGGGGCACCTCGCCCAGACTGCGACCTTCGTCGATGATCACCGCCCGCAGACCGGGTTCAATCTCCAGCGACCTGCTGAAGAAGCCGGGAACATCATGGATCGAGATGCGGCGAGCGAACAGATTGGATGGCAGCGTCCAGGTATTCATGGCAGGGCCTGTGCGAGTGTGTTGTGGTTTACAGATTTCGGAGTCGGGAGTTGATTCTTGTGAGGGCCATTTCGAGCGTCCTGGCTGCCTCGAGCTGATCCGGGATCGGGTCCCGCCGAAGCAGCTGCAGCGTCGCGTGCAGCGGCGAAATCTCGCCTGTGAGGTTCAGCAGTGTGGTGAGACGTGCGATGATGGCATCGGGGTGCAGCTGGATATGCGGGCCGGCGACGGTCAGTGTGGGAATGGTTTGCAGCAGTCGAGTGGACTGTTCAGCGGTGAGTTTCAGGGTTCTGAGGGCGGTGAGCAGTTCCGGGACATTGGCAGCGCGAGTCTGGCTGATGCCCTCGGTGAGGTCGGTGAGTTGTCGCGAGACGTCATCGAGCAGCAGGCGGTCAATGGCCGGCAGTTCGAGGGCCGCCTTTTCGTTGTCGCCGGCCTGCAGCAGTCGGCAGAGTTCCGTGGCTTGTTGCTGAAGTCTGTTCTGGAATGTATCGGCAGCCATGGGAGGCTCCAGGCAGGGGGGGCGGGTGGTGCTGTGGTGTTCTGAGAGAATGAGTACAGCGTGTGGGCGACCTTGCAGGGAAAAAACATGAAAATCAGAAGTTTTGGCGCGGAATGATGTGGAATTCAGCCAACCATAGTGTTTTCCCGGAGGGGTCCTTGAGGCTCAGCCGGTCGCCTTCGTGCAACGCCACGAAGTCCAGTCGCTGCAGATTGAGGCCGTGACCTGATCCGGGCGAGGCGACTTCCAGCGTCAGGCCAGACTGCACCAGCTGCAAAAAAAACACGCTCCCCGTGCCATTTTCGGCTGCGGCTGCGAGGATTCTGGCGGCGGCGAACTTCATCGGGTCCTCGGCCTCGGGGCGTTCGATGGGGCGGCCATCGCTGCGGATCCAGAGCTGCCGAGCGAGCAGGACGTGGAGTGCGGCCAGAGAACCGGAGGGGACGGCGCGTCGGACCAGCAGAGCATCGATGCCGTTATTTTCGGCCATGGTCGCGGCGCGATGCAGGCGGCCGATCCGGGACTGAAACTGCTCCGGCTCGGGCAGCCCGTTCGAATGGGGATCGCGATAGTGGCTGACGGGAATCAGATCGAGGGGGTAACCGGAGAAGGGCGGTGCGTTGGGGGGATGGTCACCACCGCAGAGGATCCGAATCTCTTCGAAGGAATCGCTGGAGGTGGTGAGGATGAACGCTTGCTGGCGGATTGCCAGCAGGCGCTGACTGGTTTTCTCTGCCATCCTGTAGCTGACTTCCGTGCGTCCCGGTTTGGGGCTGCCGGGTGATCCGGTGTTGCGAATGGCGACGCCGGAGCTGGTGAGTTCCAGTTCGGTGTTGGCCCGCGAGATGGACAGATTGCGGGCCGTGAGTTCGGTATCGGTGAGTGGCGGAGTGAAGTCGTCGGCAGCGTAGGAGATGGTGACATCGTTGTCACTGCCGCGTCCGATTCGCAGCAGGGGTTTGCTGCCACCGGCATGGAGGCGGAGCGGTGGGAGCGGCCGGAGTTCAGCGGGGGAGTTTTTGGAAGTCTGGCGGACGTGGAGTTCTGCGGTGTGGTTGCCGGCCCAGTGTTTGCGGGTGTTGCGTGCATCCGGACTGGCGGGTTTGTGCGGTGTGATCACTCGGGGCGAGCTGTGGTCAGTAACCGGGGTGAAGCGGGGAGTGATGCCCTGTGAAGCGGGGTTTTCGGGGGACTTTTCGCGGCCGAGGAGTGCTGTGTAGTTCAGATTTTGCGGTTGTTCGACGACGTTTGTGTTTTTGGCAAGATTGATTTTGACAATCTTCCGACCAGCGGCGGCGGCACCGATGTTTCCGAGGTCGAGATTGGAGAATTCACCGGCGGTGAGTTCGAAGCTGGTCTCGCCGTCTGAATCGCGAGTGATCCGCATGGTGTACTGAGCATCGTAGAGTGAATGCAGTCGCGGGTGTGCCCAGGACTGATGGAAGCAGATGCGAAGTTTCCAGAGGAAGGCGCCGGTGTCTTCTTCGGGCAGGCGGAACTGCAGATTTGCATTCCACCGTCCGGGTACGGAGGCGGGAACAATTTGCGACAGCCACCATCTTTCCGCATCGTGACTGGTGCTGGCGAAGGCAAGTTTCCACTGGGCGACCACCTGATCGTTATCAGCGGCGCGCTGCTGGGTGCCGTCGAGGTTATCGGAGCGGAGATTGGGAGGTGGGCAGATCCAGAGTACTGGTTCGAGTCCGGCAGCGACGGTGTGCAGCTGGACTTCGAAGGTCTTGACACAGTTTTCACCGGCTTTGGGGGGCTGATCCCAGTTGAGTCGGAGATCCGGTCGGGTGAGGTGCCGGAAGATCTGTTCAAGTTCGTACTGATTACGATGCAGGCCGGCGCGTTCGATGTGCAGCCAGAGTTCGTCCACGTCCGTGGTGAGTGGTTGTGGGCCGGCAGCGAGTTTGTCGAGGATATCGTTGAGTTCCTGGATCGTCATGACTTTTTCTCAGGTTGATCACGGCTGGGCAGTGAGGCTGTCAAGGCGTTGCTGGAGTCGGGCTTTGTCGGTGGCGGCGAGCCCGGTTTTAAGCAGTGCTTCGGTGAGAACCGCGATGGCCTGTGGGCGTTGCCCATCGCTGAGGAGTACATCGGCGAGGTTAAGTGTGGCGGGGGTAAACAGGCGATCGCTGGCGGCGGCCTGCTGAAAGGCTTCTGCTGCGTCGCGGTAATTGTTCTGTGCGGCGCAGATGAGGCCGAGGGCATTGAGTGCTTCGGGGTTTCCGGGCTGCGTTTCCAGAACTTCTCTGACGAGGACTTTGGCATCGGCGGGCAGCCGGGCCTGCAGCAGTGCGGCCGCGAGATTCAGTTTAGCGACGGGACTGGCAGGATTGTTCTTGAGTTCTCTGCGGCGGTCGGTGACGGCAGTGAAATCAGCGACCGGTTCCGGGGAATCGATGGATTTCTGGGAGGTGGCGAGTCCGAAGTCGGCGAGGGACGTGAGGGTGGCGAAGGTTGAAGGGATGCCTGCCGGCTGGAGCAGGGTACGGACGGCTGGAGTGAGAATCAGCACGGCGGCAGCGACGGCGGCGATCAGTGCGACGGTGCGTTTCAGGCTGCTGGTGACGGCAGGGCGGGTGGACGGTGTGTTCCCGGGGAGCGGCGCGAGGCGTTCGCGGGCAAGTTCGAGGGCTGAGGCGGCGCTGGAAGCTCGGGCGTTCTGATTCTGAGCGGGATTGGCCTGGGGCAGCTGTCCGCCACCGAGCCATGGCATGGGGTGCTGGTCGCGGAGTGCGGCGACAACATCGCTGCAGAGAACGCATGTTTCGAGGTGGCTGCGGAATTCGAGCAGGGACTTTTGTGAGAGTCGGCCGGTGGTGAGGTCTTCGAGGAAGTCTTCGGAGTCGACGGGGTGTTGCTGATCCAGTTGTTGTTCGAGGATTTCGAGCTGAGTCTTCTGGAGACTTCTGCGGAAGAGTTCTGCGGCGAGTTTTTCGGAGGGGTTGGTGTTCATGGGTATGGGCCCGGGCAGGAGGTGAGTGGGAGGAAAACGGCCGACGCCTGTGCTTTCAGCCTGGCGAATGAATTGAGTCGTTTTCCGGGGGCTCATTGCGCAGAATCGTGGTCAGGTGTTCCAGTATCTGTTCAAAACTGAGACATTGGGCCGCTTCCTCCGGCAGATTCTGCAGAGTCGTGCGGAGTGCCTGCAGATCGGAGCCTGCGAGAACAAGGTTTTCTGATCGAGCGGGCCATGTGAGCAGCACGCAGACGAGAGTTTCTGCGAAGGTCTGGGTGTTACTGGAGTGCATCAGCACATCGAGACACTCCGCGAACATTGCGTTGTTCCGCGTGAGGCTGTCGATTTCTGTTTTGAGTTTTGTGCGGGCACTGGTGACGTGGCGGTTGATGGTGCCGGGATTGCGTTTGAGCAGCCGGGCGATCTGGGCTTCGGTGAGCACGGTCAGCAGCAGCAGCATGTGCAGCTCGTGGTGCGTCAGTTGTGCGGAGGTGACAGCGCCATGGAGCTGTGTTTCCACGTTTTTGAGGCAGGGTTTGAACAGCTCCGGGTCCACACCGGGAGCGGCAGCGCGGGCGACGTTGTGGTAATCGGGGGGCTCACTGAGCTGTTCGCGATCGGAAGCCACGCGGAGCCTGAGGATCAGTCGCGGGATGGTGGTGCAAAGCCAGTTAAAAAGCGGAGTCCGGCCTTCAAATTTTTCCAGATCGAGTCCCACAAGGTGTGTGTTGGCGGACCGCCGCTTGCCCGGTTCCGCCTCACGGCGTTTGTGCGGCAGCAGCAGGGCCTGGGTGAGGACTTCCGAGATGGCTGTTGTCTGATGGGCGGAGAGTTCGCTGGATCGGCAATACCTCAGGGCTGCTCCGAGGGCCAGTTTCCAGTATTTCTGAATGAACATGTCCACGGCCGGCTGGTGTTCGCGAATCAGCAGCTGGACGTGGACGAGGTCTTCAAGAGCGTTGCATCTGGGCTCCTCCCCGGGTTTCGGCTCGGCAGGCGTGAACGAATGGAAGGCGACTTCCGGCGTGCAGCTTCTGGATTCGGCACGGATGGAAATTGCCCGGTGAATGCGAGCACGGCATTGCTCCCGAATCTCCTGTTCGGCGGCAGACTGAGGATTCTGCAGCTGATTGCTGTACCGGCGGAGAGCGCCATCCAGCAGCGCTTCGACTGCCTCATCAAGCCTGAACACCTGATTGCCCTTAACTGCAGGCTGGAGCGTGCGATTCATATGGACCGATTCCTGAACTGCAGGGTGATGAATCCTGAACTGGTGACGGGGGTATCAGTTGACCGCCTGTCGGTCACGGCCAACGCTGCGGACAACTTTGGGCCTGCGTCCGAGGCCCTTAAACAACCAGATCAGGAAAAAGACGGCGGAAATGATCAGTAAAGCTGCTGAAGTGGGGTTCAGTAAACTGGTTTCGGCGTCAGCTTCGTCGCCTTTGGGAACCTGCCTGGCTGAGCTGCGGGAGGTTGGTGAGCGGCTTGTGGAGTCGACGCTGACTTTGGTGAGATTAAAGCTGGCGGTGGAGTAAAAGTCGTTGACAACCGGCTGCTGAGAATAATTCTCGGTACTGGCGAGCTCCGGAACGCGGTTCAGGACGTAATTGCGGAGTTCGTCTGAGTCGACCCATGCATCGGCCGTTTTTCCGGCTGTTTCCTGATTGGCTTTGCCGCTGAGTGCTTCTGCGATGGCGACCGTGAAATAGCCGTGCCCCAGGGACTGGCTTTCCCAGGATTTCTGACCGGGGCGGCAACCGGCGATGAGTGCTGTGCTGCCAAACTGGTTGAAGGTGGCTGCTGCAATTGCCTGATCCGGTGGTTCAGCGGACTTTCCGAGTTCTCTGCGGCAGCAGTCGAGCAGCAGCAGGCGGTGTTTTGCCGGGCATTCAGCAAGGATCTGCTGGAGCTCTGTGAAGGGCAGACCGGTTTCGGCAGGTCGGGCTTTGTCGAAGTCCTGGGTGACAAAATACCACTCGCCGTTGACGATGGTTGCGTGCCCTGAAAAGAAGACAATCAGCCGGTCGTCCGGCTGCATCTGTGAAAGCTGATCACGCAGCTCGCGGCGAATGTTTTTGATGACCGGCAGTCGGGCCCCGTCATTCGCGTTGTCGCTGATGCGGATCAGGCCGTCACGATTGAATCCACCCTGTTTCAGTTTTTCTTCGATGAGGTCCGCATCGGCGACTGCGAAGCTCAGTTCATCAATCTCCGAACTCTCGGTGCGATTGACGCCAATGATGATGGCGATGTCGCCGGCATAGCCCCGGAGACAGCAACTGAAGATGACCAGACTGGCTACAAGCCGCGTAAGGTTGCGAAAGGAGATGCAGGCGATTCGAGACATGACTGGCATCCGAGGGATCGGTTTGTTGTGGGAAAAAAGGCAAACGGCGGCCGATTTGCGGCCTCCGTCTGCCGTTCTGGAGAGATTTTGTTCGGCCAGCTGTAACAGCTGACCCGTTCAGTTAACAGGTTTCTGCAGACCATGAGTGAGGTAGGCGAGGACACGTTCCATGGATGCTGATGGCCGTGCAGCAGGATCCGCTGCGGCAGCAGCGATCAGATCCTCCAGAGGTCTGACCGGTCCGGATGTGAGCACCTGCTGGTTGCCGTCAAGCAGCGTCTGCACGGTGCTGGTCAGCTCTTCACCAGCCGATTTCAGTCCCCGGGACACGATCAGCTCTTTCTGAGTGTCCAGCAGTGACAGGCTGGTGACCGTGCGGTCGATCTGCACCGTCAGTTCCCGAACACGATCCATTGCGGCCGTCACAGACTCCTCGATTCGCTGGATGCTGTTGCCGTACTCTGTCTGCTGTTCCAGCAGCAGCGAAACCTGCGACTGGAGCTGCTCAGAGGAGTAAGACTGGCCATAGACCACGACCGGAAAACTGCCGCTCTGCCATGCAGCCCGGAAATCCTCCAGCATCCGTTCGGCGTCGGCGAGGTGGCGTTTTCTGGTAGCCAGCAGCTCCGTCAAACGCTCCTGCTCGCCCTGCAGCTGAGCATGGGAATTTCGCATGCCACCCAGGTCTTCGCGGAGCTGGCCACGAACGTGTTCGATGTAACCACCCGGATCAGCTTCGCGAGCTTCCTCGGTCCAGCCCGCATACTCACGCACCGCGGTGAGGGTGAAGGCACGAAAGGCCGGGCTGCTCACCCACACACCCCCGACACCAACCACCAGCCCCGCCAGAATCAAAGTTTTCATGTCTTTCTCCTGAATCAACCTTCCGCAGCCACCTGAGAATCAGCCAGAGATTGGCCAATCCACGCCACAGACTGTCAGAGTGAGCGTCGAGGGTGGGCTGGCTTGCGCAGATTTTCGGACGAAATGGAGGGCGGAAACGGAAGTGGGATCAGGCAACGGTGGCTGTGGGTACACCAGATGCAGATTTTCCCCGCGCTGGAGAACGGACAGACAAGTTCAGCGGGCCGGGAAGAACAGCGGTTTTCACGGAGCCCGCTGCAGCACGGCAGCTGGCCAGCGACTGGCGGCAGCATATCCGCGGAATTGGCAAAATACCAATGTTAACCAACAATAAAATCCCGACCTGCCGCGGGTGGTTTTGCCCATTCCGTGGCGGGTCGGGTTGAATTTTTGCACAGTCTTTCAGCGGACTATTTGCACTGCACCGCTGCTTCCTTCGAATTCCCCTCCGCCGTCTGCGATTCGCCTGGGGCCGGCATTGCCAGGAAGGCCGCCACACGTACGCGATGGGCGGCAATTTCCTCGGTTTCCTTCGGCAGCATGGCCTTCAGACTCGCCAGCATCTGTTCGGATTCGTTGGGCAGCTCGCCGATGACGATGCGGGTGAGACGGTGGGACACGAGCACGGTTTCACACTCGAGCCTGTCAATGGCCGCGATGATCTGGTCGGCTTCGAGCTGTCCGGCGGTGAGTTCGGATTCGAACTGTGCGATGGCAGCGGCAAGAGTCTCCTGGCGGATCAGGTAAGTGCCGACCAGCTGTTCTGCCATGCTGCGACTGCAAATCCGGACTCCGCTCACACAGAACGGATAGCAGTTTTTCTGGATGTGGCAGCGGAGAACTTCGAGGTCACGTGTGAGGCGGGCATGCTCTTCCGCGGTGGACACCAGCTTTTCCTCAACGCACCGTGCGTCCGTAGCCAGCCGTTCTCGGGCCTTCACCTTTGCGATGCGTTCCTCGCCGAGCACTTTCAGCAAACGGCTGGTGAATTCGATCGGATCCTCAGGTTTTTCACAGGCGGAAACAACAATGACAGGCATGGTTGAGACGACATCGCTGCCACATTTGTCATCCGCCCGCAACTGGGCGGCGGCGAGCATGGAACCGACAGCGAAGGACAGTGTTACGGTGGCAAGTTTCATGGGACAGCTTCCTTTGTTTATTAGTCCGCAGCCCCCGACAGACACCCTGTCGTCGGAGTCCTGCGGACTGCATGTGAAAATGAGCAGCCGGGCCACAGGGTCTTGCGCAGAATTTCGATCAGTTTTCTGCGCTGGCCGGATGATCGGTTCCGGTTGCGGGCAGGTCCGGTGGGCAGCAGCTGGTGTCTGGTGTATTGTCTGCGTCCGCCGTACAAGCCTGTGCGGCGGTATTCCTCGACCAATTCTTCTGAGAGCACCCTATGATGACGTTCACTCGCAGCCCACTTCTGGCCAGTGCTGCTGACAGCTGTCTGGTGGTCATCGACATGCAGGAGCGGCTGCTGCCGGTGATTGGCGGGGCAGAGCCTGTGACACAGCGTTGCCGGTTTCTGCTGGAGGCTGCAGGGCTGTTGTCCGTACCTGTGATTTTTACGGAACAGTACCCGCGCGGTCTGGGCAAAACGGCCGAGGTGCTGCGTGCCGCAGCGCCCGAAGCCCCGGTCCTCGAGAAGCTGCGGTTCAGTGCAGCTGAAGTGCTGCTGGAATCCGGACTGCTGCGGCCAGGGCTGAGACAGATCGTGCTGGTCGGGATCGAAACGCACATCTGCGTGCAGCAGACAGCGCTGGATCTGGCTGCAGCGGGTCGACAGCTGCTGCTGGCTGCCGATGCCTGCGGCAGCCGTCACGAGGCGGACAGAGCAGCGGCCTGCAGCCGGCTGGGGGCTGCGGGGGTGGTGGTGAGCACTGCCGAATCACTGGCGTTTGAATGGTGCGAAACGGCGGAACATGCGGCTTTCCGCCAGCTGAGTGCGCTGGTCCGTGCCCAGCCACACCCTGGGATGACGAAACGGTGTTAAGAACATCGGAAGCCGTTTTTCGGACTCCGCCCCCCAATTACAGGGCGTGCGGGGGATGTCAATCCCCCGGTAACGGTGCGTGCCCGCGAGGCCAACACCGCCTCAGGAACGCACCTGGCCCGCACGCCCAATTGCCTTGGCTTTCTGGCACGACGCATTGTCGGGAGGGCGAAGCTCCTGCTGAGCCGCATCCCTGCCGCGAGCGTTTCTTCGATCCCCGCTGCGCCGCAAAAACGCTGGCAAACGCTCACAGCGCGTACCAGCGTTCAGCGGCTCGGCCGGAGCCTCGCCCGCCCAGGTCTGCACCCGTCTTTTCACGGAATTTCAGAGAATCCCAATGCCATTGGCCGCACGCCACGCGGCGTTTTCGTGACTCGATCCGGCCGCGGGATTTCAACTGGCAGGCGGAATTGAAATTTTCCAATTCGCCCTTGTTCACACCGTTTCGCCATCCCAGCCACACCCTGCAGCCGGACTCAGGACTGTTTGGAAGTTTCCGGCGGAGACTGATCGGGTGTATCCGGCTGGCGTTGCGGAGGCAGCGGCAGCAGCGAGGGGTCGGCGTTCTGGCGGGCGTTTTGTTCCATGGCCGCGAGCGATTGTTCGACGGTGACAGCGACAATGTTTTCGAATTCCGGCCGGACGGACTGCAGGGTGAGCTGATGGGCGCGGGTGCGCTGGAAGAGTTTGTCGGAGTAGTTGAAGGCGAGAATGATGGCAACCACGGTGAAGCACAGCAGGCCTGCTCCCCACGTCAGCCATGGTCGCAGTTCGTCAGCGCGTGAGACAACAACCACGGCGGGGATCGTGCGAATACGGTCGGTGAGGAACAGTGGGGTGAGTGCGAGATCACCCGTGCCGTCTTTGCCGCGAGCCGCGTAGCCTTCGCGTTTGAAGAAATAGCCGCCGAGTTCGATTTCCGGAGCGGCGCGGCCGGTGGATTCAGTCACGGGCAGGCCGGGATCGGCGGAGAGTGCGAGGACATGGACCAGCTGGTTTCCTGAGTCCGGCGTGGAGATCCATGCATCCCAGGCGGAACGGATGCCCCAGGAATTGGCGGATTGCGGCAGCGGTGCGGCGGTGAGTCGGCGCAGTCGTCCGCGGAGCAGAAACGGTTTGCCGCGGCAGGCCTCAGGAGCCGTCATGACCACAGGATAACTGGCCTCCGGCATCTGCCTGTACTTTTGAGGAAAGACTTTCTGGGCCAGCTTGAGGGTCCCGAAGAGCGCTTCAGTTTCACCGCTGAGCACTCCCAGCACATCATCGCGAACATCCTGCGTGAGCGTGGCGGGGGCATCTTCAGAGTTATCGGCCGAGGCAGCGGCTGCACCAGCTTCGAAGGCAGCCGCACCAGCGCGATCAATGACTGTTGCGGCGTCGGCGGGCGATGCCTGATGGGGCACAACATGGACTTCGTCGGACTGCAGAACACCCGGAATGGAAGCGGTACTGAGCAATGCGGGAGAACTGCCGGAACCTGGACTGACCACGGACTGCTGAGTGCGGTTGATGAGCCAGACGAGGAGCACAATGCCGACGGCCGCTATGGCGAGGGTGAAGCGGCGACCGCTTCGCAGCAGCTGCTGCTGACGGGGGCTGATGCGGGAACGAAATCGCACTGGGTGGCTCCGCTGCGAAAAACCGTCGACCTCCGGGACCATCCGTCGGATCGCCCTGAGATTTTAGGCGGTCTGCGGAAAATTTGCCAGAAGATCCCGCCGTGAGTGACTGGGGGATTTCCGAATGTCAGCGGTTTGACAGGAAACCAGCCCACAGGCATTCTGCGGACGTCTTCCTGTCGCCAGCCAGTCCCCGGGCCGATCGGGTTTTTGGCGAGTGGTGCGATTTTTGCTGTGTGCTGCTGCGTATTTGCCGGAAGTTGGCAGGGTTCGATTTGCCATGAAGGGAGCAAGCTATGACAGCCTGGCACAGTTTTTCGCCTGCTGCTGCAACTGAACAGCTGGGAGTGGATCCGGCGATCGGGTTAAGCCGGCTGGAGGCGGGGCGGCGGCTGGGCGAGTCTGGCGGGAATGTTCTGGCGGAGGCAGCCGGTGATCCGTGGTGGGTCAGGCTGCTGCGGCAGTTTCAGGATCTGGTGATCGGAATCCTCGTGGCCGCAGCCATTGTGGCCGGGCTGATGGGTGAGTGGTCGAACACGGCAGCGATTCTGGCGATTGTGCTGCTGAATGGAGTGATCGGCTACCTGCAGGAAGCCCGCGCTGAGCGGGCGCTGGCAGCTCTGCGACGGCTCTCAGTGCCGATGGCGCGGGTGTTGCGTGAGGGGCGAACGGTGTCGTTGCCGGCGGCCGAGCTGGTGCCCGGCGATGTGGTGCTGCTGGAGGCCGGAGATCACATTCCGGCCGATGGCAGACTGCTCACCGCTTATGCTCTGCAGGTTCAGGAGGCGGCGCTGACGGGGGAGTCGGCTGCGGTGGAGAAAACCGCAGCTGAGACACTGCCGGATACGCCGCTCGCGGACCGCACATCCATGATCCATCTTGGCACAGTGGTGGCGGCGGGGCGGGGGACTGCGGTCGTTACGGCCACGGGAATGCGGACGGAACTGGGAAAGATCGCGGGGCTGCTGCAGCGCACAGTTGCGGATGAGACACCCCTGCAGCGACAGCTGGCGGCCCTCGGCCATTCCCTGGCCCTGATTTGTCTGGCGCTTGTCCTCGTGATCTTCCTGACAAGGCTGCTGCGGGGCGATGGTTTTGTGGAGACGCTGCTGTTGTCGGTGAGTCTGGCGGTAGCGGCGGTTCCGGAGGGTCTGCCGGCCGTGGTCACTCTGACACTCGCGCTGGGACTGCAGCGGATGGCAGCCCGCCGGGCGCTGGTGCGGAGACTGCCGAGTGTGGAGACGCTGGGAGCGGTCACCGTCATCTGCACCGACAAGACAGGCACACTGACTCGCGGCGAAATGACCGTCCGGGAACTGGCGACGGCCGACGCACGGTATTCGGTCACCGGAGTCGGAACGGAGCCGCGCGGTGAGTTTCTGCGGCAGGATCGGCAGTCAGCGACAGCACAAACCGCGATGGCCCATGGGGAGCCATCACCGGGTACTCCGCGCGCGCTGGATCCGGGTCTGCATCAGCTGCTGGTAACCGGCATTCGCTGCAACAACGCATCGGTAAACCTCCGTGACGACCGGGAGACTCGCTGGGAGATGGTGGGCGACCCAACAGAGGGCGCGTTGCTGGTGGCCGGAATGAAGGCGGGGCTGGACACAAGTCGTGACGGGCTGCGGATTCTGCTGGAACGCCCGTTTGACAGCGAGCGGCGGCTGATGTCGGTGGTGGTGCGTGAGGCTGACGAAAGCTTGCTGCTGCACGTGAAGGGGGCACCTGAGGCGATTCTGGAGCGGAGCCGGTATGAGCTGTGGGGCAGCGATGTGCGGGAGCTGAGTGTTCAGCGGCGTCAGGAGGTGCTGGAGACGAGCCGTGAGCTGGCGGGGCGTGCTCTGCGAATGCTGGGCATGGCCTTCAGAAAATGCGCGGATGAGCAGCCGCTGGCGACGGCAGAATCCGATCTCGTATTTGTGGGCCTCGCGGGAATCATGGATCCACCCCGGGAAGAAGCGCGGGAGGCCCTGCGACGCTGTCAGGAAGCGGGCATTCGGGTGGTGATGATCACGGGTGATCACCCGGAGACGGCTCAGGCCATCGGCTGTGAGCTGGGCATCACCACGTCCGGGCAAAAGGTACTGACGGGACGTGATCTGGATGGATTGACAGACGAGCAGTTGTCGCGGATGGCGGGTACGTTTCGCGTGTTCGCGCGGGTGACGGCAGAGCACAAACTGCGAATTGTGAGTGCGCTGCGTTCGGTGGGTGAGACGGTGGCGATGACGGGAGACGGTGTAAATGACGCGCCGGCGATTCGTGCGGCTGACATTGGAGTGGCGATGGGACTCACGGGCACCGACGTGACACGTGAGGCTTCTGACATGGTGCTGATGGATGACAACTTCGCATCGATCGTGAGTGCGGTGGAAGAGGGTCGGGGGATTTTTGAGAGCATTCGCAGGAGTGTGCAGTTTCTGCTGACGGGAAACTCCGGTGAGATGCTGCTGATGCTCACAGCGGCCGCTGCAGGCTGGCCGACTCCGCTGGCAGCCATCCAGATTCTCTGGATTAACCTTGTCTCGGATGGCCTGCCGGCATTGGCGCTGGGACTGGAGCCACCGGAGGCCAGTTTGATGCAGCAGCCGCCACGGAGACCGACCGAGCGATTGCTGGGGCGGCGGCAGTATGGTCGGATTCTGCTGCACGGCTGTGTGCTGGCGGCGGTTGCGGCGGTGGGTTTTGCAGTGGTTTATCGTGGCCGTCCGGAGTCACTTGGTAATGCCCGAGCCACGGCATTTGGCATCATGGCGTTTTCACAACTGCTGCTGGCCCTCGCCTTTCGCAGTCAGCGCACGACGATCCTGCAGCTGGGCCTGCTTTCCAATCCGTGGCTGCTGGCGGCCATTCTGGCTTCAGCGCTGATGCAGGTCTGCATTATGCTGTCACCTGGGCTGCGATCGCTGTTCGCGATTGACGCGGCTTTGACCTGGGAATGGGTGCCGGTGATTGGGCTGTCGCTGATTCCAGTGTCGCTTATGGAACTTGAAAAGATCAGCCGGGGTCGCTGAAGAGTTACAGCGACGTCGGCAGATTTCGAACCCGGGAGCAGCAGGCATGGCGCGAATCACATCACTCTGGGCGCTGCTCGGGGCCACGGCGTTTGCAGTGTTCATGTTTTATCAGGTGATTGCAGTACTGCTGCTGCCGCTGTTTCTGGCGGTGGTGCTCGTGCTGTTGCTGCAGCCCCTCTACGCACGGCTGCGGACAGCTTTTCGCAATCGGCGGTATGCGGCTGCTGCCGCAATGACCCTCGCAGTGCTGCTGGCCGTGCTGATCCCCGCCGGGATCGTTCTGGCTACGGCCGGTCATGAGGCACTGCTGCTGGCGGATCAGCTGCGTGACGGCCAGCTGCGTCAGAAACTGGATCGGGCTCGTCTGCAGGCGGGGCTGGATTATCCGTTTGCTGAGGAGTGGCGGTTTTTGGCCGAGTCGCTGGATTTGCTGGCGGCGGACGCAGCACGGGGGGCTCTGGCGACCGGTGACCCGCAGGCACTGGTCAGGGTCCGGGATGAGTTCCGCTCGCTGACCACTCGCCTGCGTGAACAGACGGCGGCCGGTCCGCCGGCGGAATCCGCGGCCGTCGACCAGCTGCTCGAAGCCGCCGCTCAGGCAGCCCCCGGCACCCTTGCCGCTCAGCAGGCGCTGCGTCAGGCAGACGCCGCCTTTCGTCGCTGCCGCGCTGCAGCACTCGGCGGTCCATGGATGCTGACGCTGCGTGAACTGGCCAACCCATCGGCTGCTGAGCTGCGGCGGTGGTCTGCCCAGGCCGCCGTGATGACTTCTGACTGGCTGGCAGCCATCGGCGGCGCGACCGGATCCGTGATGACTCGACTGCTCATGGGATTGCTGGTGTTTGTGTTCGCCGTGTTTTTCTGGTTTGCGGAGGGACCGCAGATTATTCGCAGCCTGATGCAGCTGTCTCCGCTCGAGGAGAAATATGTGGCTGAGCTGCTGCGGGAATTCGAAGTGCTGGTGCGGGCTGTGGTCGCCGGCAGCCTGATTTCCGCCGTGGTGCAGGCACTCCTTGCCGGAATCGGCTACTGGCTGGCGGGCATGGAGTCCGTCTTCCTGCTCGTCGCTGCGACCGCACTGATGGGCATGGTGCCGTTTGTTGGAGCGTCTCTGGTGTGGGTGCCGGCGGGTGTCTGGCTGATGGCGGGCGAAGGCCGCTTTACCGCGGGCCTGTTCCTGCTCTGCTGGGGAGCCTTCGTGGTGTCCACGATCGACAATCTGATTCGCCCCTGGGTGTTGCTGGAAAAAGCCTCGCTGCACCCCCTGGCGGCACTCATTGGCGTGCTCGGTGGTGCGCAGGCTCTGGGGCCGGCAGGAGTTTTCGTGGGGCCGCTGGTGGTGGCGTTCGTGCAGACACTGCTGCTGTTGCTGCACCGCGAACTGGCGGATGTGGACGGGGAAGGGGTGCTACGGTCAGGAACCATCACCACCAATCCTCCGAAAGCCGGGTGATGGGTTGCCCCTGGGCCAGCGCAACGTTGTGCGTACGCGGCCTGAGCCGCAGGGCGGGAACGCACTGAGCCGCAGGGCGCAAGCGTATGAGCCGCAGGGCGGCAGCCCGCGGGTAAAGAACCCTGGCTACGGGCTGGTGACGTCGCCGCCAGGGCCGCGCACCAGGGTGCAAAACACAACCGTGAGCTTCCACCGCGCATGAGCCGCAGGGCGGCAGCCCGCGGGTAAAGAGCCCTGGCTACGGGCTGGTGACGTCGCCGCCAGGGCCGCGCACCAGGGTGCAAACCACAACCGTGAGCTTCCACCGCGCATGAGCCGCAGGGCGGCAGCCCAATGGCATTGGCTTTCTGGTGTTTCGCATGCTTTGGAGGACTCGCTCTCCGTTGAAACGCCTCGACCCGATCATGAAAGGCGTGCGGTCGATGTCAATCGGCCGGTACCACCCTGGTGTGCTCCTGCTGCGCCGCTCCCCGCGCGGTTACGGACCGTTACCGGGGGATTGACATCCCCCGCTTGCCTTTCCGACTTTTTGCGTTGATTGAGAGAAAGCCAATGCCAGTGGGCTGCCACCACACATGAGCCGCAGGGCGGCAGCCCGCGGGTAAAGTGTCCTGCCAACGCACTGCTCACGCCACAGGCAAAGGCGCACACGAGGACTCGATCTCCGTTGAAACACCTCGACCCGATCATGAAAGGCGTGCGGTCGATGTCAATTGGCCGGTAAGACACTGGTCTGCTCCTGCTGCGCCGCTGCCCGCGCGGTTACGGGCCTTTACCGGGGAATTGACATCCCCTGCTCGCCTTTCCCGCTTTTTGGCGGCGATGGAGAGAAAGCCAATGCCAATGGGCGGCAGCCCTGCGGCTCAGCGTGTGTCCGCCCCGCACTGTGTTTTAGCCCGGAGGGCGATACATCAATAGCCGGCGGCGGAAGCCGCCGGGAACCTGCAGCATATCACCTGCAGCCCGGAGGGCGACACCTCCGGTGCGGCGCCGTCAGCCGCCGCACCACACTGTGCCGGAATGTTGCTCAGACCGTGGGCAGTCGGTGGCCCAGCTGCCGCCCCTGAGCGGGCGGGCGGAAGCCCCCGGTTGCGATTTCGCAACGTGGTGCGCACGCCTGCTCGCGGCGTGAGCGTCGCGTTGCAGGGGCTCTTTACCCGCAGGCTTCCGCCAGGCGGCTCAGCGCGTCCTCACTTCTCACTTCCGTCTCTCCTCTCTCGCCAGGGCTCTTTACCCGCGGGCTTCCGCCCTGCGGCTCAGTGCGCGTCCTCCCTTCTCACTTCTCACGTCCTCGCCCCCGACTTTGCGAATCTGAGGCGTGTGTTTGGGCTGGGAACCTGCGTTGCTCTGGCAGATCGGGAAGACTGCTCTGGACACGTCCGCGCGGCTTTGCTAACTTTTCCGGCGAAATCTGCTGGGCGGCCGGTGGCGGCTGCAAAAACTGCCGGTTGGCGACCTCAATCGCTGCGGGCGGTTGATTGCGGGTTGGCCGCGCTTCACGGAATGATGCGGGTCTTTTTTTGTTCAGTGCAGGAAACCGACAGGATGTCCAGGTCTTGCTCATCAGCGCTTGCCGCTGCGGCTGTTCTGGCCGGGATCTCCGGCTGCATGAATCCGTATTACAACCAGCCCTATCCCGGTCAGCAGGGATACGGCATGCCGGGCATGATGGCTCAACCGGGCATCATCACCACGCCCCCAGGCAGCAGCAGCCCTGCACCCCTGCGCGGCGGTAACTCAACGTTCGAACCGGATCCGGCACCGCGGGATGACTTCGACACGGACGGGGGCGGGGGCACTGGCGGGGATGCACCTTTCTTCCAGCGCAATCCGGAGGGTGGCGGGGTACCCCCAGCGCGGGATCCCGGGGCCGGAAGTGGCGGAACTGAGAGCGGCACGTTTCCACCTGATGGTAATTAGTCTCCTGGCATTCATCTGCTGAATTTGCCCGCAAACCAGATCCCGGCCATTTTTCAGGCATTTTGTCCTGCGCCGGGTTGGCCGATGCGGTATGTTCCCGTTAAGCTTGGGTGTCCTGCGAGCGGCACGATGAGGCTGTTTTGACAGCCTGTCGTCCGCACGTCGTTCCTCACCGAATCCAACGGGAGCCTGCCATGCGCCTACTTGCAGTCTGGGACGACGCCTCAGAAGCCGAACTGATCCGCATGTATCTGGGCGTTGACGGCGCCGAAGTCTCGCTGACGACGGACGTGGATGAGTTCCTCGAGCTGGCCCGTTCCCGCGGAGACTGGGACGCAGTTCTGCTGACGACGTCCCAGCCGGATCATGATCGTGCTCTGGAGATTTTTCTGCAGGTTCGCGAACTGCACCCCGGAACTCCGATAGTGGCTGCCAGCCAGCCCGGTGAAGTCTATCGGCTGGCAACCTATCTGACATCGGGTTTGCGTTCATACCTGATTCGCGACGCCAACGGCGACTTCATGTTCCTGATTCACGCGGTGATCGTGGGTGCGGTGAAGCAGGTGGAAGCGGACCGTGAGCGGCTGGTGGCGGAAAAGCTGCGGCGGGAAATCGATTCCGTGCGGCAGCTTCAGGAGTCGATTATTCCGCACCAGATTTCCTGCCCCGAATCGTACTCGATCGCAGCCCGCTACGAATCTTCGCAGATTCGGGTGATCGGAGGTCAGCCGGTGACCATGGCCGGTGGTGACTACTACGATGCGTTCACTCTGCCGGACAACAGCGTGATTGTGCTGGTCGGCGACGCTTCAGGACACGGCATGAAGGCCTGTATGTCGATCATGACGATGCACACGATCATCCGCATGATTCGTTACGATGAATTCCGGGATCCGGCAAGGTTTGTGGCTCACGTCAACAAGGTGCTCTGTGGTCAGCAGCTGGTCCAGAACGAAGGTGGCTTTATTACGCTGCTGTACGGAGTTCTGAATCCGGCGACTGGGGAATTTCGCTGGGCGTCCGCGGGGCATCCCAACCCCATTCTGCATCGTCTGGGGGACGATTCGTTTGAGTTCCCTGGGAATGACGGCTCAACGGGTCTGCCGATTGGGATTCTGGACGAAGTCGATTACGAGACTCAGACGGCCGTACTGCCGGCAAACAGTCGGCTGATGCTGTACACGGACGGCATTATTGAGGCGTTTCCGTCAGGTGCCAGCCAGCATGAGGAGTTTGGTTTGAACGGGATTCAGCAGACACTGAGCAGTTGCCGCGGGGCAACTCTGGAGCAGACGCTGCAGCAGCTGTTTGATGATTCCCACGCGTTTACTCAGGGCCAGGGCCGGCACGACGACACTTCGGTGGTGCTGCTGGAGCGCTGCTGATTCAGATGGCATCGCCGTTGGTAACGCCGATGCCGTGGTCCATATCCAGCGCCGGGGAACTGGACACAGGTTTACCGACAATTACAGCGGGAACACCGGCCACTGTGCAGTGGGGCGGAACACTTCGGAGCACGACACTTCCGGCCCCGACTTTGGCTCCTTCACCGATTTCGACATTGCCCAGAATCTTCGCCCCGGCTCCGATGAGCACTCCGCGACGCACTTTGGGATGACGATCTCCGGTGGCCTTTCCTGTGCCGCCGAGGGTGACTTCGTGGAGGAGTGAGACATCATCTTCGATGACAGCGGTTTCACCGATCACGATGGAGGTGGCGTGATCCATCAGAATTCCGCGACCAATGCGGGCGGCCGGATGAATGTCGACACCGAAGACTTCTGAGATGCGGTTCTGCAGGTAGACGGCCACGAGTTCCCGGCCCTGTTTCCAGAGCCAGGCGGAAACGCGCCAGGCGGACAGGGCGTGCACACCTTTCAGGAAGAGCAGGGGCACGAGACAGCATTTGACGGCCGGATCGCGTTCCTGGACGGCCTGGATATCGGCGCAGATGGCCGAGGTAATCCCTGGGTCGCTGTGCATGGCCTGCTGCATCACGTCGCGAAGCTGCATGGCGGGCAGGGTGTCTGAGGCCAGTTTTCCGGCCAGATGAAAACTTACGGCGTCCTCGAGGCACTGGTGGTTGAGGATCGTGGCATGCAGGAAGCTGGCGAGCATTGGTTCGGCGGCGGCGCGTTCGACCGCACGGCTGCGAATGGCCACCCAGAGCTGAGCGGGATCGAGGGCGCTGGAGGGGTGACTGGTGGGTGGTGGCTGAGTCATGGCAAGCCGGGAAAGTCTGGGAAACGCTGCGGACAGGCACACGGGGAACACCCCCGAATCACACTGAGCCACTCGGAAACTGGTCGACGGCCGATCAAATGGTTATCATCTTATGCGGAATTACAGTGCCCGTCACGGTTGACGAGCCGGAATGCCATATGAATCTCAGGGGCTGCCATCATGAAGTCAATCAACAGTTCCGTGTTGTCATTCGCCGCCGGAGCATTGCTCGCAGCCGCCGCTGCTGTGCTCCTGTCCCCCAGAACGGCTCAGGCCCCCGTTGCCAGCGGAACTGACAAGTTCTCCATGGTCACCGTCCCGATGCTCGAAAACGGCGTGCCCGAAGGCGTCTTCGTGCTCAACAACCTCACCGGTGCACTGGTCGGCGGAGTACTCAACGAGCAAACCGGCAAATTCGCCTATCGGTATGTGCACAACGTGGCGGTCGACTTCCAGACCGGCAACACACCCGATCCTCGTTACTGCATCGTCACAGGTCCGGCGAATCTGCGATCCAGCGGTGGTTCGCAACCGGCATTCGGAGTGCTCTACGTGGCGGAACTGTCCAGCGGTCGCTGCATCGCCTACGGCTTCCAGCGTCCCACCAGCCGCAATGCCGGCGCCACCATGCCGCTCGCCATCCTTGACGCCTTCCAGTTCGCCGATTCGATCGGCCAGTAACCACACAGCAGTTCTGCGGCCGCGGCTGTCGCTGCGGCTGCCGTATCCACCAGCGGAGTCCCGACATGAACGTCCCACGCCCGTTTCTCTGCGCTGCCCTGCTCTGTGCTGCCACCCTGCTGTGTCCGGCCCCCGCTGCCGCTCAGCAGAAGACAACCCCCCAAAAGAACGCGCCCGCCGGCAACGCCCCCAAAACCCAGGCCGGCAACGACGCCAAAAAAACGCCGCCCGCTGCACAGGTGCGAAACGCCGGGCAAAACGGGGTGCAGGAACTCACCCTGCCCACCATCGATGGCTGGGGGCTGCACGCCACCTGGTTCGAAGCCACAGGCGGCCGGGAATCTCCCGTGGTCATCCTGCTGACATCCACCGACGGCGCTGAAAATAAAAGCAACTTCAACCGCCGTGTCTGGCAGCCGATCGCCATTGAACTGCAGAAGGCTGGCTTCGCAGTCATCGCTGTTGATCTTCGCAAACACGGCGACAGCGTTCCCGCCGCAGCCGCCGCCGGCGAAGCACCCGCTCTGAAAACGCTTCCCGCCGACTACGCCCTGATGGCCGGAAATGACCTCGAATCCGTCAAATACTTCCTCATGGAACAACACCGCAACGAAAAACTCAACATCCGCAAGCTCGCCATCGTTTCCATGGGCTCCTCTTCCATGGTCGCCGCCGCCTTCACCATCGCCGACTGGGCAAAAACTCCGTTCCCGGATGCCGCCACCGTCGAAATGCGCACACCCCGCGGACAGGATGTGCGAGCCCTCGTGATGTACAGCCCCAACGCCAGTGTCAAAGGCATTAACAGCACCGCCGTCCTGAAAACTCTGAAAGGCCTTCCCGTCCCCGTGTACGTGGTCGCCGCCAAAGACAACAAGGATGACCTCCGCAACGCCGAAAAGGTGTTTCAGGCCGTGGAACTGAAGGGAGAACAGTTCAAGGAATCCCGAAAACTGCTCCTCGCCCCCGGCACCACACACGCCGAAGCCTTCCTCGAAGGCCGACTCGCAGAAGCCACCACCAAAGATCTGCTGGACTTCCTCTCCAAAAACCTCGTTGCTCTCGATGCCCCATGGCGGGATCGCACCGACCGCCGCACCAAATAAACAGGAACTCGCCATGGCAAACTGTCGTCACAACCAGGGGCCCCAGAGCATCTCGCGCCGCACGATCCTCAAAGCTGCCGCCGCAACCGCTGTGGCTCCTGCCACAGCACTCGCCGGCAGCCCCACGGACCTGATCCCGGCAGTTGACACCCATCAGCACCTCTGGGATCTCAACAAACTGACCCTGCCATGGCTCAGCTCCGCCCCTGAAATACTCAAACACAACTACGGACTCCCCGAGTACGCTCAGGCCACTGCCGGTCTCAATGTGGTGCAGGCGGTCTACATGGAAGTCGACGTCCGCCCCGAAGATCACGTCCTCGAAGCCGAAACACTCATTCAAATCTGTCGCTCCGGCACAGCCCCCACGGTCGCTGCCGTAATCTCCGGTCGCCCCGGACTGCCAGCCTTCGAAAACTACATCAGGGGACTCAGCAAGTCCCCTGAGATTCGCGGTGTGCGACAGGTGCTGCATTCCCCGGATGCACCCCGAGCCATGTGCCTGGAACCCCAGTTCGTCAAATCCGTACAACTGCTGGGAGAACTCAACCTCAGCTTCGACCTCTGCATGCGTCCCACGGAACTTGCAGACGGCCTGAAACTCGCAAAACTCTGCCCCGAAACCCGCTTCGTACTCGATCACTGCGGCAACGCAGCCCCCGCGGCCTTCCTTCCGGAATCCCAGCGCGGCAGCCAAAAGGCCTCCCACGATCCACAGACCTGGCGGAACGACATCAAGGCTCTCGCCGATTGCCCGAATGTGATCTGCAAAATCTCCGGCGTCATCGCTTCCGCCCCACAGGGTGTGCCCTTTACAGACTCGCTCGGCCCCATCGTGAATCACTGCCTCGATGCCTTCGGACCCGATCGGGTTGTCTTCGGTGGTGACTGGCCCGTTTGCCTGCTCGGAGGTTCCTACAAGGACTGGTTGACAACCCTGCGAACACTCATCGCCAACCGCCCCCTCGAGCACCAGCAGAAGCTCCTGCACGCCAACGCCCGCCGGTTCTATCGGCTCCCGGATCCTGCTGCCAAATCAAACTGAGGGCTGCCTCAATGCCGATCCAGTTCCGTTGCCAGTACTGTCGGCAAAGACTGGGGATCGCAGATTCCCGAGCGGGCGCAGTTGTGGACTGCCCCGCCTGCGGGAGGTCCCTGCGAGTCCCCGGCGGCGACAACAGGGCGACCGACCGACCAGCAGCCGCTGCCACCTCCGAAGCCGACTCGCAGCTGCACTCCGCCCTGCAGCAACTCTCCGCAATCGGACTCGGAACACCCGCGGAAACTGCGTCCCCGATTGCCCGGACCGCACCCGCGTCTGTGCAGAACTTCGTGCCGCGGAAAACTGCCGGTGCCGCAGTGCCGCCTGTTCGTCACTCCGCTGCAGGGGCGGCAAATTCGGCAGCGGCCCCTCCGGATGCCCTCCGTGAGCTGGCTGCGCTTCCCGCGGTTAACTCCGAGGACCTGCCCCTGCTCGCCCAGCCCGAACTCCTTGAAGAGGCCAGCAGCACGGACGAACTGCCACCGGCAGCACCCGCAGATCAGCAAGGCGATCCAGCGGCTCCAGCTACAGCCGCGGACGTTGAGGCCCCGCTTGTCGCGGCGCTGCAGGAACTTGCGGATCAGCATCCGCCTGCAACGTCAGCCGCACAGCGCCCCGCCGTGCGGCGGGCCTTTGGGCTGCTGATTCCCGTGCTCACCGGACTGCTGATGTTCACCGCCGGCTATCTCGCAGGACGCTCCCGCAAGGCCGAGCCGGTGGCGATGGAAACACAGACCATCGCTGCTCCCGGCGAAACACAGCCGCCGGCTGCAGACCCCGCAGCCACCCCGGAAGCGGGGCAGATTTCCGGTTTTGTGCAGGCAGCTGCGGCTGACGGCAAAACTGTTCCCGATGCGGGCGCCCTGGTGATCATCGCACCGGCGAACAATCCCAGTGAGCTGCGAATTGACGGGCGTTTCCTGAGGGATCCGCCGGATTCCGCTGCTCGTCGGGCCATCACAGCGGCGTTCGGCCAGCTGGGAGTGAGCTTCACCCATGCTGCCGAGGACGGCACGTTTTCCCTGCCCTTGCCAGCTCCCGGCCCGTGCGTGCTGATTGCCGTCTCGCGTCGCAACTCCCGCCCCGCGTCTGCACCACTGAGCAGTGAAGTTGTCAGCCGGCTGAACGACTGGTTTACGGCTCCTTCGCCCGTGACAGGGCGACTGCAGACCGTTGTGCAGGAAGTCACAGCGCCGGCGGGTGGCGGCGGAGTGCGGCAGAATCTGACGATTCCCGCCCTGTAACCGGCTGTCCCGGCCCGCAAAAACTGCCCCCGCATACTTACTCCTTCCGGGAATTCGGGCTTTCTGGTGCTGTTCCCTTCCCCGTCGCTGCCTATGGTGGGATTGGCAGGTGCAAGAGTCCGCCTGTGTCCCACCTTTTGACGGCAGAGATTCATGGGATATCGTAATCTGCAGGAGTGTCTGCATGACCTGGACCGCACCGGCCAGCTGCTGCGGGTGAAGTGCGAGGTCAGTGCGGACCTTGAGGCGGCGGAAATTCATCGGCGAGTTTGTGAGCGGGGTGGACCGGCCATCCTGTTTGAAAAAGTGGCTGGCTGCAAATTCCCCATGGCCAGCAACCTCTTTGGCACGCTTGACCGCGCCCGCTTTATCTTCAGGGATGCCCTGCAGTCCGTCGGTACCCTTGTGCAGCTGAAAAAGGATCCCGCATGGCTGCTGAAACACCCTTCCCGAATCCCCGGCGCGCTGAAGACTCTGTTCAGCATGCGTTTTGCTCCGCGACGCAGCGGACCGGTGCTGGAGTGCCGCACAACCATCGATCAGCTCCCACTGCTCAAAAGCTGGCCCATGGACGGTGGCGCCTTCGTGACGCTGCCTCAGGTTTACACGGAACACCCGGATCGACCCGGATACCTCGGTTCCAACATCGGCATGTACCGCGTGCAGCTGAGCGGCAACCAGTATCGGCTGAATGCAGAAATCGGCCTGCACTACCAGCTGCACCGGGGCATTGGCTTTCATCACGCCGCAGCGATTGCGAAGGGAGTGCCTTTTCGCGTGAACGTGCTGGTCGGCGGTCCGCCGTCGCTGGCCGTGGCCGCCGTGATGCCCCTGCCGGATAACTTTCCCGAAGTGGCCTTCGCCGGGGCTTTGTCGCAGCGAGCCGTCAGAATGGTTCGCATGCCCGGCCGACCAATGATTGCGGCAGAGTGCGACTTCTGCATCTCCGGCACCGTCGATCCCTCCCGCCTGCTCCCCGAAGGTCCCTTCGGAGATCACCTCGGCTACTACAGCCTCGCGCACGATTTTCCCGTGATGCACGTGGATGCCGTGTATCATCGCCGCGATGCCGTCTGGCCCTTCACGGTGGTTGGACGCCCACCGCAGGAAGATACGATCTTCGGTGCGCTGATTCACGATCTCACCGGCCCCGCCATCTCTGCGGTCCTGCCGGGAGTGCACGCCGTTCATGCCGTGGATGCTTCCGGAGTCCACCCGCTGCTGCTGGCAATCGGCAGCGAACGCTACGTGCCGTGGGCGAATGAACGACGCCCCCAGGAACTGCTCACCAACGCCAACGCAATCCTCGGACAGGGACAGCTGTCACTCGCCAAATACCTCTGGATTACCGCGCGCGAAGATCGACCGGATCTGGACATTCATGACATCGCGGCCTTCTTCGGACACATCCTCGAACGCGTCGACTGGACTCGCGACCTGCACTTCCAGACCTGCACCACCATCGATACGCTCGATTATTCCGGCACCGGACTGAATTCCGGCTCAAAGCTGGTCGTTGCCGCCTGCGGCCAGCCGCGCCGCACGCTGAACACCACACTGAATACCGATCTGTATCTGCCCAATGGCTTTTCAAAGCCGCAGCTGTGCTTCCCCGGAGTGCTCGCGGTGACAGCGCCGGCCCATTCCGCAGGTCCCCATCAGTCGGACGGGGTGCCTGAGCGGTTCTGTCGTGAACTGTCGGCAGTGCTGCAGCAGCAGGGTGGCAGCGCCAGCGGACCATTCGCCGGCTGGCCGCTGATTGTTCTCACCGAAGACAGCGCCTTCTGTGCCGAATCGCTCCGCAATTTCCTCTGGGTCACGTTCACTCGCAGCAACCCGGCGGCTGACGTGTACGGCGTGGATGACTTTATCGACAGCAAGCACTGGGGCTGCCGCGGACCGCTGGTGATCGACGCCCGCCTGAAGCCCCACATGGCCCCACCACTGGTATCCGACCCGGAGATTGTGCGGCGGGTAGACCGGCTGGGAGCCCCCGGCGGGCCGCTGCACGGATATGTGTGAACCCGGCACCGCGGGAGTTCAGCGATTTGAAATTCCCCAGGACGGGTGGTTATGCTGTTCGGAGTGAAATTCCGCCAGCTCATGCTCCAAAGCCGCAGTGAGGCGTGTCGTAATATGCTGCGCGACCACTGCGGATGCAAAAACAGTAGCAAAAACCGCCACGGCAGTGGTTGCTTGTACCAATAAAAGGTTCGAAAAATGGGGATCGGGGATCCAGGCGAAGGAAGCGGGGGACTGCCGGCCGCAGTCGCTGGCGACCTCTCCGCTCAGTTGACAATGCTGCAACCCTGGCTCGGGGAAAATTCCTCAGAGCAGGTCCTGTTTGCGCAGTACCTTGGGCGGCACGGGGGCTGGCCATTTGGGCGGCACGTGTTTGGCTACGTGACAACTCGCCGCGTCTTCGTGCTGCACGCGCGGGGGGCAAAGGTGTTGCGGGTGGGTGCTGCGGACCTTGAGACGCTGCGGGCGCTGGAATTGGTTGTCCCATCTTCGGCCGTGTTCTGGGCACTGTGTTGTGCGGTGCTGGCGGCCGTGATTCCCAGTTTTGGTGTTTCGTTGCTGCTGCTGCCGTTTCTGCCGTATCTGCACGCACGCTGGTCGCCGCTGGGACTGCGTTGTTCGGGCAGCGGAGGGGATTTCTGGTGTGTGGGTGCACATCGCGAGCTTCCGCAGCTGCACATGTTGTTTCGGATGATCTCAGATATCGGTGAAGGTCTGCGTCAGCAGCGTCAGGGGCTGGACTGGGAATGCCCCTATTCTCCTGTCCTGCCGTCATCGCAGCCTCCGGTTCCGACATCACCGGTAACCGCACCCGTGCCCCGCACGTCTGCCGGAACAGCTCGCGTTGTTCCGGGGCCGGATGCTGCGGGCCAGCGGCGAGGAGTTGGGCTGCTTCAGCAGGCGGAGCAGCGGCTGGCGGCTGGAGATCTGATCGGGGCCAGGCGGATACTGGACGGTGTCCCTGCGGCAGAACGGACCCTCGAATTTGACCTCTTATACAGTCGCACGATACCGGCAGCGGGCACAGAGCTTGAGGATCTGCAGGAGCAGTTGCAGAAGCTGCTGACGGATCGCAGGTTTCATGGTCGTGAACGTCTGTCGAAGAGAATTTTGGAACTGGCTCCCGGCGATCAGCGGGCGGCAACGCAGCTGCAGACACTGCGAGCACGTCGCGAGACGCTCAGGGAGCTGCTGCAGGCCTGCGCGGGTAAGCCACCGGCGGCGGGGAGTGATCAGCACAAAAAGCTGGAGTGGACTCTGCTGGCAATGGATCCGGAAGCGGAGCCACAGCTGGCGGAGCAGTGTCGGAGATTGCTGGGGCTGAAGTAGCTGAAGCAGCTGAAGCAGTTGCGGACATGGATCTGGGATTCGCGGGAATTTGGAGACGAGAGTTATGGCGCAGCTTCCATTGAGTCAGGCGGTTGTCAACAGGAAGCTGCTGCGGCGGATCACCTGCGTGAATTGCTGGCACGAGTTTTCGAAGGAAGAAACGCTGTGGATTTCTGAACATGATTCGCTGCGTGGCGAGCCGCGGATTGGAGATGTTCTGGGGAACCAGCAGCGGAGGATCATCGGGGAACGATTTACTCCGCAGGGAAAGGCCATCGATCCTGGCGGCGCGAGTTGTACGACGCTGGCCTGTCCTCGCTGTCTGCTGAATATTCCCGAGGATTCTCTGGAAGTTCCGCCATTGATCTTTTCGTTGCTGGGTTCGCCGGGTTCCGGCAAATCCGTGTTTCTGGCCTCGATGACTCACCAGCTGCGTCGGACCTGCCCATCGCTGGGGCTGACCTTTGAGGATGCTGATCCGCTGATGAATGAACATCTGCTCAACGATGAGCGGAGGATGTTCGCCGAGGGTTTGCGGGACGAGTGGCGTCCGATCGAGAAGATTGTGAGTAAGACGGAGCAGTCTGAGACGCGGTGGCGTGAGACGCGAATTGAAGCTTCGCCCGCCCGCTTTGTGCCTCCCTACACCTTCCGCATGAAGCCGGGCTTCGGTCACCCGCGGCTTGATATGGCCGGAAAACTGACAACGCTTGTCTGCCTGTACGACAATGCTGGCGAGCATTTTCAGCCGGGTGCGCAGGATGCCGGGATGACTCTGCATCTGTCACGATCGATCGGGCTGTTGTACTGCTTTGACCCCACCAATGAGGCACAGGTCATGAATGCCCTGAAGGATAACGCTCCGCCGCGTCGCGGAGCGGGTGAGCGTCAGGACACAGTGCTTGCAGAAGCCGCCCTGCGCATCCGCCGTGACACACGCCTCGGAGCTCGTCAGAAAATCAATAAACCACTCGTCATTGTGCTCCCGAAATTCGACGTCTGGAAAGGGCTGCTGAATTCGTTTCTGCCCAATGGCTCCAGGCTTGAGCTGCTCACAAAATCCAAAAACCTTGGCATTGAAGCCCTCTCGTCAGGTGCCATCGATGAGCTTTCGGAAGGCTGCAAAAAAATGCTCCGCAGTCTCTGTCCCGCCCCGCTCGCAGCAGCCGAAGCAGTCTCGGATCAGGTGTACTGTGTCCCCGTCGCCGCACTTGGGCATGACTCCGTGAAGCTGATTGGCAACCAGTATCATGTCCGCAGTCCAATCATTCCCGCATGGTCAGAAATCCCGCTGCTGCTGCTGCTGAAGCTGGGTGAAGATGCTGATTCCGGCCCGCTGTATCCCCGCGGCCTTGTCCCTCGGTACGTCTCACGCGGTAAGGAGCTTTGAATGACGCAGCTTTACGAGTGGATTCACACATCCGCTCCCAGAACCCTGGAAGGCCCCGGATACGGCGTGGTGGCCCGAACCCGGGACATTCCCGCCGCACTCGAAAAATTCCTGCGCGGCCGCAGCCGCTATGACTTCCTCAAACCGGATCTCCCGGAACGCGGTTTCCCCGTCTACGCACATGCCGTCTTCCGCGATGGGCGTACCGAATGGCACGTGCTTTCACGCATGCTGCCCTGCAGCGCCGACTACACCGGACGCGAAGTCTTCCTCGCACATCACATCGCCATCTCCGCTGACCAGTTGACCGGCCAGTCAGTTGTCCGCTGGCTGCTCAGAACAGACCTGTTTCGCGATGCATGGACTGCTCAGCCGCAAATCCTTGAACCCCGCGAAGTACCCCCTGATGTTCGCGTCTCGCTGCCGCGTGGTGAGTGGCGAAATGTCACCGGCGGCATTGCCGGACCCGAATGCCTCAAACTTTTCAAACAGTCCCGCAAACCCCCGCTGTTTCTGCTTTCAGATTCCGGGGAGAACAATTTTCACCTCCTCTGTGAAGCCCTGCTGGAAACCAGCCCCGCTGAACACAACCGCATCAGCTTCATTTCCGCCACCCTCTCTGCCCAGCAGGACGTCCAGTACGACTGGATTGGTCTCGTTCGCGGCACCACATTCTGCGACGAACAGCTGCGAACAGCGCCCCAGCGAGTTCTCGATCTGCTCGATAACCGCAGGCTGCAGGAACTGCAAAAACCGCCCCAGCCCGCAGCCCCTTCCACACCAATCCCCGCCTCCAGGCCACCGGGGGGCCTTGCCAACAGCGAAATCCCATGGCGCGAAGACCAGTGGAAACCACGCTCAACAACTCTCCCCGGACCCGCCTCCATGCCCACACCACTGCCCCCCGTTCCCGCTGCGGCGGCTGAACCACAGACCGCCCGTGGACGCACCAGCCTCATCCTCCTGACCCTGATACTCCTGATTGCCGTGCTCGGAGGAGCCATTGAAAGCCTGCGCTTGCGCAAGGAAGTTCAGGCCCTGCAGAATACGCTGCTGGCTGCCAACGAAGATGTCGCCCGGCTGAAACAGAAAGAACAGGAACAGGGAGCGGAGTTTCAGAAAATCGCAGGCTCCAGCACCGCGTCTCTCAGGGAATCTCAGGAGAAAATTGCGAAACTGACTCAGGATCAGAAAACCAGCGCAGATCTGCAAAAACAACATCAGGAAACGCTGGCCAAACTCCAGGCCCAACACGATCAGCAGAAAGCTGCTGCCGAAGCCGCACAACAGCAACTCCGGGACACACAGGCCGCCCGGACTGCCCTGCAGGCAGAACTACAGGCCAACGCAGAAATCCAGCAGGCAAAACCAGGACTCACGGAATTCAGGATCATCGGCATTCCCCAGGACCTCGCTCAGCTGCAAACCCCCGGCACCCACCTGCTGGCCCAGCTCCCGGAAGACTTCCCCACAGGCCCAAAGCTCGCTCTGGAATTGATCGGCAGCCAACACACAGGTCTCGAAACAAAAATCCCCGCTGATGGTTCCGGCAACGGCGTTGAAATTGTCCTGAAAACAACAGCTGCCAAACCCGGAGTGCTGCTCACCGTCGCCGGTGCTGAACTCAAACTCACACTTCCCGACTCCGCAGCCGATTCCAGCCGGATCGTCCTCGATCGCCTGCGCTGCTGTTGCCTGAGTATTCGGGCGGGTGAACGACGATTACTGCTGACTCTCAACCAGGAATGCTCAGCGGACGCCGTGCACGGGACCGGTTCAAAGGCCCGCGGCGAACGGGAAGAATTGTCAACAGCACTGCAGGAGCTGGAACAGGCCCTGCGGGCCTTGCCTGCTGATCAGAATCATGCGTGGAAGCTGGAGTGGCGCATGGGAACCGTCGCGGGCGACCAGCTGCTGCCGGACCTGAAATCGCACAGCGGAATCCTCTGGCTGTCCTGGCAACAGCAGCAGCGGCCACCGCTCGAATACCCGCTGACATTCTGGAAACAATAACCAGCATCTCCCAAATCATCAGAAGGGGTGACCATGAGTCGCCTGGATCGAAAAGAAATGGCCCTGATTGTGGATCGCCTGCGGCGATTTGTCGCCGGGCAGACCAGCGGCAGCTATCCACAGCTGGCGGACGACCTGCAGAACTACTCCCGGCAGTGCGAGGATGTCAATCGGCAGCTGCAGGAATGTTTGCAGCTGTATCAGCAGGGCTATTACCTCAATGCAGCAGCCGCTGCGGAGCCGCCCGAATCGATCCTGCTGGACTGTGAACAGCTGGAGTTCCAGGGTGCTGATGTGCTCGGTTCCGTCGCCGCTGTTCATGGTCACGCCGAACCTGCGATTGTGCAGCGTGACTGGGTCGCCGCATTGAATGAAGCCTGCGAAATTAAACTGAAGATCGAACCCGATCTGTGCCTCCTGCGACAACTCACACTGGCATCCAGACCCATTCCCGCACGCCTGTACAAAATGCGGCAGATCTTCGAGCGGATCCCCAACCACCCATTCCTCGAAGCCGATATACGACTCTTTGAGCGAACCTGGTTTCAGGAAGCGAAGATGTTCTGCCTGAAACAGCCTGAAGAACTGCGACAGACGCTGCTCGAGGAAGTCCTCGAAGATCTCACCAGCGGTCGCTACCTCGAAAAACCGCCCGCCGCACTCCTTGAAACACTCCGCACACAACGCCGCGAGGTGCTTCGATCCAGCCTCCCACCACGCGCTGCGGAACTGCGGGAACTGCATGAGCGGCTTGGCGGACGCGAACTTCTCACACAGGCCGAATTCTGGTTCCACGAAGGTCGACTCGACCAGTTTCAGACCAGCGATGTGCAGCGATTCGTGCAGCTGGCGGAAGCCTGGACAACGGCCTGCACAAGCTGTGGTCAAATGCCGGACTCCGGCGAATTCGGACTTGCTGAACCGCTGGATCACGCCCAGCGCATCAGCCGCGCCGAGCAGATACTCCTCCAGCATCAGGCAGCCGTGGATGCGCTGCTGCAGGACATCCGGGACAATCAGTGCGGAATCCCCCGGCTGCAGCAGCGATACCAACAGGCCAAAGCCATCAGATCGCTCGATCAAACAGTCGAAAAACAGTTCCGACAGCGAGTCTCGTGGCTGCGAATTCGTGGAATTCTGCGAATAGTGCTGCTGCTGCTGGCCGTGCTCGGAGTGCTTGGCGGGTGCGCGGCTGTGGCGTTTATGTTCTGAGAGATCGGTGGGAAGTCAGTATTCGGAGTGCGTGCATGTGGTACATACGACTGGGGACCAGAATCACCGGGCCACACACCGCTGAGGAACTCAAAACGCTCCGCGGTCGCGGTCAGTTCTCGCCGCTGCACATGATCTCGGACAATCGCCGGGACTGGCAGTCGGCCGCTGAATTCGTGCAGCAGATGGACCACGCCGAACTCAGCAAAGGCCCGGCCGGAAAACAAGCCGCCAAAACACTGAAATTCGCCCCCGATACCCCCATCTGGCACTATCTCGCCCCGGATCGTTCGCGAATCGGTCCCAAATCCTTCACAGATCTCTCCCTCCTTGCACAGCGCGGTGAAGTTCTCAAAACAACCCTCGTCTGCAAGGCCGGTGACACCACCTGGATCGCCGCCTCGGCCGTTCCGGAACTGGCCGGCCTGTTTCCGGAACGAAAAAAATTCTCGCTGCAGCGGACGGCCATGATCGTCGGGATCGTCGTCGCCGCACTCGTGACTCTGCCACTCGTCGCGCTGCTGCTCCGATATTCGTTCGCACTGCTCCGCAGCTCCGGTGGAAATCTGGTCACCGGGCCGCTGGATGAAACCTCACTCAGCGATGCTGTTGGTCTCGTCGTGGGAACCTATCGCCCGATTATTCCCGGTGACGCAAATCCTGTGCGACGGGAATTCGGCAAGGGCACTGCCTTCGCCATCACCCCCGATGGCTATCTGCTGACCAACGATCACGTTGCCGTCATGGGCGATGATGCCCACATCCGCAAGGCGATGCAGGAAACTTTTATGACGGCCTTCGAACAACTCACCATGGAAGCCATTGCCGAGTCTGATGCCGAAGATCGCCAGGAACTGCTGGAACGCGCAGCAGCCTGTGAAGCGGCAGCCGGACTGTATCAGAATAACCCGCAATCCCTCGAACCCAAACTCACGGTGCTCTTCGATGGCGTCAGCTTTGATGCACGTGTTGTGCATCGCGACTCACGCCAGGGACGGGACATGGCGATCCTCAAAATTGACCGCGTCGCCAGACCCTGCTTCGCACTCTGCAGCCACGAAAAGCCGCAAAAAGGCAGCCGCGCGTGGATCGCCGGCTTCCCCGGAGTCGCCAATCTCACCCGCAGCCTCGAAGCCGCCGCCATCCAGGAACTCAACCAGCAGCTGGGCACCGACCCCGTCGACGCCCTCCAACCCTCACAACTCGAACACAGCCTCACCGAAGGCATCGTTAACCGCGTCGTCGAACAGCCCTCAGGACTCTGGGAAATCGAACACAGCATCCAGATGGCCCAGGGAAACTCCGGTGGACCCCTGTTCCGCGAAGATGGAACCGCCGTCGGACTCGTCAACGCTTACATCAAAAAAGACGACAACCGCCAGAACCTCGCACAGTCCATCGCACAGTTCCGCAAAGACCTCGAATCCCATATCCCCTCACCAGTCACCTGGCGCGATTAACCCACAGGTTGGCCACCGCGTTCGCCAACATCCTGAGCGATGGGCGGGAGCCACACATGAGCCGCAGGGCGGCAGCCCGCGGGTAAAGTGTCCTGCCAACGCGCTGCTCACACCGCAGGTAGAGGCGCACACGAGCACTCGCTCTCCGTTGAAACGCCTCGACCCGATCATGCAAGGCGTGCGGTCGATGTCAATCGGCCGGTACCACCCCAGCCCGCGGCATCAGCAGCATTGTGAGCGGACGGGCGGCAGCCCCCGGTTGCGTTTCGGCACCCTGGTGCCCACCCCAGCCCGCGGCGTCAGCAGCCATATGAGCGGACGGGCGTAAGCCCCCGGTTTCGATTTCGGCACCCTGGTGCCCGTTCTGCCCGCGGCGTCAGCAGCGCGTGGCCAGGGCTCTTTACCCACGGGCTGCCGCCCTGCGGCTCATCGTGCCCTTCAGCGCGCTCTCACTTCTCACTCCCGCGCCCCAACCACTCTCACCCCTCACCCCTCGCGCCGCGTCGCCCCTGCGGCTCTGCGCGTTTGCCCGGAACCCAACGGGCGACGCTTCGCATGCGGTATCGTCAGCCCGGTCCCTCAGTCCCCATTCAGGCTTTTGTACAGCCTTCGCAGGGCTTCCGATTCAATCTGCCGCACGCGTTCGCGGGTCAGTCCGAGGGCTTCACCGATTTCCTTGAGTGTCTGCGGTTCTGCGTTGTCGAGGCCGAAACGCATCTTCAGAATTGCTGCTTCCCGCGGATCCATTTCATCCAGCAGTCGTGCAACCTGGGTCAGATTGTCGGTGTTGATCAGCTCATCTTCCGGACCACGCAACCGCTCGTCCGCCACGATATCGCCCAGCGTCAGTCCGCCTTCTTCCGGATCTGCGTGCGGCGTGGCGTTGTAGAGCGTGATGGCTTTCTTCACGATCCGCAGTTTCTTGCGGGGAATTCCGAGTTCCTTGGCGATGTCTTCGGGCGTCGGGGTGCGGTTCAGTTCGTCAGTCAGCTTTGCCTGTGCCCGACGCCACTTGGACAGCAATTCCACCATATAGGCAGGAATACGGATGGTCTTGGAGGAATTTACGAGTGCGCGCTTGATGGACTGTTTAATCCAGTAGCTCGCGTAGGTGCTGAACCGCGTGTTCATGTTGGGATCGAAGCCCTCGACCGCGCGGAGCAGTCCAAGGTTGCCTTCTTCAATCAGATCCTGCAGCGGCAGGCCCTTGCCCGTATAGCCCCGGGCGATATTCACCACCAGCCTCAGATTGGCTCGCACCATCCGATCACGGGCCGCCGCGTCCCCGGCGGAAATCCGGTTCGACAGATCCTTTTCGTCCTGGGCTGTGAGCAGTGCGGTCTGGTTGATTTCACGCAGATAGGTCTCCAGCGGCGTTTGCAGCCGTGAGCTGGAGATCGGTGCGGGACGTTTCTTTTTCGAAGTTTGCGTCATTTGGGGCTGGCCTGCTGGAGAATCGGCATGGCAAGACAAGTCAACTGGTTATCGTCGGCAGATTTCGCCGGGTTCAATTCCGCTCCGGCAGAAACTGCCGATCCCCAAACCCCGCTGACCCCGGCCGCTCCATTCCGCACACCCGTTCCAGATGGCCCTCGCAGGAGTGTCAGTGGCGGTAAATTTCAGAGTCATCCCCCGTCACGCACTGCAGCCGGACCGCGGCAGCCGACGGGCCACAGCCGAGACAAACGGACTCGCCCTCCCGCGTCCGCAGCCGGTTTGCCGCTGGAATCCTGTTTCCCGCACCGTCTTCCTGTACAATCCCACCGGAATCATTCAGCCCCCCGGAAGCCGCTCCCCCTAAAGGTCACTCTCCATGCTGCCGTTCCATCAGCTGGTCCTCTCCTGCCTGATTGCCGCTGCTCCCTTCGAGTCACCTGGCGTGGCCGTCCCCGAACCTTCGCCGGTCACCGTGACCGCCACCACGCCCGCCCCCGCCCCCGCCCCCGCTG
>JBEAUF010000277.1:0-9255 GCA_041161565.1 Planctomycetota bacterium | reverse complement strand
CCTCCAGTCGCCCTGGGACCGCCACCCCTCCGGCTGCACGCAGAGTCACACCCAATAGCCCACCCGAAAGCACGCAGGCAGCCAACTCCGGCTCCCCAGGCTTCATCGGAAGGCTCTTCGGGAACCGGTCGGCCGAGACCGACTCCCTGCCCGCGACGCCAGCCACCGTCAGCTCCGAGGCTCAGACTTCCGTTCCCTCCGCTCCGCGAACTGTTGCCGTGAAGCCCGTACAGCTGCCAGCCACAATTCCACTCGATAAACCCTCTGCCAATCAATCTTTCGTCCAGCCAGGGGCCGCTCCTGCCTTCATGAATTCCGCCTCCGCTGCTGCGGCACGCGCCGCGGCTGCAGCAGAATCGGCGGCCGCCCGGATCCCCGAGGACCCCCTTGAGGCCCTCGACCTCGACGACACTTCAGATGTGCTCGATCTCGATGCCGTAGCCAGGTCAGCCACTGCAGAGGCAGCCGCCGTGGTCGCTTCACAATCTCCTGCTGAAGCACCGCTCCCGATCGAAAATCCCACACCCCTCGCCCAGTCGGCAGAAACTCCGTCACAACCTGAGACTCAATCTGAGACACCCTCTGTGGCGGAGAACCCTTTCACCGGTGTTGGCCTGAATGAATTTGATCCCACTTTGCCCGCTGTCTCATCGGATTCTGTCGGCACCTCGGAAGTCTCCGCTGAAGGCAGCACCGTAACCGCCCCCTCGGAGCCGCTGCAGAGCGTTAACACCGAGCAAATGCGGATCGCTGCTGAACAGGCCGAACGGCGGCAACAGCTGGAACGCATTCAGTCCCGCGGCGATCTGACCGGATTCAAGGGGTTTTGCCCCGTGGCGCTCCGCGACCAGCGACAACTGGTCGATGCTCAGCCCCGGATTCAGTCCACCTTCGGCCTGCAGACCTGGACATTCTCTTCCGACGAAGCGCGGCTCGCCTTCGAAGCAGATCCCAAACGCTATGCTCCAGCCGCCGGCGGCGCTGATGTCGTAGTGCTTGCCACTCGTCAGGAAGAAGTTCCCGGCAGGCTGGACTTTGCACTTTGGTATCGCGGTCGCCTGCACCTTTTCAGTTCCCGCGAGACGATGGCGACATTTCTTGAGAACCCGCAGCAGTTCTCAGTTGATGATGCTGAATAACTCTTCCGCCACCGGCAAGTACAACGCTGCTGAACATCTGCAGGCGACCTTCCCATGAAGGTCGCCTGTTTCTATTTGCAGCCGCACGCAAAGTTTCTCCAGATCGGCTGCCAGGGTTGAGCTGTTGATCGCTGTCAGCGGCTGCTCCCGGCGGTCTTTGCCGCTTACTGCAACGCATCCGGCAGATTCTGCCGCCCTCGCCGCCGCAGTTGCCGCAGCCAGTACCAAACCTTCGGAAATCCTGAAAATTGAAGCGACTTTTGTGCAGATTCGCCGTGAAGACGTGTTGACACTTTCAGCCGACCCCGGATATCACTCCCCCACTCATCCGGATTCGAGTCCTGAATCCGGCTCTCCTGTCTTAGCTCCTCTCCTGTTGCTCCGGAGCCCTTCCGGAAATCCTGCCAACCACAGCATCTCTCCATCAGTCCAGCCGGGAACTCTCAGCCCTGCTGACCACTGACTGCCGTGGACTGGCTGGATCACATCCTGTCTCTCTCTCCCCCCTCCGTCTCTCCCTCCAAAGCTCTCAGATCGAGGACATCATGAACGAGTTCCCGCACGGCGCTCATCATGAGCCGCAGATATTGCGGTTCCCGCAGCCCGCCCCGGCGCTGCCGCCTGAATCCCGCGCAGTCGCACCGGAACCAGAAGGCCCCAGCCGCACCGTGCTGGTCTTCTCGCCCCGCCCAGGTGCCCGACAACTGCTCGCTGACGATGTCCGCAAACGCGGTCTGCAGGTCTGCGAGACTGACAGTCCGGACGCCATGCTGTTTCATCTGAGCCGTCAGGAGTTCTGCTGCTGCATCATCGATGACGCAGACTCCGTATCGCGGATTCAGGAAGTGAACGCCGCCATTCGTGCCCATTCCAAAGCTGCCCAGGTCGTTTGCATCGTCGGCGAAGATTCTCGCTGGGGACGTGAAACAGTCCCCAGCTTCGACTGCGATGTCATCGAACGCCCCTATTCGGCATCACGCTTCGGTGCGGCTCTGCTGAATGCACTCCGCCGTGGTGAACTGGTACGTGAAAATGAAAAACTTCGCCGACAACTGCTCAACCGCAATCTGATGGATCTGATCGGCAGCACCCCGGCGATGCAGTCGCTCCGCGAATCCATCCGCATCGCTGCCGATGATGATCGCACAGTGCTCGTTCGCGGCGAACCCGGCAGTGGCACAACTCTGATCGCTGAAGGACTTCACCGCTGCAGTCGCCGCGCCCAGAAGCCCTTCCTGCGCATTGACTGCAGCCTGCACTCGGTCGAAACCCTCGAACTCCAACTCTTCGGAGATCCATCGCCAGATGGCTTCCCGGGCTACCTGAAGATGGGTGATGGCGGTTCGATTCTGCTTGATAACGTCGATACCGTCGCTCTTCCCTTCCAGAAACGGCTCGCACAACTGCTCGAACAGCGAGCCTCTTCGGTCCTCCATAGTGGCGGTGAAGGTCCCAACATCCGCTTCATCGCCGCCACGCACGTCGACCTGAATCGACTCGCCATCGAAGGTCGCTTCCGCGATGACCTCCTGCAGCATCTCAGCGGCATCACTCTCCAGTCGCCGCCGCTGCGAGTTCGGACCAATGACATCCCTCTACTGGTTGAACACTTCATCAGCCAGATCTCGCTGAAGGAAGGGCGACCGCCTCGGCAGATCACTGCCGAAGCCCTGCGACTCCTTGAAGCTCACCCCTGGCCGGGCAACGTCCGCGAACTGCAGAATGTCGTCGAACGCTGCTGTACCGTCGACGTCACCGAAAGCATCACGCCCGAAGACCTGCGTCCGTGGCTGCATCACGAGTCTCAGGAACCCGGTGCTGAGTGCGTCGGTATGACGCTCGCCGAAATGGAACGCAAACTCATCGAATCCACCTTTGCCCGCTGCAACGGGAATCGCGAGAAAACAGCTCAGATTCTCCAGATCGGACTTCGCACACTCAGCGGCAAACTCCGCGAATATGGCTACCCACCCCGCGGCGGCCCGGGGTCGAATGTCAAACGCCCTGCAATCGCTCCCGCATCCTACGGCAGCGAACGCAAGGTCGCCTGATTCAACATCGCTTTCCCCTGTTCCGTTCCTCTCCCCCTCGAAAAGAGCGAGCTTTCCCCCGGAAGCTCGCTCTTTTCCTTTTTACCCATCGCCCCCCAGCGCCGCCTTATTGCATGGATTCTGCGGATACTGACCACAATCGTCAGACGCATACCAAAGATCCAGCACTCCGCGGAATGCCGCACAATCCGACACAGCCACAAATGCATTCCGCACCTGCACCGCCCGCGGATGCCACGCAGAGTAGAACAAGCAGAATCTTCGCACCGTCCGCAACACCTGCTCCGCGGGCAGCACCTCAGCCGCAAGCTCGAAGTGACGCTCAATAAGTCTCCGCTGAGCATGCACACCGGGCGGCTCCGGCAATGGCTCGCCCCGCAGCAATGCCGCCGCCTGACTAAAGATCCACGGGTTGCCAATCGCCCCCCGAGCAGCCGTGACTCCGTTTACCCCGGTCTCCCGCAGCATCCGCACACAATCGGTGGCCGTGAATAAGTCGCCACTTCCCAGCAGTGTCAGCCGCGGAAATGCCCGCCGCACTTCTGACAGAAACTCCCAGCGACTCGGGCCGACATACTTCTGCTCCACCGTCCGGCCGTGAACCGTCACAGCCGCAATTCCCAGATTCGCAGCCGCCTCCACGATGCGAAAGAACTGCTCCCGACTCTCCTCAGAATCGTCAATCCCCCGACGCATCTTCACCGTTACCGGAATCTCGGAACGAACCGCCTCGCGCACCCGCTTCAGAATCTCCACCGCCACCTGAGGCTGCCCAAGGTGGTAACCACCCCGACAACGCCCCGATGCCTTCTTCGCAGGACAGCCGAAATTGATGTCGATCACATCAAAGCCCGCTTCCACAAGGCGCACGGCCGCCGGACCAAAAGTCTCCGGCTCCGCCCCCATCAGTTGAGCACCGCACGGATGATCCGCAGCACTCACGTACAGATGATGCCGCGTTCGCTGACGATCACGCAGACTCGTTACAAACGTGTCAATCGCCACCTCAGCGATCGCGTACGGAGCTCCGTATTCCCTCGCAACCGCCCGCATCGCCCAGTCGCTGTATCCACTCAGAGCCGCCTGAACCACGGGCAATCCCAGCTTCCAGGGGCCGATTGTCAGCGGTGCAGGTGAGATAGTCAGGTCAGCAGTCATAGGTTCAACGATTACACGACCGGCGTCCGGGGATGCGATTCCACCAATCAGCATTTGAAACGGTCCAACATCCCATCAGTCCACGCCGCAGCCGGCTGATTGATCCTTGCCGCAATCGATTATTTCCCGGTAACCTGAGAGTCGGCTCCTGCCAGCAGCCTTGTCAGGTCAATTCTCACGTAAGGCATTTCCGCCGCTGGTTTTGAGTGACTTGCGTTGGCCACGTAGAGCACTCCATCGGCCGGGACAAACAGCACATTATGCAGGTTGCTTTCCATGGCCACAGGACGACTCATGAGCCATTGCCCGAGTTGGGTGTCGAGCTTTCCGTGGTTGTCCTGAACGCGTTTTCGCAGTTCTGTCAGACGACTGCCGGCCGAGAGCACCACCGTGTCGCGAATGCCCTCGCCCAGGCGTTCGTGAGACTGGCCGGGCTTGATGAATTCGATGGATTCCGGAGTGGCCGCGACGCCCACAGCATCGTTGGTTTCACCATCCGCGAAGACGTAATAATATTCGCAGGTGCGCGGGCTGGTCCGCCAGAGTTCCTGCACTTCGGCAAGGCTGTCGCATTCTTCGAGTGCTCGGCGCATCAGGGTCGCCATCGGAGCGCCGTCCCAGAGTCCTTCTCCGCGGCCACCCATTTCACCCAGCGAAATCTGCTCCGCATTCATACCACTCACGCTGCCGATAAAGGCCGCATAGCCGACGTTGGCAAACGGTATGAACCCCTCCGGCCGAACAATGAAGGTCGTGCACGCATCCTGCAGACCAATTGTAGTCATGTAGTCGAGCACTCGTCCGTGGTAGAGCTTCCCGTCGACAGTCGCGGATCCAAAGACGGCGAAACCGGAGCAGTGAAAGAGCTCAGGAAAGACGTTGAGCACTTCAACGGTTTCTGCATCCATGTTCAGAGCGGCCGCCAGTGAGCGAGTTTCGCGACGATGACGCTCGGGTATATGGGGAGCCAGCCGTGCAAACGCATCCAGCAGATCATGACGGAACCAGCGGCCGGTGCGAATCACATGAGCCGTACCGAATGAGTACAGCACGGATTCCATGCAACGGCGGGATTCGTCAGGCAGGAGCATTCCGTGGGCCATACCAAGTTGCTCTGGTGTTCCCCGGAGCGTTACCACACGCTGCCCATCGATCCATTGCAGCTTCCCATGCTCATGGGTCCGTTCCGTTTGTTCCGGTGAAATCAGCTGCGGGCCTGGCTTGAGTATCTCTGTTGCGCGGCGCACGCCCCGAACAAAGGTCCGTTCGAGCTCTTCGCGGGGGAGTTCCGTCAGTTTGTAGTCGGCAGGGGCGCTGACGGAGGCAGGAGCGGGAGCCTGCATGGAAACATTCAGGCTGGCCGTGATGTCATTGACTGTCAATTCCACACGACCGGTCTCCGGAAACTTCAGCTGCACGTCGCCGGAACTCCAGACGCCGTCGTTAAGTTGTGTATCAACTCTCGCCTGGGTGGCCAGGAACTTCAGCACGTCCTCAAGCTTGCCAGCCCCCAGCAGGTTGACCACCAGCGTCCCGGCAGTGAGCTCTGAAGCGGAGGAAATCAACCGTGACAGGATGCCGGTCGGCAGCAGACTGTCAGACTCCGATACCTCGCCACTACCGACGAAAGCCGTGCGATGTTTGGGGAGCAGCAGCAGAGTGGATTCGGAGCGCCGATAAATAATCACGGCATAATCGGGGTGCGTCACCTCCAGATCGAAACTTTCGGAGTCGTACCGCACCAGCTTTAAGTCAACCGGTTGCGGACCACCGTCAATTGGGATCGACGCTTTGCCAGTCAGAGTGAATGCGGACTCGCGACCGGATACCATGGCTGCGAAAGGCTTTACGGCCTCCACAAGATCCGCAGGCCCATCGCCGGCAAACGCGGGAACCGAAGCAACGCAGGTCAACAGCAGCAGCCAGATCCCCAAACAAAATCGTCGTCCCATCGCACCCTCCAACCGCCCCACCACGAAAAATCACAGACAAATCCGACGAAAGACTTAATCCGATGCTGTTCGCCCGTGATCTGAGTTTATCAGGGAAATTTCGAATGAAAAGGGCGCTCCCAGGCCAATGTCCGCAGTGACCTGCACACCGTAAAAGAGCAACGCCGGGATGGTGAAAGAGTGCACCGCGCGGCGGATCCGTTGCTCATGCCACAATTTGCAGCACCGACCTGAGGTGAATCGCCGCGGTTGAATTGCCATGTCGGCAACTCACAAGGGCCCGACGAGTGTCAATCGGTTTCTGCAGAACGGTGGCCGGTAAAATCCCTTGGTCAAATCAGAACAAATCCGGCAACTTCGAGAAAATCAAGGACAAACCACAACGTCTGCGTTCGTTTCATCGTCCCGCCACAGCGTTTCTGCCGAGCCACCCCGGAACAACCGCTAAACTCACCCGAATCCTCCCAATTCCAATGAATTGACTGCCACTTCCACTGGAATGCCGATAAAATACTGCACAGCAGCATCTCTCCGCGGCTTTTTCACGAAAGTCCTGTCGTGGCCACCGTCTCCGAACCACAGCAAGATCAGTTCGTCGAACCGGACCAGTTCATCCGCTACCAGCTCACACTGGCCCAAAGCCGGATTAAGTCCACAGATCTGCTCACCGCCGCCTTCCTCGCCGCTCTGCTGCTCATCGGTTACGTCCTCGTGTTCACCCTCCTCGATCACTGGGTTGTCAGCGGTGGTTTCGCACCGCTGACCCGCGCCATACTCCTCGCTGCAGTGCTCCTTGGTTGCCTGTTCATCGTCTACCGCTTTGTCCTGAGCCGACTCTCCAGTAAAGTCCATCCGGTCTTCGCCGCTCGTATGCTCGACCGCCAGGATGCCGGACTCGATGGCAGCCTCACGGCACTGGTTGATCTCCAAACCGCCGGCCGTGACCCAGGACCTTCCATCCGCCGCGTGCTCGAAAAACGCGCTGCCATCAGCCTCACTCGCGTTCACGTCGACGAGGTTGTCGATCGCCGCTGGCTCACAAGACTCGGTTCCGCACTTTTCATCCTCACTCTCGCCACCTGCCTCTACGCCGTTTTCAGTCCCAAATCCATCAGCCTCCTTCGCCCCTTTTCCTTCGCCCGCGCCAGCGTAGCCACCGTCACCGTGCTCGACGAAATCCGGCCTGGAAACACCACAGTCGCTGCCGGCTCCGCCATCGAATTTCAGGTTGATGTCTCCGGACAAATCCCGCCCGCTGTACAACTGCTGTACACCACCAGCGACCGCCGCTTCGTCAATGAACCACTTGACATGCAGCCAGCCGATGACTCCGGACGCTTCCGAGTCACCATGCGTGGTGAAAACAACCGCGGAGTGCGGCAGAACTTCCAGTACCGCATCGTCGCCGGTGATGCCGTCAGCGACGCATTCAACATCACCGTCCGCCAGCCGCCCTCCGCACGTATTCTCGAGATTCGCTGCGAATACCCCGAATACATGAAACTCCCGCCACGATCCGATGCATCCCCCGCCATCACCGCATGGCAGGACACCCGAGTCACCATCGTGGCTGAAGCTGATCGCCCTCTCAAACGTGCTGTCCTCCAGCTCGCTGATGAACCAGCCTTCACCGGCAAAGGCGAAGAAGTCTCCGTCACCGTCGAAAACAATCGCCTCACCGCCAGCTGGAATCTCGCCGTCCGCGAAAATGGCTCCTCACCCAAATTCTATCGTTTCCACATCACCGACACCGAAGGCCAGGTGGATCCACAACCCGCCGTTTATCCCATCGATGTCCGCATAGACCAGCCGCCCGTCGTCCGACTCCTCGATCCCTCCCGCGATCTCGATGTCCCAGCCAATGCCACCATTCCACTCCTCGTCCAGGCCGAAGACCCCGACTTCCTGCTCCGCAACGTCACACTGCACTACGCCATCAACGGACAACCAGGACAGGTCTCCGAATTCCTGTGGGATTCAACCGTTCAGGGCGATGCCAAATCATGGGTCGGCACATGGGACTTCAAAATGACGCTGCTTCGCGTCAAACCGGGAGACCTGATCACCTACCACATCGAAGCACGCGATAACCGACCACCACTTGGCAACGCCGGTCGCACCGGTGATCTGCAGCTCCGCATCCAGCCCCCGGCTACCGATGAACAACTCCAGCAACAACTCCAGCAGGACCGGGAACTGCAACAGCAATTGCTCGATCGCAGCCAGCAGCAGGAACAACAACAACCCACTAACCCCGAGCAAATCAAGCCCGATGGTCAACCCCAGGACTCCTCCGAACCCTCCAGCACTTCTGACACCTCAGAAGCCGCCAGTGAGGCCGCTCCGGCAAACCCTGCAGATCGCCCACAACGAACTGACACCCCGGCAGCCCCTTCGCAACAGCGAGCAGAAGACGATGAGGCCCTGAAAAAACTGATCGAAGCAGCCCGGAAAATGATGCAGAACGACCCGGAGCCAGAGGGGCAGCCACAGACCAACGATCAAGCACAGCCAGGCGATGAGCCAAACCCCAACGGCCAGCCACAGCCAAACGGTGAACAACAGCCGGACGGCAAACCAAACCCCAACGGCCAGCCACAGCCAAACGGTGAACAACAGCCGGACGGCAAAGAGCCCGCCCCCGGAGCCGAAAAGACCCCCAGTGACGACAAACAGAGAGGTTCAGCGAAAGACTCAAATGGTAAAGCAGGCTGCCCCCATTGTAAGCCTGGGGAATCATGCAAGCACTGCAACAACAGCAAAGCCGGCATGCAGCAAAATGGCCAGCAAGGCGGCGGCCAACAGGGCGGCGGTCAGCAAGGTGGCGGTCAGCAGGGTGGCGGTCAAAAAGGCGGCGGTCAGCAAGGTGGCGGTCAGCAGGGCGGCGGCCAGCAAGGCGGCGGTCAGCAAGGTGGCGGTCAACAGGGTGGCGGTCAACAGGGTGGCGGTCAGCAG
>JBEAUF010000265.1:0-2787 GCA_041161565.1 Planctomycetota bacterium | reverse complement strand
CGTCCACCGCTCCGGCACGCCAGCATTTCGCGATTCACTTCGGCAACGAACCTGGTTCCAACGCGGTTCGTGATCTGATTGACATCACCGAGCCGCATTCGCTCCGCACGTTCACCCCCAGCCAGGCAGTGCTCGCGCGATCCGCCGGCTGCTTTCACTGGACCCCGGAAGGCCGCCGGCTGTACGACTTCACCTCCGGCGTGCTTGTCGCCAACCTTGGGCACAACCCGCGTCGCTGGATGCAGCGTTTTGTAAAGTATATGGGCTGGAATGCCGCCGACTTCAGCAGTTCTGAAGAGGGCTACTTCCAGGCGGCCACGATGACGGCGTACAACGCCATGACCAGCCTCGAAGCGGAAGCCAGCCAGCGACTGCTGGCCAATCTCCAGGCTGCTCGCGGTGGCAGCCGCCTCCAGACCGTGATCTGGGCTGCGTCCGGTTCCGAAGCCGTTCAGAAGGCCATCTGGGCCTGCATGCGTTTCGACCCTGCCCGACCGGGAATCCTCGCCACTCGTTTCGGGTTCCACGGGAAAAAGGGACTCAGCGGAGCTGTGACTGGTTCCGAAGCCGACCCGGAACGCGATCCCCGCGTGCGGTTCATCACCTTCCCCCGCGAAGAATGCTCAGACATCGATTACCCCGCGAAAGCCTTCGACCCCGCATGGTACCGCGCTGAACTCGATCGCATCTGGGAAGAAACTCAGGGCACAATCGGCTGCCTGATCACTGAACCTTATCTGGGTGGCGGCGGCAGCTACCATCCGCCGCTCGCCTACCACGCCCTCCTGCAGAACTTCTGTCGAGAAAAAAACATCCTGTTCATTCTCGACGAAGTGCAGTCCAACTTCGGGCGCACGGGCAGCATGTACGCGTTTGAAACCTACGGCATCGAACCCGACTTTGTGTGCCTCGGCAAGGGACTGGGCAATGGTGTGCCGGTCAGCGCTGCTGTTGGTCGGCGCGATATCTGTGACCAGATGGGCTACGGTGCCACTTCCGACACGTGGAGCGCCAACCCCCTGTCGTCCGCGGCCGTCCTCGCCACCCTCGATGAATTCGAATCGACCGATATCATCGCCCGCACACGCCACCTGCACACTCTGTTCCTCGATGGCCTGCGAAAGCTGAAACAAACCGGCCTGATCGTGAAAGTCCGCGGTGAAGGCATGGTGTTTGGCATCGAATGCGGCCCACACGGCAGCAAAACGCCGGCACAAACGGCCAACGCCATCGTTGAACGCTGCTATCGCGGCAATGCTTCCGGAGAAGGCATTCACCTCCTCGGACCGCTCGCCGGCTGCGTCATCCGCGTTAGCCCGCCGATGACTATGTCAGACGCGGATGCACTGCATTCCATCCAGCTGCTGCAGACGTTCTGTGAGGAAGTCGCTGCCTCCTGACGGGTGCGGCTGAATCCCGCGGCAGAGGCACGCCCGATGGCATTGAAGTTCCGCTGGATTTGGTGAACAGGCAGCACGTGACCTGGGCGGGCGAGCCCGGGATGGCGAAACGGCGCGCGGATGGAGTTCTTTTTTAACCACAGAGTACACAGAGTTTCACAGAGAAATACAGGGAATGCAGCACTCGGGTCGACAGGACGCATGCAGGAATATTGGGTGAAATTGCCTTGATGGTTCGTCATCCGAGGGCGGGCCTGGGATGGTGAAACGGCGCGTGGATGGAGTTCTTTTTAACCACAGAGTACACAGAGTTTCACAGAGAAATACAGGGAATGCAGCACTCGGGTCGACGGGACGCGTGCAGGAATATTGGGTGAAATTGCCTTGGTGTTTTGTCATCCGAGGGCGAGCCTGGGATGGTGAAACGGTGGTAAGGACGGATGATTTTGTCCTCCGGACTCCGCTCCACTGCGACCATGCGTGCGGGGGATGTCAATTCCCCGGTAACGGCGCGCGTCTGCGCTGCCAGCGTCGCAGCAGGAGCGTGCCGGGGCCGCACCGGCCGATTGACATCGGCCGCAAGCCTTGCAGTGTCTGGTCAAGGCGTTTCCATGGAGAGCGAGTCCTCCAAAGTAGGCGAAACACAAGAAACCCAGGGTCCCTGGGCGGCAGGCCAATGGCGTTCGCTTTCTGGCACGACGCATTGTCGGGAGGGCGAAGCTCCTGCTGAGCCGCATCCCTGCCGTGAGCGTTTCATCGATCCCTGCTGCGTCGCAAAAACGCTGGCAATCGCTCACAGCGTGGACCAGCGTTCAGCGGCTCGGCAGGAGCCTCGCCCGCCCAGGTCTTCACCCGTCTTTTCACAGAATTTCAGAGAACCCCAAGGCCATTGGGTTGCCGCCCGGCGGTTGATTTGCGTCTCCTTCGCTCCTTGTCTCAGCCCGGAGCGGCTTGGAGATTTGGTAACCGCCGCCGGCTGGATTTCCCGGATTGGCCCCGCAGTGACATGCAGCGGTGGTGTCGTACGTGATATTGATATGCCGTCGAGTTAAGTTTTCCGTCCATGCACCCCACGCCTCCTGTTTGTCAACACAGTCGCGACTCCATGAAGGGGATCTTTCGGGGTTGGGGCTGGTTTCGTTGTTCGGTTCGGGTGGGGCAGACGCGGTGCCGAGGTGGGGTCGACGGTAACGGATTCGGATACGCTGCGCCTGAGGCCCGCGAGCTTACGAAGCTGGTGTTCTCAGGCAGGCAATTTGCCGGGCGTTGTGATAGCCTGAGGCTCGACCGACCTCGAGCTCGGCCAGGGCTTCCACAAAACCAGTTGGGCATCCGCTTCACCAACAGTGAGCTCGCCCGCAGCGGGCTGCATCGGAAGAAGGGGCAG
>JBEAUF010000251.1:0-31350 GCA_041161565.1 Planctomycetota bacterium | reverse complement strand
GATGAAGGACTTCGAGTCATCCAAAAAATCCAAAGACCGCGACAAAGGCCGCAAGACCGGCGATACCGCTCGCCCTGGCACCTCCAGCGCAGAAACCACCGGCTCCGCCGCTGACGCTCTTGCCCGCGCCTACCAGCAAAAACGCGACACAGCCTCCGCCCCGCCAACTCTCAGCAAGGACGACGCTCGCGCCGCCGAAGTGCGAGCGGCCGCAACCGCCTTCCTCAAGTCCCGCTTCCTCCCCGGGCTCGCTGCCGTATTCGTAATCGGCTATGCCTGGTACTGGTACATCAACCGCGAAATCTATGACGGACCGCCGCTCTACGAAGTCACCGGCACCGTCATCCAGGAAGGCAAACCGCTGGCCGGAGTCTACGTCGAGTTTGGTCCGGCAAATACTGAGCCCAGTGCCGCAGCACTCGCAGCCACCGGCATCACCGACGAACAGGGGCGTTTTCGACTCAAGGCCTTCGACAGCCAGTACGGCGCCCCCGCCGGCCCCTATACTGTGGGTCTCATCAACTCCGCAGGCATTCCCATCAGCCTCCCTGAGAATCTCATCAACCAAACCGTTACCGCTGATGCCCAAAACGACATTCAGCTCAGCTTCTGAAACCAGCATGACTACGACCACCTGCATCGTCGATTACGGCATGGGCAATCTCCGCAGTGTTCAAAAAGCCTTTGAACACATCGGAGAACCCGCTGAAATCTGTTCCTCACCCGCCATCCTCGCGCAGGCTTCCCGGATCGTTCTGCCCGGTGTCGGAGCTTTTCGCGATGCCATCGCTGCGCTCCATCAGCACGACCTCGTCAATGTGCTCAAGGACCACATCGCTGCCGACCGCCCCTTCCTCGGTATTTGTCTCGGGATGCAGCTTCTGTTTTCCAACTCCCTCGAAGACGGACACCATCAGGGACTCCATGTCATCCCCGGAACCGTCCAGCGTTTCCAGCTTCCCCCCGAATTCAAGATCCCCCACATGGGCTGGAATCAGCTCAACACAGCCCAAACACCCCCGCATCCGCTCTTCAACAACCTCCCGCATGACCCATGGTTCTATTTCGTACACAGCTACCACTGTGTACCCAGTGACCAATCGTGGGTGGCTGCCACGACCTGCTACGGTTCGCCGTTCGTCTCCGCCGTCGCCCGAAACCACGTGATGGCAGTCCAGTTCCACCCGGAAAAAAGTCAGTCCGCAGGCCTGCAGCTCCTGAAAAACTTTATAAGCTGCAGCCCGGTCGGAAACCACTGAGAACCAACACCACACAACCAACAACCAGCCCCACCATCGGAATCTTTCTGAAATGATCATCAGCCGCCGCTGGCTTGCCGACTACGTCGCCCTGCCCGACTCCACCGCCGAACTTACCCGCCGACTGACACTCTCCGGCCTGAATCTTGAAGAGTTCCATGATGTCTCCGAGGGCCTCAGCCAGCCTGACGTGGCCATTGATCTGGAGGTCACCAGCAACCGTCCCGACTGCCTGGGTCACATCGGTGTCGCCCGCGAAGTGGCCGTGCTCTTCCGCCAGCCGCTGCAGATTCCGGCAGCCACTGTTGCGGAATCCGGTCCGCCAGCCTCCGGCTCCGTCACCGTCTGCATCGACTGCGAAGATCTCTGCCCCGAATACCATGCCCGACTCATTCGCGGCGTGCGGATCGGCCCCAGCCCCGCATGGCTGCGCGATAAGCTCGCTGCCGTCGGCATCAACTCTGTCAATAACGTCGTCGACATCACCAACTATGTCATGCTGGAGTGCGGCCAGCCACTGCATGCTTTCGATTTCGACCGACTCAAGGGCAGCCAAATCATCGTTCGCCGCGCCGCACAGGGAGAAAAAATTCGCGCCATCGATCAGCGCGATTATGAACTCGCTCCAGGCATGTGCGTGATCGCCGACGCCGAGCGTCCCGTGGCAGTCGCCGGTGTGATGGGAGGTTTCGACACCGAAATCTCTGACTCCACCGTCAATGTCCTTATTGAAGCCGCCGCATTTTCCTCACTCTCAGTCCGGGCGACCGCCCGGACCCTGCGGCTCCACAGCCCCTCCTCCTACCGTTTCGAACGCCGCACAGACCGCCGCAACCTCGACTGGGCCTCCCGCCGCTGCTGCGAACTGATTCTGCAACTCGCAGGCGGCTCACTGCTCCAGGGTTCCGTCGTCGCCGGCTCACCACTGCCACCACTTCGCGACCCCATCCAGCTCCGCTTCAACCGCGTCAACCAGCTGCTCGGCGTGCATATTCCCCCAGCCACCTGCACGGAAATCCTGAAAAGCCTCGGACTCGACTGCCTGCAGCAGTCCGACACGTCCGCCCTCTTCCGACCACCCGGCTGGCGACTCGATCTCACCCGTGAATGCGACCTCATCGAGGAAGTCGCTCGAATTCATGGATACGAACACATCCCCACCGACGCTCCCCTGCCAGTCGTCGCCACAGCCCGCACCTCCCGCGAACGAGTCCTCGATTCCATCCGCTCACACCTCACAGCCTGCGGCCTCTACGAAGCGCTGACTCTGTCCTTCGTCAGTGAAAGCCAGCGTCAGCTGTTCCAGCCCGCAGGCGAAATTTCCCCTGTGGCTGTCAGCCACTCCAGCAGAAGCCATGAGAACCAGCTGCGTCAAAGCCTGATCCCAAGCCTGCTCCAGTGCAGACGGCAAAACGAACGCCACGGAACACTCAACGCGGAACTCTTCGAAATTGCCCGCGTCTACCTCACCGCCGGCACCGGACAACCGGAAAACATCGCCGAACCCCTCACTGTTGGGATGGTCACCGGACGGCCCTTCGCCTCCGTACTCGGCATGGTCGAAAGTCTCGTTGCCAGCCTCGCCCCAGCCGCCACGGTCTCCTCCACACCCTCCGCGCGCCCTGAATTCCACCATGGCCGCGGAGCGGAGCTGCAGATCAACGGCAAACTCCTCGGCTGGATCGGTGAACTCAGCCGTGAAGTGCTCAACACCAGCGAACTCCACGATCAGGTCTGCATCGCCGAACTCCGAGTCCCCCTGCTTGAGGAACTCTTCCAGCCCTCCCGCAGCTTTACCCCCCTGCCCCGCTTCCCCGCTGTCTCCCGCGACCTGAATTTCGTCCTGCCCGAACATGTATCGTGGTCCGAACTCAATCAAACCGTACGGCAAAATGCCGGCCCACTGCTCGCTGAAACCGCCTTCGCCGGAATCTACCGCGGTAAACAGATCGCCGCAGATCACAAATCCTGCGTCATCACCTGCCGCTTCCAGTCCCCCGAACGAACGCTCACCGCTGAGGAAGTCGATGATTCCGTTCGCCGTATCATCGCCGCCTGTGAATCCAGCCTCGCCGCCTCCCTCCGCGCCTGAAATTCCACCAGCCCCCACTCCGCCTCCCCATGAAACGTACTCTGCTCAAATCCAAAATCCATCGCGCCACCGTTACGGACGCCAGCCTGCACTACGAAGGCTCGATCACCATCGACCCGCTGCTCATGGAAGCCGCCGATATCTGTGAATGGGAACAGGTGGATGTCTATGACATCAACAATGGCAATCGCCTGACCACATATGCCATTCCCGGCCAGCCAGGTTCCGGCACCATCTGCCTCAACGGCGCCGCCGCAAGGCTCGTCCAGATCGGCGACCTCGTCATCATCTGCAGCTATGCAGAATTCAGCGAAGACGAACGCCGCACCCACACGCCCGCAATCGTGCTTGTGAATGAGAGAAATGTGCGAGTCACCCAGGGCTCAAAAATCTCTGCTCCGGGCAGTTCCGCCGGTTAAACAGCTGCCTTGTCATTGGCTCGAAAGCAGCATGATGTACGAGCGGCGTTCGGAATTCTTCAGTCCAAGCACATCTGCCAGCTGCAACAAAAGTGCTGCTGCCGATTCCCGATCCGGTGGTTCACAAAGCGTTTCCAGTTCGACGAACAGCCCCAGTCCCCGCACTTCATCAACGCTCACGTGAATCGTTCGCCCCCGGAACGAAAATTCAGCCGTGCGTCGGTGTTTGTGCACAAACCCGAGACTGGAAAATCCCAAAGCCAGCAGAATCTCGCGGAGTCGCTCCCGACGGTATTCACTTGCGGCAGACTGATCCCCGATCGTCAGCTCCAGCTCCCGGCGGGACTTTGTCAGCACGTCCAGCTTTGGCCCCTTCCACGTTAACTCCACCTGTTCCCCTGACGCACGAATACGGAGTGCTTCATCGGTGACTCGAAAGTCTCGACAGGGGTGCTGGAAGTATTCGTCAGTCTCTTCCCGAGCGATGAAGCTGAGATTTTGCCGGACGTGGTCGAGTGATTTCAGCAGAGAGTCCGGATCCTGCAACGGGAATTTGAGTTCCACCTCAATCATCAGCCGTTGTCCTCTGGCCCCGACGAGCAGCCTCCAGGCGTTCGCTGATGGTTCTCAGGTGCACCCATGTGAACAGTCCGGAATCATGGTTGTCGGACCAGCGGACGCGGAGTGCATAATTGCCGGCGACGGAAATATCGAGCACCCCAAGATCAGCGGGAACGGTTGTGGGATCAAGCAGCGGGCGGCCGGTCATCTCATCCACGCACACGGCACAGCGACAATTCTGCCTGACAAACTGGAACGGCAGGCGCGACACATGCTGGTCACTCCACGTCAGCTCGAGGATTCCCTGGTCGCGGTGAACGCGGATGTTTTGCGGTGCAATCATGTGACGGGGATACCTGGAGCAGGAAGGTGGGCGATTGGAAGTGACGGGGCGATTTTACGCGGCCGGGGCCTAATTGGCCAGGCCCTGGTCTTCAACCTCTTCGCAGTCGGCAGCTTCGTCGTCTTCAAAATCCAGATAAGCCGCCACCAGCATTTCCAGAAACTCATCAAAGTCCGCCGTCAACCGTTTGAAACGTACGGGCAAATGCAGAAATTGATGCACTCCACAGGCCGGCTCATCCGCATTGATGCAGTAGTAGTCACCATCACCGGATTCTCCGATCACAACATAGCGAACAGGCCAGTGGAATTCGTGGTTGCCTGAATCGCAGATGGGGGTTGAGCGGACTTCACGATTCAAGGCCAGCACATCCGCAGGGTCTGACAGCAGCTCGGCGTCACCCACGCAGCCTTCCTCTTCCGACCCATCGTCACTGCGGAGCGCCAATCTGAGCTCTTCGGGGTATTCAGCAAGGAACTGCAGCCATTTCCACGGTAGCGGTGTACCGCAGATGCTCTCAAGTTCCTGACGAATCGCTGGCAGCATGGGTATATTCAACAGTCTGTTGGCCGGTGTATTCTGCGGAGTATTGGTAGCGAGCAATTCCCGTGGCGGGCAATTCCCGTCGGATTGTCTCGCCATACGGCTGGACGGTGGAGCCGTCGACAGGGAGAGTCTATAACTTCGGACAGGATTCCGGAACTGACTGGAGATCTCAACAATGTCTCAATGGTCCCCCGACACGCGGACTCGTCCTTCAGCGGCAGCAGCCAACGGCTGGCTGGTCGTGATTCTCGTGCTGCTGGCAGCAGCGCTGCTTTACCGGACGCTGTCTGACGGTGTCCGCAACCGCCCCAGCTATCAGCCTCGAACGGTCACTCCGCGCGGAGAACTCGGCGGCGACGAAAAGAATAACATTGCCGTCTTCGACGCGGCCTCGCCCTCTGTCGTCTTCGTTCGCACGAAAGGCTCCCGCTGGACTCGCTTCGGGCAGATGGAAGAACGCGAAGTTTCCGCAGGGACAGGCATTGTCTGGGACGAATCCGGGCATATCGTGACCAACCTGCACGTCGTCAAACAGACCCTCCTCGAAACCGAGGGGGCTCTCGAAGTACAACTGCGGGATAACGCCGTCTACGATGCTCAATTCGTGGGTGCCATGGCGAAATTCGACATCGCAGTGCTGCGAATCGATGCTCAGCCTGCCGCCCTGAATCCAATCACCATCGGAACCTCGGATGATCTGAAAGTGGGCCAGAGAGTGCTGGCCATCGGCAACCCCTTCGGCTTCGACCGCACACTCTCCACCGGTATCATCGGGGGACTCGACCGGTCCGTAGGCGATGAATCCGGTCAGGTCCTCGGCGGTATGATTCAGACCGACGCCGCCATCAATCCCGGCAATTCCGGCGGCCCGCTGCTTGATAGCGCTGGCAGATTGATCGGTGTTAACACAGCCATCGTCAGCACCAGTGGTGCTTCTGCAGGACTTGGTTTCGCTGTTCCCGTCAATGACGTACTCATGGCCGTCAACGAAATTCTGCAGGCCTCCGCTACCGACCAGTCACCCACGATGGGCGTCTCCATACTCGATCGGGAAACCGCCATTGCCAATGGCATTCCGGAAGACTGGTTCGAAGGCGGCCTGATGATCCTCCAGGTCTACCCAAACACACCAGCGTCCCGTGCTGGCCTGCGAGGTTGTCAACGCCAGGGATTCCGCGTAATTCCGGGAGACCTGATTGTCAGTGTCGATGGTGCTCCCGTAAGCAGCCTCGAAGCTCTCCGCAAGGTCCTGTCCAGCCGCCGGGCCGGAGACCGCGTGATGCTGGAGATTATTCGTGGCAGCCAGCGGGGTGAAGTGGAACTGATCCTGGAAAGCCGCCGAGTCCTGCTGTAGCGGCGTGCCGAAGCAACCCACCGGTCTGATTTTTTTCTTCGGATCATCCCTGGCCCGGCATTTTGTCACAATTGCTGGTGGCGGAATCCCGGTGCCTGCCTCAAAATACGGCCTGAAGCTGCCAACATTCGGACCATGCCTGCCAGGGGACTGCCTCGTGACCGCCTCTTCACCCGCCTCCGCAACTCTTCATGCCGGTCGCCGCGCCTTCCTGAATCAGTCCGGCCTCTCACTGGGCACCGCTGCACTCGCCAGCCTGCTCAATTCCGATCTTCCCGCTGCAGACCGCGCGCTGGCCCCCTGCGCAGCCCAGTTCCCCGCCAAAGCCAAAAATGTGATCTACATGTTTATGGCCGGCGGCCCCAGCCAGCTCGAATTGTTCAGCCCCAAACCGGTTCTGCAGCAATATCACGGGCAAACACCACCGGAACACATGATGCAGGGACGACGGTTCGCGTTTCTACCCGCCGACGCGAAACTCCTCGGCTCCAACCGCCGCTTCGAACGCTGGGGTGGCTGCGGCATGGACCTCAGCAGTGTGCTCCCATTTCACCGCAGCATCGTTGACGACGTCTGCTGGCTCCGCGCCGTCGCCACCGATGTCTTCAACCATGGCCCCGCAAAACTCTTCATGAACTGCGGCTTCCAGGCACCCGGCCGCCCCAGTCTGGGAGCCTGGGTTGCCTATGGACTTGGCAGTGAATCCTCAAGTTTGCCCGGCTTTGTGGTGCTGCAATCCGGGCCACGAGGACCACGGGCCGGAAATACGCTCTGGTCCAGCGGCTTCCTGCCGACAACGTTCCAGGGCGTCCCCTTTCGCAGCCGCGGAAATCCAATCCTCAACCTTGCCAATCCCCCGGGCATTTCCCGCGAAGCGCAGGAGGATTTCACGAACACCGTCGGTCAACTCAATTCCCTGCGTCTGGCTGAAGTTCGTGACCCGGAGATTCAGACTCGGATAGCCGCCTACGAAACCGCCTTTGCCATGCAGATCGCAGCCCCTGAACTCACACAACTCGACCATGAAACCCAGCAGACACTCGACATGTACGGCGCTAAACCGGGCCAGGCTTCCTTTGCCAACAACTGCCTGCTCGCACGCCGCATGATCGAACGCGGCGTGCGTTTCGTACAGCTCTACCACACCGACTGGGATCATCACGGCGGCAAAGGCGCGGATCTTGACGGTGCTCTGGATCAGGTTTGCCGCGAAGTCGACCAGCCTGCCGCCGCCCTTGTTCGCGACCTTAAGGAACGCGGACTGCTCGAAGATACGCTCGTGATTTGGGGCGGCGAATTTGGCCGCACACCCATGGGTGAACCCCGCGAAACCACTGGTCGCGATCACCACATCGACGCGTTCACCATGTGGGCCGCAGGGGGCGGTCTCAAATCCGGCTATCTCCACGGCTCCACTGATGAACTCGGCTTCGGCCCCGTCGAAGGTCGTCTGCATGTTCACGACCTGCATGCAACCCTCCTGCATCTGCTCGGAATCGACCACCTGCGACTCACCTTCCGCTTTCAGGGACGAGACTACCGCCTGACCGACGTGCATGGGGAAGTGGTCCGTGAAATTCTCGCCTGAGACTCCATTGACAGAGGCTAATCGATAATTCCGCGTATCAGGTTCAGTCTATGTCGTCGCATGCGTTCTCCATTACGGATCCCCGTCGCGAATTTGCCCTCGAAGTCGTCCGGCGGTTGCGTGACGCCGGGTTCGATTCGCTCTGGGCAGGTGGCTGTGTTCGCGATCAACTCCTCGGTAAGGAACCAAAGGACTACGATGTCGCCACCAGCGCCCTGCCGCAGGAAGTCATCAGACTGTTTGGTGAAGACCGAACTGTCCCGGTTGGGGCCGCATTCGGCGTCGTGATGATCCCCGGACCGACCCGGCGTCACGGTCAGGTGGAAGTCGCCACATTTCGCAGTGACGGCGAGTACCTCGATGGAAGACGTCCGGAATCCGTCCAGTTCTGCTCAGCGGAAGAGGACGCCCGGCGACGCGACTTCACGATCAACGGCATGTTCTTCGATCCGCTGGCAGAAAAAGTGCTGGACTACGTCGGTGGGCAGGAGGATCTGCAGCGACGCATCATTCGTGCGATTGGCGATCCCCACACCCGTTTCGGCGAAGACCACCTGCGAATGCTCAGAGCCGTCCGATTCGCCGCCACATTCAGCTTCACACTCGACACCGACACCCTCCGGGCCGTGCAGGACTTGCGAAATCGCATCGAGGGTGTGAGTGTCGAGCGAACCATGCAGGAGCTGCGTCGCATGCTGGCTCACCCTTCCCGCGCTGCTGCGCTCAGACTTCTGCAACAATCCCTGCTGCTCCCCGAAATCCTTCCGGAAGTCTCTGCACACATCGCAGATCCCCCGCAATTTGCTGAACTCTGTCGGATGTTTGAAGGACTTGAGTCGGTGCACTTCGAACCCGCGCTGGCCCTGCTCCTGCGTCCCCTGCACGAACTCACGCTCCCCGAAGCTCGCCAGCGTCTGCAGGCCATCCACGCCATCTGTCGTCGCCTGAAGATGGCGAATGCAGAAATTGACTGCGTTTCGTGGATCCTTGAATCATTGCCCACCCTCCGGCACATCGCCTCGCGCCCCCTGCATGTCCTCAAACCACTGCTCGCCGATCACCGCGCACCTCTGCTGCTGTCCGCATCGGCAGCCACTGACGCAGGCTCCGGCTCACCCGCTGAAGACGCCGCTTTTGCATGGCACTACCTCAGTCGCACCTCCCCCGCTCAGCTCAATCCGCCCCCGCTCATCAGCGGTGATGATGTGCAGAAAATGGGAGTGCCGCCTGGCCCTCGGATTCGACAAATCCTGACCGCCGTCCGCGACGCTCAGCTCGATGAACACCTTGAGAATCGCGAGGCAGCCCTCAACATGGCACGCCAGCTCGCCGGCCCCCAAACGCAGGATCCCGCCTGATTTCCCCCGCCAGCAGCACCTGGCTATCATCCAGAGCAGGTCGTTTCACAGACCCCTGCGATTAAGGATTGAGCTATGTTACTGCAACGTTTTCTCCTGCAGCTGCTCCTGTGCACCGCAGTCTCCGGCACAGCTGCAGCAGCTGACTGGCCGCAGCTGCTGGGAAGTGGTCTGCGTTCCGGAAACGCCACTGGCTTCAGCGTCCCCACTTCTCCGGGGCTCCTGCATGCCATCGCAGGTTCAGATGGCTTCTACGCGGCCCCGGTCATCGCAGGCGGCACTGTCTATGCGGTGGATGGATCCGGAGTCGTGATGGCCGTTGATCTTTCCAGCGGCAAAGTGCTCTGGAAATTCGCCACCAGGGGCGGGGCCGGAAACTGCAACAACACCGCAGCCCCGGCGGTTATCGGCCCATGGCTGCATGTCGGCACAACCTCCGGATACCACTACGTCCTTGAACGAACTACCGGGCGCGTCGAACGTGAACTCGACCTCGGCGAACCTATCCTCTCCGCCCCCGCTGCCGGTCGCGATCGTGTCTACGTGGCCACCCTCGGTGCCAAAGTGCATGCACTCGAACCTGACGGCAAACCCGTCTGGGAGTGGGACTTCGTCCGCAGCGTGGTCGGCTTCGAGGGGAACCGCTGGAGCGGTGCTGACTGGCTGAAGGAACGTGCAGGACGCGTTACCTGGAAGGACCATTTCGTCTGTTCCAGAGATATCTGCCTGATTGATCGCACCGTTGTGATCCCGGCCGGAGGACGCACTGTTTTTCTGGAAGACCAGGGATCGCAGCCAATCCTGAAAGCTGCGGCGGCCATCCCCGAATACGCAGGCAATGAATATCCGGCAACGTTTGGACAGTCGGCTGACGAAACCGGACGGGTCTACGTGCAGTGGCATCGGCGGGACAACGCCGGTCGGCTCGAAATCCTGAAACTCAACGGGGACGCAGTGGAGGCCTCATTCGTCCCCTCGACGCAGACCGCCATCGATCTCCCGGGACTGCTCAGCTTCGCTTCCGCGTCAATCCGCGACGGGCAAATCTATCGAGTCCGTCCCGAGTCGGGCCTCGGGCTTTGTCGCCACCGCGCTGACTCCAACGACATTGAAACACTCTGCCCCGCCCCTTCCATCACCGCCCCCATCATCACTGATTCCCACGTGCTCTACGGTGGCCTCGACGGCACCTTTCGGATGATCCCGCTGAACGGTGGCGAGGTTTATGAATTTGCCACAGCCTTCGGCAGTCCGATTTCGGCCCCCGCTGCGGTTGGAGCAGAGCGGATCGTGTTTGGCTCCGAAGATGGCTATTTATACGTGCTGGGCCCCGGCGGCGCAGCGACTCTCCCGCAGCAGGACCTCGAAATCTGGAAGATTCGCAGCCCCCTCTCCGGGCCGCTCGCCGGCCCCGAATTTGACTGGTACACAAACTACGGTGACTTCGGCTGCACAAATGCCAATCAGCAGGGTTTGAAACCTCCCCTCCACATGCGCTGGGCCAGACGACTCGAAGGCACCGTCAAGCATCTCCCCGTATGCGGCGGCGGTCGCATGTACACGCATACTGCTGAGGGCCAGATACTCGCATTCGAACAGGACACCGGTCGGCTGCTCTGGCGACGATACTGGCCGGATGTCTATCTGTCCTTCACTTCGCCGCTCTATATCCGCGGTCGTCTGCTGATCCCCCAGGCTGGCCTCCGCCAGTCACTCGTCCGGTGTCTCGACGCAGAAACCGGAAAGCTGCAGTGGGAGGCCCCTTTTACTGGATCACCCAGCTGGAGCCGCCAGTTTCCTCCGGTCGTACACGGAAATCTGGCGATTTACGCGTCCGGTTCCGGAGAGTACTCGCACCAGGGCTCAGAAAAATACTTCATCTTCCGCGGCAACCCGAAGCCAGCGCGGGAAGGGGAAGAGGTCATGAGCTTCATCTATTCCAACGATAATCCCTACTATCCAGGGAACCACCACCCCACACTCTGGGCGTGGGATCTGACGACCGGGAAGCTGGTCTGGAAAAAGGACTTTTCTGACTACGGCCGGGGCGGTAATGACTGCGGCCTGTGTCTGCTCGATGGCCGCCTCTACTATTCCGTATTCTTCGGCTATTCCGCAGAACGTCGCGCCAGACGCGGCCTGCCCGCGGAAAACAACGGTCTCACTGCCTGCCTGAACCCGGAAACCGGCGAAGTGCAGTGGCTCACCACCGACTACTATGTCACTGCCAAGTGCACCCTGACCGGCCGCGGCGGACGAATCTACATTGGCGGCTACAACCAGGCTTCTGAAAAAACCACCGATCGCTTCGTGTGGTGCCTGAATGCAGCCAATGGCAGTCTGATCTGGAAGTCCGACCCCATCACGTCTGCCCTCAACGTTGTGACCGTCGGAGAAAAGTTCATCTTCTCAAATGCGCTCCGGGGCCGCGGAAATGTGTTCGACAGCGAATCCGGGAAAGTCATCGGCGGCGTCGACCACAACTACGCCTGCTGCCGCTTCACCATGTCAGAACCCTTTATTCTCGGGGCCAATATGGACATGATTGATCTCTCAGACAACAGCCGTCTCGTCTCCACCGGCCCTGCCATCGACAGCCGTGAATGTCTCGGCGCCGTGGTTTCCAACGGCCGCATCTTCTACATCTCTCAGGCCAGCGGTTTTGTCGTTTCACAAACCTGGGGTGCAGAAGCCGAAAAAATACCCGCAGTATGGGAACGCAGGTAAGGCAACACCCCCGCCACTGTCACTGCTCCAGCCCGCGCCCCGCCATTACCGGAGCTGTCTGCCTTACCGGGCACTTCCGCGAAGATAGATTTTCTGCACTTCAGCCATGCAGCAGCGGCCGTCCACGGCCAGGCGACTGCACTGAGCTGCCGCGGACTGGGACTTGCCATACAACTCACGGATCCTCCGCGGCTCGCCGTCTTCCAAATCCGCCTCAACGTCGTCCAGAGTCATCCCGAAACAGGCACATATCGCGGCTGAGGGACTCTTTGGGTACACGGCGGCACGCAAATCCGACACCAGCACTCGCTGTTCAAACAGATCGAAATACACCACGTCGCAGGCCGGCGTGCGACAGTACCACGCACTATCCCCCAGCCGCGAACGGCTCTCCGCCCGAATATGATGATCCAGAGGGCCACTGCCCACTTCCACTGCAACGCCACCACAACGCGGGCAGCTCACCCGAGCATCAGCGTCGGGTTCGCGCACGAACGCCTTGTTCATTACCTGCACCCGCTCTACAGACGGAATCGGAACGTTTCGTAGAAGTACAGCTTCGCCCAGTCCCACGCGGTGCGATCGGAGACGATAAATCGAGCGTGGCCGCGCATACCGGGCTTCATCAGCGCGGCATCTGCCCGACTTTCCTCATAGTCAAAATTCAGCCCCGCAGTCGCTCGAAACACAGTACTGGCCAGCTGCTGCTGGCCACCCTGCCCCGGCTTGGTCGCCAGTGACCCGCCGTACTGCGTGGTCAGCGATTCCGGGGCCACAATTTCACCCTTGGCCGAAAGCGATGTGATTTTCGTAACCCACGTGATGCCCGGCAGATGGTCCAGCTTGATCTGCACATTCGGTTGTTGCCGAACCTCTTCCCGGTCCGTCTGGTCAACATACATCACAGCATGCAGCCGGGCAGAAGGCGCGATACTCACAATTTCCTGGCCCGCTTCCAGACTGCAGCCGGAATTGCGTCGATCAAGCGGAGTGCCGTGCCACGGGGCCAGCTTCATCCGCTCGACTTCACTGCGAGGCTGCTGAGGAACTCTCCTCGCAGCCACCAGAGTACCCGCAACCGGGGCTCGAATCACACGCTGTGTATTGAGCTTTACCAGTTCGCGGATGACTTTTTGAAGTTCAATGGCTTCTGCCAGCGTATCGCTGGCAGGTCCCAGATCATCCTGACGCATGTAGGCATCGTACTCACCTGTTCGCAGCACCAGCTCAGCAACACGACGACGCAGATCGTCCAGTCGCCGAAAGACATCCGGATTCTCCAGAATCGCAATCACAGCCCCCTGCTCCACAGGGGCACCATTCTCAGGAAATGCCGCATACTCCTCAGCACCTGGCATGCCCGCCAGAAGCTGCAGGGAGGCAGGGTCAACCAGCAGAGCATCGTTGCGGCCGGGTACCGGGATCGGCAACATCTGACTCCTCGCAGCCCCCTCCAGCCGGACCATTTCCGCATGCCACTGAGCATACTCCTCAGGCAACACCACCCGACCGGGCAGCGGAGCGGGGACCTGCACGACCCCCTCAGGCTCCAGTACACAAGCCGCCTCGTGGTACCACGGAATCGGAATGGAGGCCACCAGCCAGACAACGCCGGCGGCCACTGTCAGAGTTGCGGCGATTTTGGGTTTGCTCATGGGTTCCATCCGCGGGGTAGCAATGATCTGCCAGATGCTGCGGCCAAGTGCGAAGAGAATACCGGACATCGAAAAAACAAGCACCGTCACACCAAGGCTCTGAAGGTCATACGGCTTGAGCACCGTATACAGAAAGAGACTGATGGACACCAGCACTACCCAGCGATAGCACCAGGCTGCGATCGCGTAGGTCACAAACCATGCCCGGCCAGTTTCCGGCATGAAGGGATCCGGTCGCGATTCAATTCCCAGGCAGTACCAGGCAAACGCCTCCCGCAGCAGCTTTTCTGACTTCTGGCGGAGGTTTGGAATCTCCAGAAAGTCGCTCATCATGTAGTAACCGTCAAACCGCATCAGCGGATTGGCGTTGAAAATCACCGTCGTGATCGTGGTAACGAAGAAAATATTGAGCGACAGATGATGCAGCAGACCAGGTTTGGTGAGCCACCAGACGTAGATCGCGACAGCACTCAGAATCACTTCAATATACATCCCGGCAGCACCAATGATGATCCGGTGCCACTTGTTCTTCATCATCCACGAATCCGTCACGTCGCAGTACAGGCAGGGGCTAAACACCAGCAGCATCACCCCCATCTCGTGACACTCACCCCCGTAATGCACACAACTCAGTCCGTGCCCGAATTCGTGAATAATCTTCGCCAGCCCCAGCGTGATCCACAAATAAATCAGATTTGGCCAGCCAAAAAACGATTGAAACTCCGGAAGCCGACTCCGGAATTCCTCAAGATTTGCCCCCAGCAGAAGCCATGCGGAAGCCACGAACAGCATGCACAGAAATGCACAGAACGGATGAAACATCCAGCGACACCACGGAACCATCGCACGCAGCGTTTTCTCCGGGTCCCAGCCAGGCAGACGCAGTGACAGCAAACTCATCAGCGTCTGCTTGATCTTTTCCTTCCGCGCCTTCCGCCGCTCGCGAACCACCGACGCGCCCTGACCGGCACGATCTCCGACCACCAAACCCTTGCGGTGCAGATCTGTGATCAGCTGCTGAATGTCGCTCAGCGTAATCTGCAGCGTCGGGAATTCCTGCTTCAGCTCATCCCGCACAGATTCCAGACTGCGTTTGCCGTTGAGCAGCTCGAGGATGCGGTATTGCTCCATCTGCAAACGATGGTACTTGAGCGCCAGCGGATCCTTGACCACCTGGTATCCCACACCCAGATAGTCAATCCTGGCAACCACCAGATCCGGCCGCTTCCGCAGCGGAATCGGACGCTGGTTCGACGCCATCATCCCGCCAATGTTGCCAATGCTCATCCTGTCCCCGCTGAATGCTCAAACTGCAAACCCCGGCACACTGACAAACCGCACTCATTCACGCGGCCGTGACAACACCGTCACTCTGCTGACGTTCATACCCTGATACAGCAGATATCGCCCGTAACGGTCGACCCGGTTCGGCACAGACACAGACAGATTAATCAGCGGCCTGCCGGAAATATTGTCCAGAACAGGATCGATAAAGCGAATCTCGCCAATAAATACCCGGTCAGCAGGGTCCTCCGGAGGTAACTCAGGAGCATCCGCTGCAGCGGGAGTCTCCACATCAGCACGCGAACCAGGTGCTGGGGCCGCCTGACCGCCAGCCGCTCCGGCACCGCCAGGGTTCAGCAGCCCCTCCACACCCTGCCGCGGCGGGATCGACTCACCCGCCGGTTTAGCCGACGATTCCGGCTTCGGACTCCCACCCAGAACCAGCTCCACACGATCTCCCACAAACAGCAGCGGACGGTACTGCGCACCGACCTTCACCTGAGCACGCAGCAGGGACATATCGGTCAGCTCCAGCACCTGCTCACCAGGACGCACGTTCTGCCCCGGAAACACCTTGACCAATGTCACCACGCCATCAAACGGAGCCTTGACCGTGTACTGGGCCAGCTGGGCCTGCTTGATCTTCAAATCCGCCGCCTGAATCAACTTGTCGTCATTCGCTTTGCGCAGGGAGGCTTCGCTCTTCTCCACCTCGAGCCGCACCTGACGAATTTCACTCGGATTAAAAGCCCCCGGACGACGAGCGTTCGCCTCCTTCTTCTGCTGCTCCTCTGCGATCGCCACTTCCAGAGACTTCTTCGCAAATTCAATCTCCGTCTGCAGCTTCAACTCCAGATCCGCCCGCTCCACCTCCGCCTGAATCACCGAATCGTCCAGACGAATCAGTTCGTCGTCGGCTTTCACCAGAACGCCTTCATCAGACGGCGTCACACTCACAATCCGACCGGCCACTTCGGTAGAAATCGGAACTCGCCGAATTACCTCCAGCGTCGCCGTGTCTGCCGGTACCCTGATGACTCTGCCATCCTGAGCCGACAAATCGCCGGCCAGTGCCGCCAGCAGCATCATTGACGACACCAGATACCACGTCCGTAACATGTCCTGTTCCCTTTTCCGGAGACTCCTTCGCGGCACGGCCACGGCCCTGCATTCCTGTTCTAACCAAATCCCGGAAATCACTCAATCCGGCTTTCCGCGATCACCAGGAAGTCCCGCACTGATCACGCCACGCACCGTTTGCAACAAAAATCGAACGACTCCGCACGGAATTGAGGGATAAAGGGCGCAAGCTGCGGGAAAAGCGCAGTTTTTTCGCACCCCACGACCCCAAAGTGCCGGGAAACTCAGCCCCACGCCGCTGCAGACGCAGTTACTTGCCCGCCTTCTTCCCCCCGGCTTTCTTCTGCGCTCCCGCAGGCTTTGACTTCGACTTTCCGGCGGACTTCCCACCGCTGAAAACCCGATCCCAGCCACTGATGAACTTCTTGGAACTTCCCGTGTGTACCGTGTAACCAGTCATCTCCAGGCCTCTTTGGTAAAACGCGAAAAACGAGCGACCAGCGCAGCATTTTAGCTGCCGCTGGCCACCAGCCAACCCTCTATCTTCAGCACCGGAATGCTCGGCATTTCAGTTTTCAATTCCGTGCTGCTTCCGAAGCGATTCCGGGAGCACCAGCTCTCCCTGCTCCAGCCACAGCAACAGCTGCCGAATTTCAGTTTTTGTCAGCCCGTTCAACAGCCCCGGGGGCATCGCCGAAATCGTCAGCCGCACCTGCTCTTCAATCACCGACTTTTTCAGCACCGTCAAATTTCCCGGCCTCAGCAGATCCGCGGCAATCTGCAGCTCGTCGTCCGTCTCCGCCACCACCACCCCCGTCACCACCCTGCCCTCCTCCGTAACAAACTGCTGCGCCTGAAACTTTTCGTGGATCTTCAGCGATGGTTCCAGAATCTGCCTGAGCAGCTCAGGGCCTTTCAGAGTCCTGCGGGATTCTTCCAGATCCGGCCCCAGATTCACGCCGCCGCCCCCAACCACGTGGCACTGGCTGCAGCGTGCTTTCACGAAGGCCGCCATTCCCAGTTCCAGATTTTCTGTATTCACCGGCAGCGAGGACAGCTCCTCCGCGGAAAAATCCGCCATCGTCCATTCACGCACAATCGCAGGCCGGCCTGACTCCAGCATCGCGGCCGCTTCTGCATCACTGGCTGCCACCACCATCGTGCCGTTCATCACGATCCAGTGACCAGGGAAGGTGCAGACGTAGGGATACAACCCCGGCTCCAGCGGAGCTTCGAAACGCAGCACGGCCACCTGAGACGCTCGGGAAGGTCCAACCATCGGAGTCGCCGCAAGGATCAATTCACCTTTTTCCGGCGGGACAAAATCCGAAGCGGCATTTCGCGGATCCTTCGCCATCGCATTCGACGCCAGCCCGACTTCTTCGAGTGCTCCGGGCGTCGTGAGCACCAGATTGTGATCGGTGGCGTCGGCGTTCAACAGCACCAGCTTTACCGGCTGCCCCGGCCGCACGAAAAACTCACGAGTGGAAAACAACATCCGTTCCGGCAGACAGCTGATCGTCACCGACTTCAGCTCCGCTCTTCGGTCAAAGGCGGCCTCGCTGCGAGTTGCTTTAGGTTCACGCAGTTCCGTTTCTCTGGCTGCCGCCCGCAGCATTCTCGCGATTTCCGAGCCGGGCTCGCCTTCCCAGTAACGTCTGAGCGACGCGGAACCGAAGGCACACACCATGGCATAACTCAAGTGACCGCCCCGCGGATGCCGCAACACATCCCGGGCCGCATCAAAAGCTTCCCGGCTGCCGATGTAGCTGGCCGCAATCACAGCCTCCATCCGCACGATGCCATGCTCATCATTCGCCGCGTTGCGCAATAATTCAGGGGCATCGGAAAGATACGGATGCCAGTACCGCAGCTGCTGCACAGCTGCCGCTCGCGCACGATGGTGCTCACTGTTCAGCAGTTCCCTCAGCAGACGCAGCGGGAGCTCCCGCGGGATCGTTTCCGCCGAAACAGCCGACATCACCGCGGGACTCGTCGGCGCTACCGCGGCCGCCAGCGGGGCCAGACCCAGCCAGCGACAGACCCACAACGCCTCCAGCTGGTGATGCCGATATCGCTCATCCAGCGCTGATAACCCAGCGACCCACCCGCCCAGTTCCCGCAGCACTTCTGCGGCATCCCGCGAACGCAGTTCCCGCTTCACGCGGTAACGCACAGCCGCTTCCCGACGCTTCAGCAGTTCCAGCAGCTGCGGGATCGAGGCCGTTGCGATGGGGTCTGCCGGAGTCAGGGATTGGCCCTTTGCCGTGATCCGCCAGATCCGGCCCGAATGACGATCCCGCCGCTCGTCCCGCAGCGAATACTGAGCATGCCCCTTCACCGGGTTATACCAGTCGCACACGTACAAATCCCCCCGCGGACCAAACTGCAGATCCACCGGAATAAAACTCAGATTGGTCGAAAACAACAAATCCCCAACATATTCCTCTTCGAAACCAAACGGCCCCTCCTTCCACGTCAGCAGCTCAACCCGATTCGTTGGCTTGTAGCGCACGCGAATCAAATGCCCCTGCAGCTCGTCAGGAAATGCTGGAGTATCCACAAACTGCTGACCGCAGACTCCCGAATATGCCTGCAAACCCTTTGGCACAGGGTGCTGCTGCGGGTACGGCGGATCCAACGCGTGAAATGCAGCCGCGTAAACCGGATGACTGGCTGTGTGCTGGCCCCAGTCGTCAAAGGTCACTCCCCACGGATTCGTGCTGGGATAACTTCCGAAACTCACCAGCCGATGCGTGGCCGGTTCCCAGCGAAACCAGCCACTGTTCTGCTGCCGCACAGGACCGTAAGGCGTTTCCACCTGAGAATGATGAAAAATGGACTCCCGGAAAATCAAATCACCGTCCGGTGTCCACGTGAAGTCATGCAGCGCGTGATGCGAATCCTCCGTCCCAAACCCCGACAACACCACTCGCCGCTCATCCGCCCGATCATCCCCGTTCAGATCCTTCAGAAATGTGAGCTGCGGCTGCTCTGACACAAACACCCCGCCGTCGCCAAACTCAAATGACAGCGGCAAATGCAGTCCTTCGGCAAACACCTGCGACCGGTCCGCCCGACCGTCTCCATCGAGGTCCTCCAGAATCACCAGACGGTCGTCCGGTTCACGGCCCGGATACACATGCGGATACGTGGTCGAACAGCTGACCCACAGTCGCCCTCGCGAATCCCACCGCATCTGAATCGGATTGGCAATCTCCGGAAACTGCTCTTCGCCCGCAAACAAATTCACTTCAAATCGCGGGTCCACCTGAAATGCCCGCTGCTCATCCGCCGCAGATAACCACTCATTGGCGCCCCGCGACTGATTGACCGGCGGCAGCTGCGGCAGATGCGAATCGTCAGGATGCTCAGGAACAGGCCGACCAGCCGCCAGGTCGTGAATTCGCCGATCCCGCACTTCCGTCATCAATTCAAAATTCCGCATCGCGGGCAAAAAGTCCAGATACCCGTAGTCGCGATTGCGGCCTCCCGTGTAATAAAATGTATTCAAGGGACGAAATCGACGAAAGAATTGCTGATTCCGGTCGACAATCGCACGCACCACTTCCTGCCGAACCTCGGGCGGCTGTCGGTCAAACAAACCCCGAAACAAAATCTGTGAAAACAGCAGGTCACCCTCCTGAGTGAAATGCACACCGTTGATCGTCAGATCAGATCCGGGACTTTCAAGCGCCGCTGCTGTTTCACCATACGTGTGCACATATCCCACGCGCTGCTCGGCAGCAGCACGCTGCAGCGCATCACCGTACAGCCGCAGATTGGCGTTGTTCAGATCCGCAGCCGCCACCCCACGCACATTCTCCGCCGCCGGTGGCTCCACCAACACCAGCCGCGGCGCCGTTTTTCCATTGAATGACTTCGTCCGCAGCGATTTCAACCACTCCCGCAGCCGCTCTTCAAAAGCACCCAGGCCCGCCTCACCCGCAAAGGATTCGTTGAAACCAAACATCGCGATCACCACATCCGCACGCTCGTGTAGCAGATGCTGTTCCGTGTCGGCAAAGTTGTCCGGCCGTGGCTGCAGGCCAATTTCATCGCCGGACCACGCCAGATGTCGCACCACCAGCTCCAGCTCCGGATACGTCTGCTGCAGCAGCGCCTCAAACTGGCCAAACCCCTGCGAACGCTCCGCCAGCGTGTTCCCGATTACAACAATTCGATCACCACGACGCAGCTCGAGCGGCAATTGAGTGGTCACCGGTGCAGCAGCCTCAGGACGTGGAGCGGTCTTTGCGTAGATGCCGTAGGGCAGGTATTCGTCGGCGGCACCGGCGCTGGCGGCCGCCCCGGTATCACCAGCCCCGCCTGTCGCCTGCCCGAATACCGATCCCCCCGCTGACAGGGCAACACCTGCGAACACCATCACACAGGCCAAACGCAACACCACACAACAACAACTGCTCAGCTTCGACATCAGAAATTCTCACCCGAACATAACCATCCGAGAAATGACGTGGCCGCACACAAAGTGCGGCCCCCACCCTCCCCGAAATCACTGCCGAATTCAAGTGCAGGGCGGCCAAAATCCGGTCCCGCAGATAACCACAACCCAAATCCACGACCGCTCGCCTTTTACACCGCCCCACGCAACAATCCCGCAGCCATCTGCCCCCCCCAGCTTACATTCCGCGAAAGATCAAACGCCGTGTCCGACAATCTGCCCGCCACCGAAGGTCGCAACGCTGCCTCCGTCAGCATCGACAGCCTCACCCCGCTGCAGATCGTGGAGCTTATGAATGCGGAAGACAAACAGGTGGCAGCTGCCGTTGCCGCCAACTCCTCTCAAATCGCCTCAGCAATCGAAGCAGTCACCGCAAGACTCAGACAGGGCGGCCGCCTGATCTACACCGGAGCCGGCACATCGGGTCGGCTGGGAGTGCTGGATGCCAGCGAGTGTCCGCCGACCTTCAGCGTTCCCCGCGGACTGATCATCGGCCTGATCGCCGGCGGACCTCAGGCACTCACTACCGCCGTCGAGGGCGCCGAAGACAATCCTGAGGCCGGCCGGACCGACCTTGCGGCCCTGCAGATCACCAGCCGGGATGCCGTGATGGGAATCGCCGCCAGCGGCCGCACACCATATGTGCTCGGAGCACTTCAGCTGGCCCGCAGCACCGGCTGCCTGACACTGGGACTCGCCTGCACCCCCAACTCACACCTCGAAGCCGCCGTGGACATCATGATCGCTCCAGCCACAGGCCCCGAAATCCTCACCGGCTCCACGCGACTCAAAGCCGGTACCGCCACCAAAATGGTGCTTAATATGCTCACCACCGGCGTCATGATCCGGCTCGGCAAGACCTATGGGAATCTGATGGTGGACCTGCATGCCTCCAATGAAAAACTCCGCGACCGTGCCCTCCGCATCGTGGCCGAAATCACCGGGCTCCCTCAAAATGACGCCGCAGAAGTCCTCAGAAACTGCAGCGGTGAAGTCAAAACGGCCATCGTTGCCGCCCGCAGGGGTTTGTCCCCGGAAGACGCTCGAATTGTACTCCGGACAGCCGAAGGCCAGCTCCGCAAAGCGCTGCAGCCGCCCGACAACAGCAAGCAGTAGCCTCAGGACGGCCGTCCGACGCCCCAAAACACCGGCCACGCACTGGCGAAAATCCAGCACTAAACTGGCTGTTTTTGTCCAATTTGCCCTTCCCAACAGCAGGAAATCCTCTTGCGAAACCGCCATTCCAACCGATCACGACTGCCGCAGCGTCGGACCGGCGGTAGGATCTTGTGGATCCGCCGTTCATTATCGCCCTTTTAACCTGACCCTGACACCATCCCGTCCTCAACAGGCAGCGTTCCGATGACCATTTCCATGACTGACTACTTCCGGACTCGCAAATCCGACCGGAAAAAGGAAACTCGGTACATCAACGTCATTAACAAGGACAGCTGCACGTCCTGCAATTCCTGCGCGTCCGTCTGTCCGGTGGACTGCATCTACGAAGTGGTCAGCCCGATCCCCTCGCAAAGCTACCACCAGATTGACACCAGCCGCTGCATTGGCTGTCAGATGTGTTACCGTTCCCCCAACGACAGCAGCGAATTCTACCAGCTCACCATCTGCCCGTGGAACGCCATCGACATGCTTCACAACCCCAACGTGAAGCCTGACGAAGAATCCGCCCTGCAGCCCTACTACCGCGGCAGCTCCACCAACCTGCCATGGCCAAAGCTGGAAGAATACGGCTATCAGCTGTTCCTTGACGGCGAAGTCTTCCTGCCGAAGTCCGAAAAGGATCTGCACATCCCCTTCCAGCTCTTCCAGGAAGAGGCCTGGATGTACAGCGAAGCCGACAATGTTCGGATCGTCGAAGCGGAAGCTGAAGAGGGCGAAGGCTTTGTCCGCTACCGCGCCACCGAAGCTGGCCGGGAACTGCTGGACTGTATGTATCAGGGCTGGAAACGGGTCTTCATGGACTGACGGTCGCCACCCGTCACTGCGGGGCCCGTCATGCTCGAAGTCGGCGGCATCATTTGCTCACTGCTCCTCCTGATGCTGCTCGCATGGCGCGGCGCCAGTGTGCTGGTGATCGCTCCGCTGTGCGTGCTTTTGGCCGTGGCCGCTGACGGCCGCACGCCGCTGCTGGCCGCCTACACGCAGATCTTTATGCCGGGTGTCGGCCAGTTCATTGCCCGGTACTTCCCGCTTTTTCTGCTCGGTTCCATCTTTGGCACCCAGATGCAGCACTCCGGCGCGGCCCGCCGCATCGCGCTCGTGCTCACCGACCGCTGCGGAACGGCTCAGGCAATCCCCGCGGTTGTCTTCACCTGTGCCCTGCTCACGGCCGGAGGTGTTTCGGTCTTCGTTGTGGTGTTTGCAGTCTTCCCGATTGCAGACTATCTGTTTCGCCGAGCGGATCTGCCACGGCGGCTGATTCCGGCCGCCATTGCACTCGGCTCATTCACCTTCACCATGACGGCCCTGCCGGGTACTGTGCAGCTCCCCAATCTGATCCCGATGCCCTACTTTCGCACGACACCGTGGGCGGCCGCCGGAGTCGGGCTGGCCGCATCACTGGGAATACTCGCAGCCGGACTACTCTGGCTGCGGTACCGGGCAGGTCAGGCGGCACAGCGCAGCGAAGGCTATGGTGAAGCATCCCTCGCCCCCGCCACCGCGCTCGATGCCGACCAGCTGCCCTCGGCCGCCGCGGCCTTCGCCCCCATCGCACTGGTACTGGCGGCCAATCTGCTGCTGTCGCTCGTGATCCTGCCACGCATGGACGCCAGCTGGCTTGCTGAGCCGCGGTTCGGCCGCACATCGCTTGACCGAGTCATCGGCACATGGTCGGCCCTGCTGTCACTGCTTCTTGCCAACGGCCTGGCAGGCCTGCTCTTCGCGGGCTCCATCCGACGGCTGAATCAATGGTCCTCAGAGGGTGCTCAGGCCAGCCTGCTGCCGGTGTTCAATACCGCTGTCGAGTTTGGTTACGGCACCACCATCGCCGCACTCACCGGTTTCTCCGCCATCCGTGACTGGCTGGGATCGCTCAGCCCCGCCAGTCCGCTGGTATCCGAAGCCGTTGCCGTCAATATTCTCGCCGGAGTAGCCGGCTCGGCCTCGGGTGGTCTGAGCATTGCGATGGAGTCGCTTGGTGACACATGGCGCGAGCAGGGGCTCCAGCTGGGAACCGACCCGGAGATGCTGCATCGAGTCGCGGCCATGTCCTGCGGTGGCCTCGACAGCCTGCCCCATAACGGAGCCGTGATCACCCTGCTCCTCATCTGCCGCTGCACACACCGCCAGAGCTATGCCGATATCGCCATGGTGACACTGGTAATTCCGGTGATCACCACAGCGATGGTGGTGGCATACGGGACCTGGTGGTGAAATCCGCATTCACGCTGTCAGTCGGTCGCCGACACGGTCAGCCGCCGAGGAGAAACAGATCCAGTTCGTCCAGCCACGTGGCATCATTGGCCTGCACAAACACCAGATCCGCACCGCCGCCACTGCAGAGGATATCCTGCTCCCGGTCGCTCAGCACCTCCATCCCGCTGCGAAGCCTCCTGCCGCCCGGTGTCCCCAACTGCACAGTCACGGCCCTTGCAGCGGTCGTGCCAGGTCCATTCCAGACGGCAAGCAGATCCAGCAGAGCCTCCGTGTCGCGGTCCCAGACTGAAGCTGCCGTCAGCAGCAGGTCATCGCCATCGCCGCCCTTGATGTAATCACTGCCACTGCCGCCAATTGAGAAGTCGTTCCCGCTGCCACCCTCGAGCCGATCATTTCCATCTCCACCGGTGAGGACATCGTGCCCGCCGTAACCCAGCAGCAGGTCGTTGCCGGGCCCGCCGTCAATCCGATCGCTGAAGCCGGACCCTGTCAGCTGGTCACTGCCGGACTCGCCGAAGATCCACACAGCAACGCTGCAGGAGCCGGCAGAAACCAAGTCATCACCGTCTCCCGCATGCACAACAGCCCGGCCACCGGTCGGCAGCGTGAACCCTCCGTGAAAAACGCCATTAATACCCACACCGATCTCACGAGACACCGGGTCGCTCCACAGCAGAATCCAGTCGGCGGCAGCAGTGCCCTCAACGTACAGCACATGACCGTCAAGCCGCGCTGAGGCTTCAGGTCGGTCGTTGAGTGTGATCCGGACGGCAGCGCGGGACGAGAGTGGCTGAGCTGCGGAATCCGTGACTTCCACGATCAAGTCAAACACCGGTTTCGTTTCAAAATCAATGCTCGCCGAGGTTGCAGCGGTGATCCAGCCAGTCTGCGGATCAATCCGGAAAGCATTTCCCGTGTTCCCGCTGACGATCCGCCACGTGAGCGACTGACCGGGATCCGGATCTGAGGCCATTACGTGCACCACAACTGCTCCGGCCTCGCTGTGTTCGTCAATCACAGCGACGGCGTCAGAGACAACCGGAGGTTGGTTTGCGGGGCCTGAATCGGCTGCTGCCAGCACTTCACGGGCGATCACAGCGCCGAAAGCAGCCGCCGAATCATAATTCTCCGCTGTAATCAGCCGACCATCCACAACCACATCGTCAGCTGCAGTTCCCGGATCGCCGTACTGGCCGCTGCGGCTGTTCGCGATTCCCCCGTTGGCCACGACCTGCTCGTACTGACCCAGAGCGAAATAGTCGTACCACTGATTGTTGTAAAACACCGCTGGCGAACCGATATGCGGCACCGAAACCGTTCGACCGGAAACCAGACTCGTGCCGTTCACCCGGGACCACGCTGCCACCGTCACGGCGTGGCAGATAAAGCCCAGATGCTTATCAGCCGTGTGAAACTCGCTGATGAGCCGGTTCACATGATCCTTGACAGCGGCATTACCGTCATAGTGATCGAAGGCGTAATCCCCCGGAAAAGCTCTGCTCTGATACATCGACGCCCCCCAGCCACCGATGAAGACCATCGCCGAGTAGTCGGAGGATCGGACGGCGCTCAGGGCAATGTCCGGAGTCACCTCCCCGCTCGTCCCCGGAGCCTGACCGGAACCTGGATGCGGATAGCTGGGCTGAGTTGTGGAGGCGGCTACGAGCACAGTCAGACCGACATCCTCCAGGGACTGCCGCGTTTCACTGTATTCACGGTAATAGAAATCCTGACGGTCAGCGACCACCAGCAGCACCGGCAACGGCTGGGCACTCAGCACAGTTCGTGGTTCGAGCGTCTGCAGGTCGGCAGCGCGGGGCACCGGACAATTTTTGCGACGGGCGGAGGCAACTTTCCGGAAGACAGGCAGGCGGAACATGGTTTACAATCCTTCGAAGAGCATTGTTAGTGCGGACCAAACCGGAGCGTTTCAGGCTCCCACTGACAACGGCTCGCCAAACACACCATCCCTGCGACAGGAATTCCAAAAATTTCTGAACGCAGCTCACAACACCCATATAACCGCATTCCTGCCGCCGTCCCCAAAACACCCCCATCCCCGATCCAAACCATCTCCCCAAAGCCTGCGTCTGAACCATGTCAACCACTGAATTGTCCGGAGAAGTCACTGGCTGGATCCAGCGTCTGCGTGACGGCGATGGTTCGGCCGTTCAGCACCTCTGGAACGGCTATTTCCAGCGCATGGTGCTGGCGGCCCGTCAGCGACTGCAGGGGGCTGCACGGGGAATGGCCGACGAAGAAGATGTGGCTCTCAGTGCGTTCAACAGTTTTTGTCTCGGGGCCCAGGCTGGCCGCTTTCCTCAACTCCTCGATTCCCACAGCCTCTGGCCACTGCTGCTGGTGATCACCGCAAACAAGTCCGTGGACCTGATCCGGCAGAACAATCGCCAGCGTCGCGGTGGCGGCCTCGAACGGCTCTCCGGAGAACCCCTCGCCGCAGCTCTCAGCGGGCTCATCTCACGCGAACCCCGCCCGGAATTCACCGCGGAACTCTCCGACCAGCTCGGACAACTGCTCAAAGACCTTGACACCAGCGGTGATCCAGTGCTGCGTCAGATCGCCCTGCTCAAACTGGAAGGACTCAGCAACGACGAAATTGCCGCGCGGGTCGGATGTGTGCGTCGCAGTGTGGAGCGAAAACTCGAGGTAATCGCGCGCCTGTGGGAGCAGTCAGAAGGAGAAGTGATGTGAAGGACACATCAAAGGAATTCAGCCGGCTGCCTTCCGCTCTGATGCTGCAGATCGACCGACTCTGCACCAGACTCGAATCTTCATGGCAGACCGGCGCAGGCCTGCAGTCGGAAGAACTGCTCACGGAACTTGAAAATCTGAGCAGCGAACAGCAGCAGGCAGCACTCGCCGAACTGCTGCCACTGGAATTGGAATACCGTCGCCGTCACGGGCAACCTGTCGCTTTTTTGGAACTGCAGGCACGGTTTCCCGCCGCCGACCAGATCTGGCTCCAGCAGCTGTCCGGAGACGATGAACCCGATACGATTCTGGGGACAGTCGAGGGCGATAACAGCGGCTTTGCTCTTGCAACACCCCTCCACTCATCAGTCACTGCGGCCACCTCCCCCATCCCCGAGCAACTGGGCGATTACAGGCTCCTGGGTATCCTCGGCCAGGGCGGCATGGGTACGGTTTATCGAGCCGTGCATGAACGTATGGGCCGCGCGGTGGCTGTAAAGGTACTGCGAGCCGAGATACGGGGCAACGCAGCTCTGCTGCAGCGATTCGAACGCGAAGTCCGCACGGCCGCGAGACTCATTCACCCCAACATCGTCACCGCCCTCGATGCCCGCATCCATAATGGGCTCCCGTTTTTGGTTACAGAACTGGTGGATGGTGAGGATCTCGATACACAGGTGCGAAGAGATGGCCCGCTGCCCCTCGATGCCGTACTCGATGCCATCTCTCAGGCCGCCGCCGGACTCGCGTATGCCCACGAACAGGGTGTCGTCCACCGCGATATCAAGCCCGCCAATCTCCTCCGTGATCGCCGCGGCGTCGTCCGCGTTCTGGATATGGGACTCGCCCGGCTGGATGAGGTGCCGAGCCACAGCAGCAGAGGCATCGAACAACAGGAGATCGGTGGACTAACCGACAGCGGCCTGATCATGGGTACCGCCGCGTGGATGGCTCCTGAACAGGCACGCGATACCCGTAAAGCCGACGCCCGAGCTGATCTGTACAGCCTCGGCTGCACCCTGCACTTCCTGATCACCGGCCACGCCCCCTATTCGGCGGACTCGACCATAGACATGATCGTGGCCCATCTGCAGCGACCGCTGCCACTGCTGCAGGAACGAGTTTCCGGCACGGTGATTCCGGAATCCGTGCAGGAACTCTTCGAAATGCTCGCGGCCAAAAATCCGGAAGACAGAATCCAGACAGCCGCAGCTACAATCGCACGGATTGCCATGATCCGGGATGCAATCGCTCGGAACAGCGAACTGCCGCTGTCAAAGCCCCGCACGCACAAACAACAGTCACCGCCCACCCACAGGAACCAGATTCCACTCCTCGGCATGGTCGGCATCCCGCTGATTGCCGTGGGACTGATGCTGGCCGTCCTCATTTCCTACTCGCTGCGAGTACAACCCCGTAATCTCCCGCCCGCAGAAAATGCTCGCGAGGATGCAACATCCCTGCCACCACAAATCGACTCTCCCTCCCCAACAGCGACGGATGACTCTGCCAGCCCCAATCCTCCCGCCTGGGCCTTCGACGGAACTGCCGGCTGTCTGCATGTACCTGCCATCAGCCCCGAAGCAGGTGCCACATATACCCTTGAAGCCATCGTACAACCTCGCGAGTTTCAGACATCCAACGTGATCTCGTGGCTCGGCCCTGACTGGATGGCCCTCTACATCAGCGACTCCGGACTGCCCGGAACCGCCAGACTCTTCAATGAACAGTCCGTTGTCCTCACAGCCTCCACACCAATCCCACTGCATCGCTGGACACACCTTGCAGCAATTTTTGAATCAAACACCGCAAGACTGTTTGTTGACGGTCGTGAAAAAACACAGGCACCCATCAATTTCACAATGACCGCGACCACCGGTGGCCTGTATGTTGGTGGTGTGGATCCGAATCGGTTGCCGCAGGGCGAGAACCAGCGTTTCTTCAATGGCAGCCTGCAGAGCCTGCGCATTTCGCGCGGCATACGCTACTCCGGGCCGTTTACTGCTCCCACAACCCTGCGTGAAGACCCTCAAACCATCGCAGTCATGCGCCCAAACACGGAGGGGACGGGGTTGGTGTTCATCGACAGCAATGGACTGGAACTGAATGCCATCCCGTCCAGCAGCGGAGTGCAGCAAATGCGGTGAACACCGTCAACGTCGGCCCCGCATACATTCAACGTTACCGACGCATTAATAACCCCCGCTCGCCTTTTAACGCTGGTGCAAACACACTGAGCCGCCGGGCGGAAGCATGCGGGCGGCTATCCGACAAACGCGGACGGTCTGTGTTGAGTCGCTCGCGGATTCGCTTGACCATGCAGGACCTGCGGGCCAGAATCCGGGGCTTTGTGGCAGCGGTGCGGTCGCGTTCCACGGTATACCTGTCAGCTGCGTGGAGAACATAGAACGCACATGCTCGCGGTCAATTTCATCACAAGCGAGTCCAACCGGGACCTCTTAGTCACATTCTCCATCGCATCGTTTACCGCGAAGTGCCTCACCGTGCAACGATCACCGTTTGTTGAAGTTTTGCTGCCAAAGGAAGCTCGCGGTGCCAGCATCGTACCGCTTAATAGAAGGGACGTCGCCCGTGATCTTCTGGTCTCGATCAAATGGTTCGGCTCAAAAGTCACCATCAGGACACAACGGTACCGCTACAGACTTGACGTTTCGGCCGTGCTCGCCAGCCAGATTGCCGAGGCGAAGGCTGTCCTGCGGGAAATGGTAATTGACGGCACTGCCGAGATGAATGAAGGCTAACGATGCAATCCACCCGGTTGGCAATTGTGCCTGTGCATTCATCACACGGTCACTTTCTGCACCATCCCGGAATCCACTGCGTGTTTCGATCAATACCTCGGCCTTCCCGATCAGGTTAAGTTTTCCATACCCTGACTCTGATTGCAGGCAGTCGTCCCTGCTGAAAGCAGCTCACATGCTGACTCTGAAAACTGATCTCGGGATTTCTCTGCGGACAATCTGTGCCCTGATCACAGCAATGCTCAGCCCATTGCTGGCAGCCGAACGTCCGAACATTGTGATTATTTACGCTGATGATCTGGGATACGGCGATCTGGGTTGTTACGGTCATCCGTCAATTCGCACGCCGTACCTGGACCGGATGGCGGCGGAGGGAATGCGGTTTACGGAATTATATTCCGCGGCCGAGGTGTGTACTCCCAGCCGCACCGCTCTGCTGACCGGGCGGTACCCGATTCGCAGCGGCATGTGTCACGACCAGTTTCGCGTTCTGCGAAACAATTCCAGCGGCGGACTGCCCGCACAGGAAATCACCATCGCTGAAATGCTGAAGCCGGCCGGCTACGAGACTGCCATCGTCGGGAAATGGCATCTGGGACATCTGCCTGAGCATCTGCCGCTGCAGCACGGGTTTGGCAGCTATTTCGGCATGCCATATTCCAACGACATGCGTCCGGCCCCGGACGCGCCGAAGGATCGTGCAAAGTTTTTCGCGGAACAGACGGAGTTCTGGCAGACGCAACTGATCCGTGGCAGCGATGTGGTGGAAGAACGCCCCGACCAGCGACAGCTCACCAAACGCTACACCGACGAAGCAGTTTCCTTCATCAAATCAAACAAAACGAAGCCGTTTTTCCTGTACATGGCTCACAACTTTCCACACGTTCCTTTGTTTGCATCTGAGCAATTTCGCGGGCGGAGTCTGGCGGGAATTTACGGAGACGTTGTTGAGGAGCTGGACTGGAGTGTCGGGCAGATTCTGCAGACGCTGCGCGAAGAAAACCTTGCTGAACAAACGCTGGTCGTATTCAGCAGCGATAATGGTCCGTGGCTGGTGTTTGATTCCCACGGCGGCTCCGCGGGAATGCTCAGGGACGGAAAGGGGTCCACATGGGAGGGCGGCATGCGTGTGCCGGGGCTGATGTGGTGGCCAGGAAAAATTCCGGCAGGTCGCGTGCAGCGTGAAATGGCACTCACCATGGACCTGCTCCCGACAATCGCCGCCATCACTGGAATTTCCCCGCCGCAGACACAGCTGGATGGCCTTGATATCACGCCGCTGATGTTCGGAACGGGTGAAGTTCAGCGCGGAGCCTTCATGTACTATCGCGGCAGCACTCTGTATGCCTGCCGACTTGGCTCGTGGAAAGCCCACTTCTTAACGCGGCCCGGATACGGCACTCCCAAACCCGACGCCCATGATCCACCACTGTTGTTCGAACTGCGAGTCGACCCGGGGGAAAAGTGGAACGTGGCAGCTCAGCACCCGGACGTCATTGAGCAAATCCGCACAGCCGTGGCTGAGCATCAGAGTGGGATCATTCCAGTTCCAACGCAGCTGGAAGCTGTGGTGAAATAAGACTGCTGCCATGTCGGATTCGCCTCGCAGGATCGCGGGCATCAGACGGCACAGCATCAAGCCCAGCCCAGCCCCGTCAGGCAGCGAAGTCCCCGCCTGACGGTTGCCGTCGCCACACACTTCACGAACTTTTGTTTGTGCTGACCGGCCAGCCACTATAGACTCAGACA
>JBEAUF010000242.1:0-13284 GCA_041161565.1 Planctomycetota bacterium | reverse complement strand
CCCCCAGCCGCCCTCGACGCCGAAGCCAGGACGCTCCGGCAAATGGAAGAAGAAATGATCCTGAGAGTGCTCGATAAGCACCATGGCGATAAACCCCAGACCGCCAAAGAACTCGGTATCGCCCTGAAAACCCTGTATAACAAACTCAGCCAGATCGAGTCTCAGCGGTTCGCAGGCTGACAGTCCACCCTCCTCGAGCCCTCCGGTACGTCCGCAGTCCACCACGCGCCGTCCTGCCCTGCCCTACAGACGTTCCAGCCTGAACTCGCTTTTCAAACGGCAGAATTTCCGTCATCATGCCGTCCGGCAGCGGATTCCTTCCGCCCGCGGCTCATCAAAAGACTGACGGCGGTCGATCACCCGAGACAAAACTCGTGCGACCCCGGTCAGACCAGCGCGGGGCCGGTCCGCTTTACCGCCTTTTTCTCCCCACCCGACTCTCCGCGTAGTCACTGTCATGGCCTTCAACGCATCACAGGCGTCGGCAGCACTGACCGCAGGTGACGGTATACTGCGGCTGGCTCCAGCCTCGTTTACCCAATCCTTCCTGCAGCCAGGCAGACGCCCGAAACTCTTCCCGCATGCGCAGCCCGACGCACCCCCGGACGGTGCCCACAAACGATCCTGACTCGCACGCTGACACCCGTTTTCCCGAATCTTCAGGAGCATCCCATGAAACACTCTGCACCCAGGCTGCACAACGCTATGTGGCCCGGACTCGTCGGCAAAGGCTCTGGCGAAGGCCAGGAACCACCCATCAGCCTCGAACGCATGCTGCAGCTCACAGCCGCGGCTAACGTTAACGGCGCCAAATTCGACGGTATCGACTACTTCCTGTTCCTCCCGCACACCGACCCCCAGGCCAGCGATGACGAACTCCTGCGAATCGCAGACCAGATCGCCAGCTACGGCTTTTCCGTCGGCTCTCTCGTAGCTCCGGTCTGGCCGGGCACGGTTGGCGATTCCGCCATGGGCGATGATGCCTCCCGAGAGAAATTCCTCAGCGCCGTTCGTATGGCCTGCCGAATCGCAGGCGTCTTCGAACGCCACGGCATTCGAAAATACGGCGTCATCCGCATTGATTCTGCCGAGTTCGGCGTTGCCAAGTGGCGCGAAAATCCAAAGACCAACACTTCAAAAATCGCCGGCACCTTCCGTGAAGCCGCAAAGATCGCTGCGGACCACGGGCAACGACTGGCGGCCGAAGGCGAAATCTGCTGGGCCGGAATGCACAGCTGGAAGGACATGCTTAACCTCCTCGAAGAAGTCGGCATGCCGCAGTCTCTCGGCTTCCAGGCAGACCTCGCTCACACCTACCTCTACCTGCTCGGCTATAACGCCCCCGAATGCGCACTTGTCCAGCCCGGCTACTCTGACGCGGAATTCTGGGCGGCCTACCAGACCATGACCGACAAACTGCGGCCGTGGACAATCGACTTCCACGTTGCTCAGAATGATGGCCAGGTTCACGGTGCCGGGTCCCACGACAAGACCGGCAAACATTGCCCGGCCGATGATCCCAACGGTAAACTCGACATCGTCAAATGCTCCCAGTACTGGCTCAAAGGCGCTGCAGAACGCGGTATCCGGCATATCTGCTGGGATGGCTGCATGTTCCCCAACAGCACCCTCGAAAACCCGGCCACCTGGAACACCATCCTCGATACCATGCTCCGCGTCCGCGACACCTGCGGCTGGTCCTGATTCCATTCGCAATACGCCTGCCAGCCGTCAGCGCCGGCAACCCGGCCTGCGGACGGCCCTTCCCCGGATGTCGTCCACGATCCTCCTCTGAAAGCACCACGTTATGTCTCAACAGAAACCACTCAATATCGGCCTCGTCGGCTACGGCTTCATGGGCCGCACCCACTCCAATGGCTACAAACGCGTCAACGATTTCTTCCCCGAACTCCAGTACCGCCCCGTGCTCAAGGCCATCTGCGGCCGCAGCCAGGATCAGGTGCGAAAATTCGCCGACCAATGGCAGTTCGAATCCACCGAAACGGACTGGCGACGCCTCATCGATCGCAGCGATATCGATGCCATCGATATCTGCACCCCCAATAACTCACACGCCGAAATCGCCATCGCTGCCGCTCAGGCAGGCAAAATGGTGCTCTGCGAAAAACCACTCGCCATGGACCCCGCCGAAGGCCTGAAAATGGTCGACGCTGTGGAACGGGCCGGAGTGCTGAATACGGTGTGGTATAACTACCGCCGAGTGCCCGCAGTGTCGCTCGCAAAACAACTCATCGAAGAAGGACGGCTGGGACGTATCTTCCACTACCGCGCCAACTTCCTGCAGGACTGGACCATCAACGCTGACCTGCCGCAGGGCGGCACAGCGCTCTGGAGACTGGATGCCGCTGCCGCCGGCTCCGGCGTCACCGGTGACCTCCTCGCCCACTGCATCGACACCGCAATCTGGCTCAATGGATCCATCAGCAGTGTCACCGCGATGACCGAAACATTCGTCAAGGAACGTAAACACAATCTGACCGGCAAAGTGGAAAAAGTTGGTATCGATGATGCCTGCGCATTCCTCTGCCGCTTCGGCAACGGGTCTCTTGGACTCTTCGAATCCACCCGCTATGCCCGCGGTCACAAAGCCCTCTACACCTTCGAAATCAACGGCGAGAAAGCCTCCATCAAATGGGACCTGCACGACCTGCATCGACTTGAATATTTCGATCATCGAGATGACTCCGTTATCCGCGGCTGGCACCAGGTCCACTGCACGGACGGTGATATGCCCTACATGAACAAATGGTGGGTACCCGGACTTCAGATCGGCTACGAGCATACTTTCGTCCACCAGGTCGCTGACTTCCTTGCTGCCGTCGAGTCCGGTAAACCGTGCAATCCCACCTTCCGCGATGCCCTCGAAACGCAGAAAGTCTGCCAGGCAGTGCTCGACAGCGCAAAATGCGGGCAGTGGAAGGAAATTACATAGCCCGTCTGATTCCGCGGGGTATAATCCCCGAACAAATCCAGCAGGGCGGCCGAAGCCATCTTCAGCCGCCCTGCTTTGTTTGTCTCCGGACCAGACACCTGCCACTCGCCGCTTGTCCACGGTCCCGCACACCCACGCTTCTCCTCCCTGCTCCCTCTACCCACTCCGTTCAGGTCACGCCATGGAACGCCAACCCATCTCCCGTGAAGGTTACGACAAACTCCGCGAAGAAGTCCGCCTGCTCGAAGAGGTGGAAATGCCCGCGGTCGCTGAACGCATCAAAGTCGCCCGGGAAGAAGGAGACCTCAAGGAAAACGCCGAATATCACTCCGCACGCGAACTCCAGGGACTCCTGCAGGCGAAAATTAACCAGCTCAGAAGCAAACTCGCCGGCTGCTACATCGCCGAACGCTCCGAAGGCCCCAAAGACAACGTCGAGTTCGGCTCCAAAGTTACAGTCAGCGTCGACGGTGACCAGGAAGTCTATGAACTCGTGGGCCCCGGCGAAGAAGACTACGAAGGCGACATCATGAAAATCCTCACCACCAGCCCCATCGGCAGCGCCATGATGGGCAAAAAAGTCGGTGATCGGATCGAAGTTGCCATCCCCAGAGGCAAGCTGCGAATGCAAATCGTCGCCATCGAATAACCCCACCCAACGCGACCGCCCACTTTTTTCCAAAGCCGCTCTTGGCGCACCCCCGCTTCTCCGGTACCATGCAGGTGTTGGGCCAAAACCCAACACTCGCAAAATGGCAATTCTGGTCTTCCGTCCGGCTTGCTGTTTCTGCGGGTACACCGTACCGGGCAACTTCAACGGAGGGTCTCAGCCAGGGTTTCCAATTTTCAGCGGGCTGTTTTTCAAAGAAAAAAGGGGCGCGTCATGCTCGTTTTAAAGCGTCGCAAGGGTCAGGAAATTGTCATTAACGGACAGATTCGTATTCTCGTCATCCAAACCGGCGAAGGCAGCTGCAGCCTGGCCTTCGAAGCACCAGACAACTGCCGCATTCGCCGTGGTGAACTCCCGGTATTCGATCGCACTTTTCCGAACGCGGTCTGCCACTCCACCACCGCTGAACTGCAGGTACACTGATGGTGCAGCACGTCGGACAGATCATTCGTCAGGCACGTCAGGCCCGCGGAATCTCTCTGCGCGGCCTGGCAGGTCAAATCGGCATCCATTTCAGCCATCTCTCCAAAATCGAAAATGGTCAGGACCAGATCGGCCGCGATGCCCTTCTGCGACTCGCCGAACTGCTGCAACTGGACCCGGACCTGCTCCTCGGTGAAGCCGGTCACCAAACTCGCCCCTTCCGCGTCCTGGGTGATGTGGCCGCCGGAACTCCAATCGAAGCCATGGAAAATGTCGAAACTTTCGACCTCACACGGCACTACGACCCCCAGCAACACTTCCTGCTCCGCGTCAAAGGCGACTCCATGATCCTCGACGGCATTCACGACCAGGATCTCGCCATCATCCGCCACGCTCAAACAGCATCCAATGGCGAGACTGTCGTCGCAATCGTCGACGACCAGGAAGCAACCCTCAAACGCTACCGCCGCATCGGCTCAACCGTCGTACTCATCCCCGCAAACGAACACATGCAGGAAATGGTCTTCCCATCCTCCCGCGTACGAATCTGCGGAATACTCACAGGGTTGATCCGGACCAGCCTGCGATAGACGCAGAAAATACTCTCGATGCAACAGCCACCAACGTCTCCCCCAGGTTCGCAAAGCTCCCCCGGCACACCGCGAATCGGCGTCAATCAACTGGATATGGGCGGCTGGGTTCGCGTTTATCTCGGCCACGGGGACCCGTCAGGCGATGTCGCCTGCTACCTCTCACACGCACTCAACGGCTGGTTCCGCGAACGACCACACCTGCGGCTCCGCTTTGTGCTGCCCGTCACCAGAAACGGACACACGGTTGAATTGCACGCCTGGTACGAACAGGTCTGGTTCTCCGACCAAAGCCCCCTCGCACGCGCCACACCCAGAACTCCCGGTTCCCCCACCTCTTCAGTGCGATGAGCCGGCTCCATCCCTAAAAACAGCTCGAAAAGCACGCATCGTCTGCTCCGCCGCGGTTCGCGAGTCCGGTATCGGGAATGCCTCAGCCGATGCAAACCCACCATACCCCAGTTCCCTCAACACACAACCCACCCGCTGCAGATCCATGTGGCCACGCCCGGCCGCCTGACGGTTTGAATCCACAAAATGCACATGCCCCAAAAATCCCGCCGTCTCTCGCAAACCACCCTCAATACTCGCCTCTTCAATATTCAAATGAAACAAGTCCGCCAGAATCTTCACCTGACGCTCACCCACACCCCGCAACAACTCCACGGACTCTCGCATCGTATTGCATAAATTGGTCTCATACCGATTCAAGGGTTCATAAAGCACCACCGTCCCCAGCGTCTCAGCAAGACGACCAAGCCGCCCCAGGGCATCACTCAACATCTGCAAAGCCACAGCCTTCGGCACCGCATCAGTCCAACGCCCCTGCATTGACCCGATAATCGCAGGCGCCCCAAACTCAGCCCCCGCACGCAACATCTCCCCAATAAACTCCTCTGCCCTGCAACGACGGTCTGCATCCGCATCACACAACTGCAAACCCTCAATTAACATACCCGCACCAGTACCCACAGCCGCCAGCTTCAACCCATATGAATCCAACAACGATCGCAACGAAAGACCACGAACAACACTCGCCGATGGCGCAAAAATCTCCACTGCGTCAAAGCCTATCTCCGCAGCCGCTCGACACCCTGCCACTACGTCATCGTGGAACACAAACGGCCCCCTGCGGGCCTGTCCAACAATACTGATGGTCACCGCCGATCGAATCATTGCAAACCCTCAGGCTGCGAAATTTCCCCGGATGGCGACCGCGATGGATCAGATAACCCACCCAGCTGCATCAAAGGCTGCGGTGCCCCCTCGCATAACGGAGTCACTCGGCCAGGCTGCTGCAGCATCTGCGCCACAGTCATCCCCCGAAAAAGCTGCTCCATCGTGGCCATCGCGTGGTCCAGACTGCTGTGAAGAGGACACAACTGGCCCGAATGTGAGCGGATTCCCAAAGGACATTCATGAATCCTCTGAAAAGGCTCAATCGCGCTCACCACATGCCACAGCGTGAGTTCCTGCGGGTCACGGATCAGCTGAAAACCTCCGTTGGGACCACGATGACCGGATACAATTCCACCACGTGCCAATGCCTGCAGCAACTTCGGAAGGTAAGACGGCGGCACACGAGTAGACTCGGCGATTTCCCGAGCAGTGCAAACACGGCCAGCGTTTTGAGCAATTGTCACGATGGCACGGAGTGCATATTCGACGGTTTGTGAAAGCATATTGCCGGCCACGAACTGAAAAAGGGGAGTGATTGCGCCGGGAGTACTTCTGGGGGAATATTCCACAAAATACAGCCGGAATGCAAACGAACGTCACTCGTCGACGTTCAGCCTGTAGCCCAGATCCCGCAACATCTCAATCAGCGGCGCCCGCCAAACCTGCGGCAGAGGCAGCACAGGTGGCTGCGGGTCACCAACGGCAGGACCAATCAGATTGAGCGCCGCTTTCATGGTGCTGAACCAATGAGCACCCTCGCCCTTCGAATGGTACGCCTGGAACTGGAGCCGCATCAGCGGGGCCAGCTTTCGCCACAGATTGCGAGCGTCAGGAAGATTCCCCTCAATCGCAATCAACTCATACAGCCGTCTCGCAACCCGCGGAACAGTACTCGGGATCCCCGAAATCCAACCGTGACTCCCGTGACACAAACCCTCGAAAGCTGCCGTGTCGATCCCCGCATACACCGCAAATCGCCCCCCCGCCGCCTGCAACAACTGACACTGACGATCCGGCTCCGGATGCGACATCTTCACCCCCGCAATCGCCCCCTCTTCAAACAGCTTCAATAAATGCTCCGTGGTCAAGTCCACAGATGTCAACGGTATGTTGTGGTACACCAGAATCGGAATCCGCACAGCCTCGGCAATCCGACGATAGTGGTCCATCACCTGAGCTGGGGTGGGTGCCATGTAGTAGGGAGGCACAATCAACAAGGCGTCGGCTCCACACGACTCCGCAAAACGCGACAAATCCACAGTCCGAGCTGTCGAATAGTCATGGGTTCCCGCCACAACCGGCACTCGGCCGGCCACCGCCGAAATTGCCGCCTCCAGCACCCGGCGGCGATCACCGCACTCCATCGCAGGAAACTCTCCGGAACTCCCCAGCGGTGAAATCGCATCAACCGATTCGGAAATCAACCAGTCAACATGCGGCTTCAGGCGTTCCAGCCAAAGACTGCCGTCCGAATGAAACGGAGTCACGGAAGATGCACATACACCGCGAAAAAGTGGTTTGGGCACCGGAGTCGTCCTTAAGAATGAAACGCCCGAAAAAATCAGGGTTGCAAATGCCTCACAAAAAAATCCGTTCGCCTGCGTGATGCCCACGGCGTTTCACAGGCACCGTGACCGGCACCAGGCACCACCAACAGCTCAAAATCACGCCCCGCCTCTACAAGCTTCTTCGCCACCTGCATCGTGCTCGCAGGATCCACGTTGCGATCCAGCTCACCAACTACCAGCAGCAAACGCCCCTCCAGCAGGTGCGCATGCTCACGATTTGAATTCCGCTCGTAAACGTCGCCCGCCGGAACCCCCATCCACTGCTCATTCCACCAGATCTTATCCATCCGGTTGTCGTGGCAACCACAATCAGCCACAGCCACTCGATAGAAGTCGCCATGCCAGAGCAATGCTGCCATTGCGTTCTGTCCGCCCGCTGAACCCCCATAGATCCCTACTCGCTCAAGGTCGAGCTCCGGATGCACCGCAGCAGCCTGCCGCAACCATGAAATCCGGTCCGGAAAACCCGCATCCCGAAGATTCCGCCAGCAAACATCATGAAAAGCCTTGGAACGCCATGCCGTACCCATCCCGTCAATCTGCACTACCACAAAGCCTCGATCCGCCAGCTGCTGCTGATGCCCACGCCCCGCACGAAAACTCTTCGGCACATGATAGTCGTGCGGCCCCGCATAGATATTCTCAATCACTGGGTACCGCTTTGACGGATCAAAATCCCTCGGTCGGTGAATGATGCCATAAATATTTGTACTGCCGTCCCTCCCCGGAGCAGCAAAACGCTGAGGAAATCGGCCGTATTCAGCCAGCACCTCACTGGCGTCAGCCGCTTCCAGCTGACAGACAAGGTCGCCTTCGGCTGTACGCAACTCCGTCACCGGCGGATGATCGACCCGCGACCAGCGGTCGAGAAACCAGCGACGGTCAGGTGACCACTCCACCGCATGCGTCCCATCACCAGCTGTGAGCACCCGAAATTCAGAACCGTTCAAACGCACCCGACAAAGATGCTCGTGGTATGGATCCTGACCTGCCTGCACACCTACGGCATAAAACCAGATCCACCCTGCAGACAGATCAATGTGCTCAATCCTCCGCACATTCCATGCCCCCTGAGTCACCGGGTTCAGCAGCGAACGGGACTCGAGGCTGTAACGATAGAGGTGGTTCCAGCCGGATCGCTCGCTGGCCCACAGAACCGTGTTGTCATCCAGCCAGCGCAGCTCAAACTTCCCCTCAGAAGAATAATGAATGAATGTCGGACTGAACTCGTCAATCACAGTCTGCACAGACCCGTCTGCCGCATTCACATCCAGCAGCCGCAGACGCTGATGACCACGCTCGTTGTACAACAGCCAGAAACCACTCCCGTCAGAACGCCAGCGCTGAAATTCCAGTGACCAGGGGATCGGAAACAACTCATCGGAAATCGGTATTTCCACTCGATCCGCCGTACGAAAAAGACGAGGCGTGGGCGTTGGAATGGGATCGCCGGGTTTGAGATAAGGATAAGACTGCAGACGAGGCTGGAGCTGATCGCCCGGAGTGCTCTCGACGTAGTGCACACGACGCTCAGCCACCTGAGTTGTCTGGAAGGCCAACAGGTACTTTGAGTCCGGAGCCCAGTAAACCTCCGCGAGATGCTCAGGAAAGTCCGCCCGCCCGTAATCCATTCCCACTGCCCGAGCTCGCTGGGCGTCACGGCGGAACGTGTGCTCCGCTGAAGCGTCGTCCGTGAGCTGAAAATCTTCTGAATCGGCCGACTTCAGCCACAGATTGTGACCACTGACGAATGCCGTGAAGCGATTGTCGGGCGCAGGATTGTTATCCGGCGCCGCTGCAGTGGACTGTCGGCCACGACGTGCACGCGCTGCCACATCGTCCCGACGAACACCAGCCACCACAGCTTCGCTCAGGTTCCATTCATTACCCCCGCCGACTGCCACGGCACAGCCCAGTTCTGCTCCATCGGCCGCTCGCAGCAACCACGTGTGACCGACAAACGTGTGCTGCCGGTGCGTCTGCCCAGGGGCTACCACCGCGTAATCACGCCGACCACCGTCAGGAGCAATCCAGACAAGTGTCACCGGAGCGGTCCAGCGATTCGTAAACACAATACTCGTGTCTTCGACCGACGCGCCGGAGGGGCGAGGCGGGAGAAACAGCTCGAACACTGCTTCCGCCGGACGCAGTCGCTGCAACACGTTGTCAACGGGATTCCATGCAAATTCACCCTCAGGCCCCTTCAGCATCCAGATGCTCGAATCGGAATCGGGAAACTCCAGCTCCAGCACGGGAATCCGACCGGAATCCACCGGACGCCCCAGCAACTCTGAAAATGCCGCCGCAAGGCGGCCGTGATCAAACGCAGGTCCGCGAAATCCCTTAGCGGCATTCACGAGTATGAATTCGCGAGCCTCCCCGGGAAGCTCGTTGCGGTACCAGAACTGAGTCTGGCTCCCATCCCAGTGCGGTACAACTCGATCACGATACACACGGCTTTGTGCGTTTGTCGGGGAAATCAGGGCAACAACTGCCAGCAGGAAAGCTGCGTGAAGGCATCCGAATCGCATGGGAGGTCCGTTGAACGGTCTGAGTGACTTAGACGGGGAGCATCCCTGTGCGCTGATCGAGCCCCAGCAGAAGGTTCATATTCTGCACCGCGACACCGCTGGCACCCTTGATCAGGTTATCCAGAGCCGCAAAGACCACCAGTTGCCCGCGGTTGAAACGCACACTGATGTCGCAGAAATTTGTGCCGGAAGTGTCCTTTGTCGAGGGAATGTGGTCGACAATCCGAACAAAGGGCTGGTTGCGGTAGAAACCACGGTAAATTTCCAGCAGTTCCTGCTGAGTAGCCGGTGATTTCAAACGAGGGTAGATGGAGCAGAAAATTCCGCGGTCCATTGGCATCAGATGCGGATTAAAGGCCACCTCCACACTCACGCCACCCACGTCCGACAACACCTGCTCAATCTCCGGCGTGTGACGATGATTGCCAATACTGTAGGCCGTGACATTCTCGTTGCATTCACTGAACAGATTCGCCAGCTTCGGCGTCCGACCTGCCCCGCTGATTCCGCTTTTGGCGTCAATGATGATCCCGGAAGGCTCGATACAGCCGGCGGAGATGAGCGGTGCAAGGGCCAGAATCGAAGTGCTGGTGTAGCAGCCGGGGTTGGCAACCAGCGACGCAGCGGGGATGCGGTCCCCGTAAATCTCAGGAAGCCCGTAGACTGCTGAAGCCAGATGCTGAACATCAGTATGCGGGTGCTCATACCACTTCTGATAAACCGCGGGGTCCTGCAGCCGGTAGTCAGCACTGAGATCCACAACGCGACAACCGCCGGCAAGCAGCTTTGGGACGGCCTCCATACTGGCCGTGTGCGGCAAACAACAGAAGGCAATATCGCATTGCCCGCCCACTGTCTCCGGGCTGAGATTTTCACAGCGGAGATCAAAAAGCCCCGTCAGGGATGGGTGAATTTTCGAGATCGGCGGACGGTCGTCCTGACGGGTGGTGGCGGCCACGACAGTCGCCATGGGATGACGAGCGAGAATCCGCAACAGCTCGAGGGCCGTGTAACCAGTGGCGCCGAGAATCGCAATGCGTGCCATTTCGCGTGCAGTCCAGCCAGCAGAAAGTGAATGAGGAGAAGAGCCCCGGAGTATAGAGCAGGCGAAACTTGCCACAACCAGGAGCGGCAAATGAAATCTTTTTTTTGGTTCAACAACTCAGCATCCAACAGCCTCCAAACCACAGTTCCGCGGCCGCCAAATCCGTTTTGCAGATTGTATCCCCAGCCGTATTTCGATACGTTTCACGCCCTCCGAGCACTCCATCCTGAGGCCCCCTTTTCCACAGAGCCCCCGAGATGCAACATCGCCCACTGCTTTTGACAATCATCGGTCTTTGCTGCCTGTCCGGCCTGCCCGTCTCTGCCAGAGGCGACGACGCAGCCCTCCAGCAGGCTCTCGGTGAAGCCGGCAGCAATCGCCTGCAACTCGAAGAAGCACTCGAAAAGACGCCCCCCGATGAAAAGCCCGGTATGCGGTTCCTCATCGAAAACATGCCGGCCCGCGACCTGAAAACGCTTTCCGCCGATTTCCTCCTCGAAAATAGTCGCCTCGCATGGCAGGCACTCCGCGAACGCCCCTGGGCAAAGGACATCCCTAAAGACGTCATTTACGACGCCCTGTTGCCCTACGCCAGCGTCAGTGAAACTCGTGACCGCTGGCGCGCACGCTTCGTCGAACAGTTTACCCCACTGATTCAGGACTGCAAAACCCCCTCCGAAGCTGCCGCAATCCTCAATCAGCAGGTGTTCCCACTCGTCAACGTGAAATACTCCACACAGCGCCGCAGAGCCGACCAGAGCCCCCTCGAAAGTATCGAAACCGGACTCGCTTCCTGCACAGGACTCTCCATCCTGCTGATCGACGCCTGCCGCTCCGTCGGTATCCCCGCGCGACTCGTCGGTACACCACTCTGGTCCGACAACAGCGGCAACCACACCTGGGTCGAAATCTGGGATCAGGGCTGGCACTTTACCGGAGCCTGCGAACCCACCGGCAACCAGCTTAACCAGGGATGGTTCATCGACCGAGCCTCCAAAGCACGGCCGGACCATCGGCTCCACGCCATCTACGCCGTGACCTTCAAAAAGAATGGCCAGGCCTTCCCATTGGTCTGGGCCAGGGACGTGCAGGATGTGAATGCCGTCAACGTCAGCGACCGCTACATCGCCCTGCGCACACCAATCCCCGAAGGCCATGGTGCCCTGCGAATTCGAGTCCGCAACAGCCTCGGACGCCGCGTGGCCGTCGAACTCTCAGTGCAGGATGGCAGCGGCGGAGTGCTCTACAGCGGTCCGACAAAGGATGATCGCTTCGATTCCAATGACCACCTCACCGTCCCGGTATTGCTGGGATCGCCTGTCACCATTCGCATCGGCAGTCGTGTTGTCACCACGCAGATCCCCGCCAGCAAAACAGAAATCCTCGTGGATCTGCAAAGCGACATGTAGCAGGAACAATTCCGAAATGCCAAAGTTCGCTGTGGTAATCCCGGCTGCAGGCAGCAGCAGCCGCATGACTGGGTTCCGGAAAAAAAAGCCCTTTCTGGACCTCAAAGGTCGGCCCGTCTGGGTGCGAACCGTCGAACACTTTATGGGACGCACCGACGTCTGCCAGATCGTCCTTGTCGTTGCCCCGGATGACCTCGCATGGTTCCGTGAATCCTATCGTCCCAACCTCGCCTTCATGGACGTGCAACTCACCGCCGGAGGCGCCTGCCGCGCCGAAAGCGTCCGCAACGGTCTCCAGGTGCTCACTCCTGACGCCGAATACGTCGCCGTCCATGATGCCGCCCGCCCCCTGCTCACCGCCGCATGGATTGACTCCGTCTTCTCCGCCGCAATCCAGCACAAAGCGGCCATCCCCGGACTGCGAATCACCAGCACCATCAAACGCGTTAATGCCTCCGGCATGATCACCGAAACCGTCGACCGCACCGGTCTCGTACAGGCACAGACGCCCCAGGTCTTCGAACGCAGCACACTCGAACGCTCCTTCGCCATCTGCAAACGGCTCGCTGATGTCACTGACGAAGCCTCGCTCGTGGAAGCCGCCGGGCATCCCGTGCACGTCGTCGACGGCTGGCCCATGAACATCAAACTCACAACCGCCGAAGATCTGCGACTTGCAGAACTCTACCTCAACGCACTCCCCCGCCCTTCCCTCCCAGGTATGCTTCACCCTTTCGGCGATGACCTGTTCCGCTGAGCCCCCTGAATGACGGTTCTTCACTGCCACCACTTCGCTGATCAACGCTGTCGCTCCTGCAGCCTGCTCGAACTCCCCCCGGAACAGGCCCGACTGCGACAGCTGCAGATCCTTCACGAAACCACCGCTACACTCTGTACGCCGGAACCCCCGTTCTGG
>JBEAUF010000209.1:0-5277 GCA_041161565.1 Planctomycetota bacterium | reverse complement strand
AAGTGGGAAGTGGGAAGTGAGAAGTGAGAAGTGAGAAGTGAGAAGTGAGAAGTGAGAAGTGAGAAGTGAGAAGTGGGGTGGGGGTGTCGATTCCAGTCTCAACTGAGCGCACTATTCCAGTCAGGAGCGCAGCAGTCGGCTGGTTGCGGAGTGGCGTTTTTCCGGTGTTATCAGGACGCTGGGGGGCACGGTGGTGGCTGAGGGGAGGTCAGCCAGGGGATGGGGGTCCCTGTGGAGTCGCATAGCCGTGTTGTCGCCACATAGAGGGGCTGCTGGGTGGACAGGGACCAAAGCTTCAACTGGTCGCCACCCTGATGGCATCCGAAGCAGTACCACACATCGCGACGGAGATTGGCGGCGAAGCTCGATCGGCTTTTGGACGGCTTTGCATCGCACGCACGAGAGCAGAGCACGCACATGCCGCGGAGGTTGTCTCCGCGGCATCGCTGAGGTTGAAAGTCGAGCAGATCCAGAACCCGTGAGAGTGGGATCAGTTGGCGAACCGCGCGATAATCAATGGCGCGGTATTCACGGGGTCGAGCGCTGTCAGTCGGCTCGTTGTGATCACACCGATTCTCCACGGTCACCTGGTCGACTCTGACGATTTCGTCGTTTTGTTCGGCAGAGCGCGTGCAGCGCGATACGATTTGCCGACGATCTTCAGCAGCACCGCGCGATCAACCACGCGATCCAGCAGTGCCATTGCCAGCGGAGGGTCACCGAGGTAGGCGGCCCACGCATCGAAATCGATGTTGGTTCCCATTGCGGTGGATGATTTTCCATTGCGAGCGGCGACCACTTTGAAGAGCAGGTGCGCTGCCTGGGAATCCAGTTTTCGTTCCACGTAGTCAAGACCAAATTCGTCAATGATCAGCAGATCGAAGTTGGTCCAGTACGACAGCCGCTGTGGTAACGTGCCATCTGCCAAAGACGCTGTCAGGTGAGCGAGCAAGTCTCCGCTTGTGGTGTACCGTACGCGTTTTCCCAGGGCACAGAGGCGACGGCCAATGCCTTCCAGTAATCGCGACTTGCCAACACCGGACTGGCCCACCATCACGAGGTTTTCCATTCGCGACATCCATTCGCCGGTTGCCAATTGCTCAATCTGCGTGCGATCAATTGCGGCTGCATTAAATGTCCAGTCGAAGTCCTCCAGCGCTCCCTGATTGGGGAATCGAGCCTCTTTGATTCGTCGAGCGATGGCGCGTTCCTGCCGGTCAATCGCCGCTGTGCCGAGCAATTCCCAGAGAAAGGCGAGGTGGGAGTCGCCTCGGTGTTCGGAGACTCGCATCGCATCCTCAAGCTGCGCTGCGGAAATTGGTATCCGCAGTGATGTCAAAGCGTTCAGAATCCGATCACGCAATTGCGCCGGAGTCAGGCTCGTTGGTGGTGCTGTCGCTGTTTCCCGAGGACTGCCTGTGAGCTCGACCGTTAACTGCTGGTTGTTCAATTTCTTCCGCTGTGACTGAGTCATTGTTGGTCTCCGTGGACAGGAGTGACTGATAATCTGATGTGGGGCGTGGAGGAGCAGAAAAGTCTGCCAGACTTGCCAGGGGGGCGGAGGCTGCGTCGAGCAGACTGTCGAGTGACGACTTTGGAAGCGCAATCAATTGCAGAATTCGTCGCACATTCGGAAGGCCATAGGCTCCAAAACGCACGGCTCTTTCAAGTGCGGCGATGAAGTCTGACCGCATGTAAGCTCCGGAAAGCTCAAGAATCAGGCATGCCTGTGAAGGCGCGTGACGCTGGGCCTGCCACAAGCCTTCAAAAAATCGCGTGCCGATGTCACCGAACTCCGCGAATCGAGCCTGCAGCACGTCTCGACGTGGACGCGTTTCCCGCGGCGCGCGATGACCTTCGTTGACTCGCTGCTCGCCACGCACTGATCGCAGACACAGACCATGGCGAGCGATCACGTTGAGTTCACGTCCATAAATGATCAGCTCGGAGTCCGTGGCTTTGACAGCGACCGTCTCGCCTGGCTGTGTTTGATTCCAGGGCACAGAGTAGAGATTGCCTTCCCAGCTGACGAAGCCTTCTGCAGTGACCATTCGATAAAGCACTTCATAAACAGCATGCGGTGATGCTGGCAGCGGCACCAGTCTCGGCTGTTCTTCGGCATGACGGTCGATGGGGCGAGCCTGCGTGGTCGCGTGAATGCGGACGTCGGCGACTTCCTCCAGCCACCATTTGGTCATCTCGTTGAGATGTTCCAGCGTTCGGAATTCGCGACCGGACAGCAGACTCTTTTGAACATAGTCGAAAGGACGTTCCACCTTGCCTTTCGTCTGTGGACGTCTCGGGCGACAGGCGATGGGACGAAATGCATAGTGCGTCGCGAATCCCAGAAAGCGACGATTGTAAATCGGTTGATCGTCTTCCCAGCGATCGACGACCGTTTTCATATTGTCATACAGACACGTTGCTGCCGCTCCTCCGAGATATTCAAACGCTCGGACATGTTCCCGCATCGTTGTCTGCAGATCCTGACTTTCGACAAATCGCAGATACTGTCGACGTGAATAGCCGAGGATATAGCTGAACAGATAGACGCGGCGTCGACCTTCAAGCGCAAAGTCGACGGTATACTCCGAGTAGTCAACCTGAGCCTGAGCACCGGGATCCGTCTCAAATCGCTCAGTGAATGGCTTACGTTTTCGCGATCGAATCTGAGCGACGTGGGCGCTGACATGACTGTAGCCTCCCTGATAGCCGGCAGCCTGAAGCTCTTCCAGAATTCGTTTCGCGGTAATGTTCGGGTACTGGTCGAGAAGGCTGCGAATTCTGGCTTCCCACACGAGCAGTTTGCTGCGGCGGGAATTGGACGACACCCGCGATTCTTCTGCATTTCCACCGCTGCGTTGATTCTCCTGCTCCCGTATGGCCTTGCTGACTGTGCGCTGAGACATCTGCAGGTCTCGCGCTATCGCACGAGTTGACTGGCCCTGATGAAATCTGAGGATAATCTCGTGACGCTTTTCCGGAGTCATTGTGTTTTGTCCTCGTTCTGAGTGTCGGGGTTGAGGCTCGGGAAGCATTCCTGAAGGAGGTCTGTCGTGAGCATTTTCACAAGCTCACTCTGGTGGATTACTTTCTCCAGCGAACTCCGCAGGAGCACCGCGTCGCACGCCGACAGTTCACTGCGGCCTCGATGCGACAGCCAGTTCTCCATCCGACTGAGCTGCTCAAGAAGCTGTCCCAGTTGCTTCTGAATGCGATTTCCCCGCGGGCTCAGTCGAGGATCCCAGCCGGGCATCGTTTCGCCAGTTGCCTGCTGCAACGCAAGCCGAGGCTTTTCAAGGACGAATGCTTTCTTCGCCGGGGTACCGCTTGCCAGAAGCAGGTTGATCACACCCTGAAATTCCTGTGACGAAAGCGAATCCCGGCGAGCAACATCCAGCGCCTCGACCTGGTTGCCCACGGGCAACCGCACCAGGTGTCGAGCCTGTGTGGGGCTCAGCAATCCCAGACTCAGGTCCTGCCTTGCCGCCGGGCACAGTCGCTCAAGCAGTGCCAGTCGTCGGCAGACCCAGCTTTTGTGATGACTCAGCAGTTCCGCTGCCTCAACCTGGCTCAGCCCATCTTCCCGGACCAGTGAATGCACGATCCACGCTTCTTCAATTTCCTGCACTCCGCGACCAACGCGATTCAGGTTGTACATCGCAGCCTTTGCAGATCGCTCATCGCACCCTATAGCACGCGCTCGGAGTGTCTCAAATCCTTTGATGGAGCGAGCTGCAGTCAGTCGCTTGAAACCGTCTATCAGCAGGAATTCACCATCACAGAGACAGACGACCACCGGAGCGATCTGGCCGTATCTTTTGAGTGAGTCGACGATCTCGCGCTCAGCTTCCGGAGGAGCCAGGCGATAGCGACGGAATCGCTCGTCGAACTCCGAGAGCTGCAGGGATCGAATCGTGTCCTCCGGCCACGCAGGCTGGACCATGTGAAAATCTCCGTGAGTTGAGGCTGTGCATCAATCTGGAACGAAGCCGATGGAGAGCGCGTACAAGGCGCGCACGACCGCTCCCCATCGGGCTTCCTCTGGAACCCGTTGTCTTCCGCGATTGCTCGCTGATGGCCCGATAGTCTACGGAGCGCTCTTCCGGACGATATATGCGTCGCACGGCAACGCCGCTTCAGTCAGGGGCTTCGGCTGGCGGACACAACTCCCGAGTCATCGGCGGTTGCTGGCGAAACCAGCGTGCCTCGCGCAGCCGCACGCGACGTAATGCCATGCGGCAGTCCGAGCTGCAGAAACACTGCAGTGGTGAACGCGACGTTGCGGTGAACCGCACATAACAACCCGGTCGCAAACAACAGGATTTTTTTGCATCCGGGCCCGGCTTATGACCCACGCGCGGCTCTGCGGGCCGTTTTTCTGCGGGTCTTTCAGGATGCGGAGTCGATGGTTGACAACATCGACAGGACAAGGCTTCGTCGCTGGCCGCGTACGCTCGCACCCCGGTCGCCAGCTTAACCAATTCACCCGTCGGGTTCGCCTCAGGCAGTACACTCGACAGTTTCGGAGTCTCTGCTGCGTCCGGCAGATCTGGAATCACAGGCAGCTCGGACAGCTCTGGCGGCACGTGAGTTTTCCGCTGGCGACGCTCGTTTGTTCGCTGTCGATAACGAACACTCTGTTCGGCTCTCTTCGCTTTGCCGTTCTTCGTCTGACGATAAACCTGCTGGCTCCGCCATAACCCCCATTGACGATTGGCTTCCGCACACTCTTGTGAACAGAACCGCTGCCGAACGTGCAGCGGCACGAAAGGGACACTCGCAGTCCTTCAGCAGGCAACGACGCCCCGATTCGGATCGGTCTTGCACTGAATCATCAAATTCGTCAATCTGCAGTGGGCCCATGGGAGTGCTTTCCCGGAAGGTCAAGTCTCGGGGCAGAGCGGCTACTCTGCTCCGAGGCGTTTTGTATCAGTGGTGGCAGAAAAACATTACCACCCCGGCAGCACCAGTGGAATCACCAAATTCCAAAACCGCATCCCCGCTGCTGGAAAGGTGCGCTCAATTCCGGCTGGAACTGACACTTGAGCGAGGAAAGGTCGTGGTTTGAGATTTTCAGCAGTGAAAAAGCTGGGTATCCGTTTCGACGGAGCGAAACGCGACTATTTGCAGAGTTCGCGCCGTTTCGCCATCCCAGCTTCGCCCTCCCGGCAATGCGTCGTGCCAGAAAGCCAATGCCATTGACCGCCCTCCGGGTGGCAGGCATTTGGGCTTGTCGGCAGCTTAGGCTACATGAGCAATATCCGGGAGTGGTTG
>JBEAUF010000334.1:0-47626 GCA_041161565.1 Planctomycetota bacterium | reverse complement strand
ATAAGAGACAGGTATGGTGCGGGGCTGGGGAGCAGGCCGGGGTTGTATGCCGGAGCGGGGCGTGCTGTCTGGTTTTGGGGATCTGTCTGGGCGGAGTTCGGGTGTGGTGTTGGTCCCGGGTTGTGGTTCGGCTGGTTCGGAACTGTCCGGTTGTGTGGTTTGAGGCGATTGCGGGGGCGGTCCCGGGATGGGAGTGCCATTTTCGGACTGTGGCGGGAGCAGGCCATCGCGACGGAATTGTTCGAGTAGACGGCGGAGGGACTGTTGGGTGTCTGGGTGCTGCAGGCTTTTTTCGAGTTGTTCCGGGGGCATTTCGGCGAGGCCACGGGGAACGAGGCCGGGTGGGATGCGATCGACGAGATTCTGGAGGGAGCGGCTGAGGTCAAGGAGTTCCTGGGGCGCGATGGGTTCGGGCTCTGGCGGCTCTGTTGCGGCTTTGCCGTCGTTGGTGGGTGTGTCCTGGAGTTTGGGCACTGGTGGTGTTTGTTGCAGAGCTTCTCGGAGTCGTCGGAGGAGTTCGACGTGGACATCCGGAGTAGCCGGCTGCTGTTCTGGAAAGGGGAGGAGCCGTTGGGACTGGTCTGGCGTTTCCTGGGGACTGCAGGCTGTAGCCGCGCTGGCCGAGCAGCAGATGCAGCACGCCAGCAGGACGCGTGAAAGACAGCGTGGCCGGAGGTGCGGCTGAAGCGGGGGAGGTCCCATTTTCACTCTGGCAGTCCTTCGTTGAGGGCCTGCAGATCCGTGGGAATGAATCTGCCGTCCCTGCGGATCAGTTCGTTATCGAACCAGATGTCACCGCCGCCGTAATCAGGTCTTTGGATCAGTACCAGGTCCCAGTGCACGCGACTGCGATTGCCATTGTCCGCTTCTTCGTAGGCATTTCCAGGGGTGAAATGGAATGAGCCGCCGATTTTTTCGTCGAAGAGTGTGTCGAGCATGGGGTGAAGGATGCGGTTATTGGTGCCGAATGACCATTCTCCGATGTATCGGGCGCCGGGGTCGGAATCGAGGATTTGGTTGAGTCGTTCGGGCGCATTTCGGCAGTCGGCTTTTTCGATACGTCCGTCCTGCAGTTCAAAACGGATGCCTTCGAAGACAGTGCCCTGATAGCGGGAGGCGGTATTGAACTGGATGGTGCCATTGACGCTGTCTCGCACCGGAGCGGTGAAAATTTCTCCGTCCGGGATATTGCTTTCGCCGGCACAGGGAATGACCGGGATATTGCGGATGGAAAACCGCAAATCGGTGCCGGGTGCGGTGATGTGGACCTGGTCGGCGGCTTCCATGCGTGCTTTGAGAGGTTGCAGGTCGCGGGCCATGCGTGCGTAATCGGCCGTGCAGACGTCGAAGAAGAAGTCTTCAAACGCCTCACAGCTTTTACCGGCAGCCTGAGCCATTGACGGAGTCGGGTAGCGGAGCACAACCCAGCGGGTTTTGGGGACGCGAATGCCGATGTGCACAGGCTGCCACCAGTGCTGCTGGTAGAGGTCCATGCGGTCCCCGGGGACATCTGAGAATTCGCTGGAATTGGCGGACCCGCGAATGCCGATGTAGGCATCCATTTCGCTCATCACCGCCGCTTCGAAGCGTCCTGCCAGCTGCATGCTGTCGACGGTGGCGGTGCGATAGAGCGATCGCAGGACGGCGTTGTCCTTGACGGAGACTACCGGGATGGCGCCCGCGGCGGCAGCATCCTCGATCAGGCGACAGATGAGCTGGGGAGTGGGGAGATCGAAGGCCTCAATCAGCACTTTCTGCCCGGGCTGTATGCGACAGCTGTGGTGCAGCAGCACCTGGGCAAGGCGATCGATGCGGGGGTCCTTCATGATTGGGATTCCGAACGGGATAGAGAAAGCGGGTGATTCGTGATTCATTCAGCTGGCGAGGGACGTGAGATGTTGGTTTTCCGGGGTTTCGCACCGCGTCCGAGGAAAATCCTAGCATTTTTTTGAATGCTTCACACCTCCAGAGCAGGCTTCCCCGGAAATCCCCGGACGCCTAAAATCCGGTGACAAGCCTCGGCACATTCCCTCTGTCGCAAGCCCGTGACGGACGGTCTGCGGCTGGCGGCATTGACGGAGAACAGTGATGATTCGCTCCCTGGCTGGTTCTATTTTCCTCTGCATCAGCTGTGTGCTGCTGGCTCCGGAACCGATTGTTGCGTATCAGCAGCCGCGGGACGGGGGCAGCATTGAATATGAAACCCGTTCCTCCTTCTCTCACATTCGAGTTCGTCGGAGCGGCAGTGTTCGGACGCTGATTTTTGTGCGCGATTCGGGGGAAGAGGCGTGGGAAAGCCAGATGAATCTGCGTTCTCCTCACGTGTTGCGTTTTACTTACCTGCAGCACATGTTCTCCAGTTACCTGCTGCAGCCGCAGCAAAGCCGCGTCATGATCGTGGGCCTGGGCGGGGGCTCGATGGTGCATTTTCTCCAGAAGTACGATCCGCAGGTCAAAGTTGAAGCCGTGGAGATTGATCCGGTCGTGGTGGAGCTGGCGGAGCGCTATTTTTCGGTGAGGCAGAATGCGAATGTGCGATTGGTGGTTGCGGATGCCTTTGAATACCTGAAGCAGACAAAGAACAAATACGATGTGATCTACATGGATGCCTTTCTCAAGCCATCTGCTGACACTGATCAGACCGGCGTTCCGCTGCGTCTGAGAACTCAGCAGTTTTACAACGAAATCCAGCAGCTTCTGGTTGAGAACGGATCGGTGGTGTTCAACATCAATCCGCATCCGCAGATGCAGCAGGACCTGCAGGTGATCGCGGAGTCCTTTCCGCAGACGTATGTCTTTGCCTTGCCGAATTCGGAGGGTGTGGTGGCTGTGGGGAGCCTGCAGAAAGAGCGTCTAACGCCGGCTCAGCTGAAGGCTGCGGGCAAGCAGATGGACGGCCGATTTAAGGCGGCTTTTTCGTTTGAAGCGATCGCCGGTCGGCTCCGCAGGCAAAACTGACGGCTGTCTGTCAAATAAATTCTGCTGCCGACGGATTAGATTTTCCCGAAAAAGCGATTTTTTGTTTTTTGGGAATTTTTTTTCTGCTTTGGGGCTGGTGCAAACCGGCAACACATCGCTTTTGTCGGAATTCGCCGATTTTTCCAGCGATTTCGGGGCGTTTGCAAGAACAGTGCCATAAAGCTGTCGACTCTCCCTGTCGGAGTCCGCTATGATTGGCCGCAGCGTTCCACTCGACCAGGAAAGTCAACCACGTCCGGCACCGTCATGCATCTGAATCTTTCCACACAGATGAGAATGAGCCAGCAGATGAAGCTGGCTCCGCGGATGATCCAGTCGATGGAGATTCTGCAGCTCAACATGATGGCTCTCAACGAGCGTGTGGAGCAGGAGCTGGTCGAAAACGTCACTCTGGAACGTTCCGAGCCTGAACCCGAATCCTTTGACGGGGTTTCCGATTTCAATCCTGCGCTGCGTGATGCGGCCAGTGCGGATTCCCGAGAGGCCCGTGAGCTCCAGAAAGACGTCGAGGTTCGGGAGCTCAACGTCGGTCGTGACGACAACAACCAGTCCGACTTTGAGCGTCTTCTTGAAATCTCATCCGAATGGCCGGAGGACAATGTTGGGTTCGGGGGCATGCGGCCCACGGCGAACCAGGTCAGCGACGAACTGGACCGGCAGCATGAACAAATGTCCAACATGCTGGCAAGGCCGCAGTCTCTCCACGAACATCTCCTTGAGCAGTTGGCCTTTTCCTCCGTCGACGGCGTGCCTCGTCAGTTCGGCGAATACCTGATTCAGCACCTCGACCACAACGGTCGTGTGCAAAGTCTGCTCGCAGAGATCCTGCAGCAGTTCAATCGTCTCTACGAGCAGCAGCTGACTCTGGAAGACGCCGAGTACGTGCTGCACGAAATCCAGCAGCTGGACCCGCCGGGAGTCGGGGCTCGTGATCACCGTGAAATGCTGCTGCTGCAGGTTCACGACACCATGCCATTTCGCGATGTGGTGCGAACACTCATCCGCGATCACCTCGAAGATATCGCCTACAACAGGTTGCCCCTGATTCAGAAGGCCACCGGGTACACGATCGATCTGATTAAAGTGGGTATCGAGCAAATCCAGACGCTCAACCCGTGGCCAGGTCGGGGATTTGAACAGCGCCCGGTACAGCGGGTCACTCCGGATCTGATCGTGGAACGCGATGAATCGGGACGCTACGTCGTGCGAGTGCTCGATGAATACATCCCTGATCTCCGAATCAGCCCCCGCTACATTCAAATGCTCCGCGAAAACCCACCGCCGGAAACCCGCGAGTGGATTCGCCGAAAAATCGAATCTGCCCGCTGGCTCATTGAATCCATCGAACAGCGTTACAACACCCTTCGCAAAGTTGCCCAGGAAATCATCGACCACCAGCTTGAGTTTCTCGAACGTGGTCCCGAGGCCATCCAGCCGCTGAAGATGCAGCAGATTGCCGACCGAGTTGGTGTTCACGTGACCACCGTCTCCCGCGCCGTCGACGAAAAATGGATCCAGACGCCCCGCGGTCAGTTTCCTCTCAAGCGATTCTTCGGCGGTGGCACGCAGACGGCCGACGGTGAAGAAGTTGCCTGGGATACCATTCGCATCAAGCTGCAGGAACTTATCGACGGAGAAGACAAACGTTCCCCGCTCAGCGATGACGACCTCGTTGAAGCGCTCGGATCACAGGGCATTCGACTTGCGCGTCGCACCATCACCAAGTACCGCAAGCAGATGCACATACCCAGTTCAAGGCAGCGCCGCGAGTATTGATCACCCATTGCGGTTCACTCGCCCCGAATCTGACGAAACGTCAGATTGATCCGCTCACCCACTAATCGCCGCGTCTTTGGGATTTCGTGCTTCCAGTATTCCTGCATCGTACCGGCCATAATCAGCAGCGAACCGTGAGTCAGCCCGAAGCGTTGGGTTTCCCCGGTAAAGTTATGGCGAATGCAAAAAGTCCGCTTCGCTCCCAGCGAGAGTGACGCAATGACATTCCCCACCCACGGTTCGTTGTCCGCATGCAGTCCCATACTGTCCCGCCCCGATCGATAGCGGTTCAGCAGGCAATAGTTATAACGCCCCTCCACCATCTCGATCTGCTCCCGTAATTCATGCAGGCCCGGCGACCATGGGAGTGCCGCGTTTGCCGTTCGCGAATAACGGTAACTGGTACCCGGATCCCCATAGGCCGCCGTCAGGCGTGGCTGAGGATGGCCGAACAGTGCCGGCTTTTGTTCCCAGATGGGGGACTCTAAGAGTATCTGGAAATGCTGATCAGCGACCTCCCCAGACAGGAAGTCGGGGATCCACAGCATCCAGCCACCGTCTGACAGATCCAATCGCCGGATCTCCATCCGTCAGCTCACCATCCAGTCCGCCGGAGGATCGGGCTGCTGCCAGATGCTCATCCCACCATCCACAAGCAGCATTTGTCCCTGCACGTGCTCCGCCGCATCACTCAGCAGAAACACGGCGGCGCCGCCGCAGGCTTCTGGTCCTGGCACCTTACCATTGGGGGTGTGCAGTTCCATCCAGCGGCGGAAACGCGGATCCGCGAGTGCTGGTTCGGTGAGTGGCGTGCGGAAGAGTCCGGGGGCCATGCCGTTCACGCGAATTCCCAGCGGCGCCAGAGAAACGCAGAGCGATCGCACCATCGCCTCGACGGCTCCTTTGGAGGTGTCATAGGCCACATGCACGGGTTCAGACAATCGGCCGTTGATGGATCCGGTGAGCAGTATTCGGCCGCGGATGCCGGCATCCACCCAGCGTCGTGCAAAGTGCTGAATCAACAGGAACTGAGAATGCACATTGAGTTTCAGTGTGCGATCGAAAACGGCCCACGGCATTTCGAGGAAGGGAGCGTCGATAAAGGTGCCGGCGTTGCAGACGAGCAGATCTGGGATGGAACCGCAGTGCAGGGCCTCTTCAGCCACGGCCAGCGGGCCTTCCGGCATAGGTTCAGCGAGGTCGCCGATAATCAGCGTTGCAGGCCCCGCGCCGCAGCCACAGCGATCAGCAGCCGCGAGGGCCGTGGAGTCACGCTTCAGGCCGTGCAGAATGACTTCGGAACCTGCGTCGAACAGGGCTTCGGCGATTGCGAGGCCTACCCCCTGAGTGCTCCCGGTGATGAACGCGCGACGGCCGCTGAGTAATCCCATGGCAGTATCCCCGTAAGGAATCAAAGGCCGGCCTGGAGCGGTCGCAGATGCCGACCAAAGTGATCCGCCAGCACTTCAGTGTAGGTGTCAGGGTGGGCCTGCAACAGTGCTCGCAATTCAGAACCCAGCTGTGGATGTCGCAGTGTTGACCCGAACGTGCAGTGCAGAATCTGTCGCCCCGGTTTCGTGAATCCCCGACCTTCAGGAACCTCGTCCCACAGCTCCAGATATTCGCGTTCAAGATCGCGGGCTGACCCGAGTTGTGCGTGCGGCGGCGCGGACGCCAGTGTTGCCGAGACGTGGTAGGTGGCCTTGTCCCGGTCGTAGACACTGCGGGCAAACTCAATCACTCCACGGAAGAGACTTTCATCACAGCGAGCAGCCACTCGCAGAGCCTCCAGGTAGCTTGTGCCTGCCGTCTTCACGTGGAACAGGCCGCGGGTGGCACGACTGAGCAGGGAATACATGGAGAGTTTGTCGGACCCGGAGTGCAGACTGAGCTTGTAGGGGCCGGCGAGGCGAGCAATTGCAGCGTGGTCAGCCAGCGACCGTTCCAGTGCAGCCAGGTCGCCAATGAAGTCCACTCCTTTTTCAAAATCACCTATGAATCGGGGGGCGAGGCTTACCAGACGCATTCCCGCGGAACGGCACTGATCAGCAATGATCCAGTGCTCAGCGAGCGTCGTTGGCTGGTCCGTTTCGTCCACGGACAATTCAATTTCGTGATCTCGTCCAGCGGCTTCCTGCACCTGGCGGATGTAACGGGACAGTTCGATTGCCTGAGTAATCGCGGCGCCGTATTTGACAGCAGCTCGCATGCAGGCCTGTTCGTCGAGTACAACGCGGGTTCCCGTGGGGAGCTGGAAGCTGTGGCCGAGATAAGTTTCGTACCACGACACACTTTCTCGCACAGCGGCAAACTTCGATCGCAGCTCAGACTCAGCGTAATTGTCAGCCTGCTGATCCACGGCGCCGGAAGGGTCGATCGTGAAGAACACGAAACCGGCCGCGGCCGTTGCGTCGACATCCTGCGGCGTTTTGAGGTGGTCGGCATCAGCACCTGTGGCTGCCGTCCAGCCCGCCGCAGCCGCTCCTGCGAGCGCATCCCCCATGACCTCAGCCGGCGTGCGGGCCGTGCGGGCCATCTCGCGAATTGACTGCTGCGGAAAAATCGGCTGGATCCCACCACCCTCCTGACGCATGGCGGCCACGTGGCCCGGCGTCGCCAGACCAGTACGATCGCCAAACCCAAAGCTCGGATTCAGCCCAAGAGTATTCACGGGAGGTAAGGCCACTGCAGACATCCTTTCTTACTGAGATGGGGGAAGTTAAGGGGTGGCAGTGCTGCTGGGTGAGCAGACGCGGATAATTTCGCGGCAGAAGTCCGGGAGGTCATCCGGGCGCCGGCTGCTGACAAAGTGTCGATCGACCACAACCGAGGTGTCCTCGAAGACGGCTCCGGCATTCACCAAATCATCACGAATTCCAGGTGATCCCGTCACTCGCACGCCGCGGTAGACACCCGCTGAAATTGGCATCCAGCCACCGTGACAGACAGCCGCCACCAGTCGGCTGGTTTGTGAGAATTCGCGGATGATCCGCAGCACTTCCGGGTCGCGTCGCAGCTTGTCCGGCATCCAGCCGCCCGCACAAATGAGCCCGTGATAGCCGTCCGTGGACAACCCACGAAAGCTGATGTCAGACGTGCAGGGGTAGCCGTTTTTGCCAACATACTTCTTTCCGGCGGAATCACCGGCAAGATGAAACTCAGCACCCGCTTCAATCAGCCGCAGCTTCGGATACCAGACCTCGAGATCTTCATAGTCGTCACCGACAAAACACAGGAATCGCTGCCCCAGGAGTTCGCTCATAACAGTCTTTCCAGGCTGAAAATTCGACGTGGTGGCGAGGCACGTGAGTCCCTCGATGTGTGTTTCGACAAACCGATCCGACGGCAGTTTATCGCACCGGAGGCAGTCCCAGAAGCCTTCGCAGTACACCAATCTGCCCGGCATGCAGCTGTTCGTGATGGGAGCAAAACAGCAGACATCCAAGCTTTGTTGGGTAGCCTGCCCACGGCAGCTCCACAGGCTCGCTCAGCAGCTGTTCAGAAAAGCCCGGGAGTTCACTGAGAGTCTGCTGGTGAATTCGGTCGAGCGCACTGCGCAGTTCAGCGGGCGTCGGATTGTGGGCTGGATCCGGATCCGGGGTTGTGCCGCGGCTGAATCGCTTGCGAAAAGTGGACGGCATCAGGTCCAGATCACCTTCTGCCCGCCCGCGAATGCGGAACAGGCAGAGTCCATACTGTGCCATGGCGAGGTGTCCGAGCTGCCAGGCGAGGTGGGCACAACCGGGGGCCGGCTGGGTGAACCAGGCATCTTCAGGAAAGCCTTCCAGCAGTGTGAGTGTGTAGTCGCGGGCAAAGCGGATTTGAGCGATGGCAAGGTCAAGCATGGGGGTTGTTCAGCTGTGTCGAAGGCTGGCGGAAAGTCGTACCGTATCCGCGAGGCAAATTCGGATCAAACCCGGTGTCGGAAATTCCAGGCCAGGCGGGAGCCGGGGAAACTGTTTGGCTGGGTTCACAAACCGTCAGGCCCTTTACGATTTCTGCTCAATGCACTGGACGACTCAGGTACCCGACTGATGCCGTGCTGCAGCATCAGCAGCTTTGCTTACGGAGACTGCTGTCTGTCTGTGGCTCTCGATGATCATACAGGCATCAAATGGTGTCGGTTCACAACAAACCCCCACGATGCCTCTGTTGCGACTAACAGGACTCGGCTGCTGGCTATCGTCGGAGAATCCTTGCGAGACCGAAGTTCATTTATTGACGAAAGAATCCTTACGGTTCAAATAGCCAACAATGTCCGAATGTCCCTCTCGCGGCCCGGCCCCTCAGCCTCCGTCGGTTTTAAAGAAAAGGATGCAAACTCATGAAAATGGCACTGCTGTCGATCGCCACTGCTCTGATACTTTCGTCATCTGTCTGCCATGCTGATTTCATTGTGGGTTCCGTGGGGTTCAATATTGAGGTTGAGCCGGTGACGGGGGCCCTGGAAGGAGAGTTGCAGGTTTCCGAGTTGCGGACGAAGAAAGCGCGATCCGGTTTCTTCGCGGATGTTGCCTTCCCGCAGTTCACTCCGTGGGGTGACTTTACAATCGGTTCATTTTCCATGGCTGGCTCGCCCATCAGCATCAGCAATGCGGATTTTGGATTCTTTGATGCGTCTGTGATTCGGGATACCGTTGCGTATGCCGATCCGGCGAATCCACTTTCAAAGGTCGTCGGTCGGAACATGTCATTCCTTGGCACCTGGATTCCCGGGACCAATCCTCTGTTCGTCGGGTATACAAACCCGGTGGAAGCTGAAATCGCATTTACCCTGACTACCACCAACGACATCTCCGGCTCTGTTCTGAACGGAGCGATTGTGTTCGCTGCGAGGGGTGAGGCGATTCCTGAGCCAGGCAGCGTTCTCTTCCTGAGTGCTTCAGCCGTGGCGGTCCAGCTGCGCCGCCGGTTCAAACGCAGGACTGAATCTGCAGCAGAGCAGACCGTTGCCGCCTGAGCGGGAAGCGTCGTTTGTGGCTCAATGTGACAGGGCGACCCTCAAGGGGCCGCCCTTTTCGCATTAGCCTCCCGCGCCGATCAGTGACTGCAGGCTGGAAATACCCACGGATTCGCGATTCAGCAACGGCTCACCATAAGCACGTCCAATGGCCCAGCCCCAGTAGCGGGCGCGGTCGCGAATATCATCCAGCATGGTCGGGAACTGTCCGCTGCGCCCCTCAGTCATCTGGCTTGCGAAGGCCGCTACAGCCGCCATTTTGGTGTCAATCACGTCGGAAATATCCATGACCACGGAGGCTGGTGGGTGGATTCGCAGGTGGATACTGAAATAGTGCAGCAGCAGTGGCGTCCACCACGGCTCGCCAGCCATGTCAGAGCGAGAGAGTTTGGCCCAGAAGCGAGCGTCGTCAACGAGCACGCTGGCGGCTGTGTGGTCCGGGTGAGCATCCTCTTTCCAGGGGGCGAGGATGATTGTGGGCCGTGTGCGGCGAATCACCTCAGCGAGTGATCGTCGAGCTTCGAGAGTTGGCTGCAGACTGCGATTTGGCAGGCCAAGATTACCTCGCCAGCTGAGCTGCAGAATCTCAGTCGCTGCTGCGGTTTCGCGGATCCGCCGCTCCGGAGTTCCGCGGGGGGTTGGTTCGCCGGATGTCAGATCCAGCACGCCAACCCGCAGTTTCTGCCGGAGCGACACTGCAATCGTTCCCCCTACGCTGATCTCGGCATCATCCGGGTGCGGGGCTATCACAAGAATGTCGAGCTGTAGCATGTTTCGATCTCCGCAGCTTCGCAGCGGCTGGTAGACTTTCGCGAACCATAAACTCTCAGTCCAGCTGTCGCTGATCGACTCGTTTTCGGACCGCTCAGGTCTGGAGTTTAGCCTCCATCGGAAGATCCCGATATGTCAGCTCGCCTCCGTTCTCCTGCCTTCGTTTTGTGTGCCGCACTCTTATGTTCCGGCTGCAGTCTCGTTGAACATCCAAAGAATGCATCCCGCAGGCTGACTCGTATGTTCACCCCGCGTCCCTTTGACTGGGATAATCAGGCCGGGAAGGATGAGGGGGAGTGGGACTTTGTTGGCGATGAAGGGCGGCGGGAGTATGAACGCGAGAAGGACCCCGACGGCTGGTACAAGAAATACTTGATGTCTGACAAGGCTAACGCCATCGAACGTAACCTCGGTATTGACTGATTGATTGTCCATGTCTGCTGCTCCCGTTCTGTTCGGACTGCTGAATCTGAACAAAGGCTCCGGCTGCTCCTCTCGTGATCTTGTAAATCGCGTTCAGAAGCTCGTGCGGCCTCAGAAAACAGGTCATGCCGGAACGCTCGATCCGCTTGCAACCGGAGTCCTTGTCGTTGGTATTGGTGATGCAACTCGGCTGGTCAGCAGGGTTCAGGAGTTCTCCAAAACCTACACGGCGGAATTCATTCTGGGACAATGCAGCGACACTGATGACAGTACTGGCTGCATTCATTTGCACCCCGTGCCCGTGGTTCCCCCACGAATCGAAATGGTGCGGGAAGCGCTCAATCAGCTGACCGGCGTGATTGCTCAGACGCCTCCGTCTTTTTCCGCTGTGCATGTGTCCGGCCGACGCGCCTATGACCTGGCCCGGCGTGGCGAGGTTCCGGAGCTGCAACCACGTGAAGTCACCGTTCACGCGATCCGACTGCTGGATTACCAATGGCCACTCCTGAAGCTGGAAATCGAATGCAGCTCCGGCACATATATCCGCGCTATCGCTCGCGACCTCGGCCGCATTCTTGAATGCGGGGGGCTGATGAGTCGACTGGAGCGAACGGCCATTGGCCCATTCCATATCAGTGAGAGTCTGGATCCTGATGAGTTGTCACGGGATGTGATCGAGCGATCACTGATCTCACCCCTGGAGATTGTTCGCGGAATGCCACACTATCAGTGCACAGCCGACGACCTGTACACTCTTCGCTGCGGTCGCCGGCTGTTCATTCAGGCATCGCGTCTGAGTGAGTCGGGACTGCTACCGACGGGTACCTCTGTTGCACTGGTTACCGATGCACCGTCTTTTCTGTGTGCGATTGCGGAAGTAAAGGAAGACCAGCTGCTGCAGCCACGGCTGGTGTTTCTGCATTAACCTGATGTCAGCCGACTACCGCCCCGTGAACTGCCAATGCTCCAAACTGCCGTTACTCGCTTCGCTCCCAGCCCTACCGGCCTGCTGCATCGCGGCCATGCTTTCTCGGCACTTGCCGCATGGAATCTTGCCCAGTCTATCAACGGCAGATTTCTCCTGCGGATCGAAGACATTGACTCCACTCGTTGTCGCCCGGAGTTTGAAACACAGCTCAGGGATGACCTGCAGTGGCTTGGTTTGAACTGGCCGGAGCCGGTCAGGCGGCAGTCGGAACACCTCGTGGAGTACAGGGGCATCGCGGAACAGCTGCTGCACCGCGGACTGCTGTACCCGTGTTTTTGCACTCGCCGCGACATCCAGCGGGAAATCGCGGCTGCCGGGGGAGCGCCACATGGGGCGGAAGGGCCATTGTACCCTGGCACCTGTCGCTCTTTGCCGGCAGCTGAGGTCCATCAGCGTATGGCCAGTGGAGAACAGTACGCACTCCGCCTGCATCTGGAGCGTGCGCTGGCCGTGGTGCCGGCGAAACTAACGTGGCTCGACCTCGGAAAAGGCGTTCAGACCGCTCAACCTGAATGCCTGGGTGATGTGGTGCTGGTGCGCAAAGACATCGGCTGCAGCTATCATCTGTGCGTGGTGTGTGATGATGCTTTGCAGGGAGTTACCCATATTTCGCGGGGTGAGGATCTGTTTGAGGCGACGCACCTGCACCGACTTCTTCAGGCTCTCCTGAATCTGCCTGTGCCGATTTATGCTCACCATCCGCTGATTCAGGATGCCTCCGGTAAACGGCTCGCCAAACGTGACGGAGCGGAATCTCTGTTGACTCTGCGTCAACAGGGTCTGGCGGCTGAGGAACTTCGGCTGCAGCTGGCTGCTGCCGGGTTGCCGAAATGGTAACGGGCGAGGAGCGGGATGACGGGCAGCCCCCAGTGCTGATGACTCATCGTTCAGCGGCGGCACGCATTTTCTCGAGGCCGATTTTTGCAACCTGCAGAGGCGGCTGAGCCCAAAGGTCCTCGCGGAAAAGCTCCAGCGAGAGCCAGCCGTTGTAGCCGATCGAGGTTAGTTGATTGCAGTACAGCTGCAGGTCAACAACTCCATCGCCGGGCATCACTCGGTCCGAATCCTGCTGCTGGTCTGCGGGTGGGGAAGCCGGGCAGTCGTTGAAATGGGAGATGGCGATCTGATCCGGGCGGAGTTTCGTGAGCGACTCCATGGGTCCACCGCCACGATGGCAGTGAAAGGGATCCACAACAATCGTCGCATCGGGGTGCTGCGACCTGATAAGGATATCGATGGCATCATCGATGGTGTTGATATCATCGACGAACCCGAGGTATTCAAAGGCTGGCCGGACGCCGAAGGATTTTCCAAGTTCGAGTAGTTCTGCGTAGTGTCGAGCGCCAAGTTCCCTGTCGGCCTTGCCCTGTGGGGGGCCGGCGATGGCAAACTGCGCACCCACAGCGGCCGCCTGGTCCAAACGCCTCCGAACTTCTTCCAGCGCCTGATCATGTTCAGCACCGGCTGGCTGGAACCACCCAGCAAGGTAGATGGTGGTGGGCACCGCAAGGCCAAAGTCTGTGAGTGCCTTTCGGACATCGCACAGATTGCCGCCCGCCCGCAGGTGCTCGTCCAGATGGTCATGCCAGAGTTCTATCGCCCCATAGCCTGCATTACTGGCCGTACGGATTTGTTCGAGCACAGGCGTTGTGCGGATGGTGCTGGCGTTCAGACAGTATTGAAAGCGAGGCATGGTGGTGACCTGCGTAGTGTCAAACCGTTTACCGGGAATTTGCCTGTCAAAGTCCGGGGGGCCAGTCGCCCTGAGGTTTTTCATAGTCGGGAGCAGGAGGCGGTGGTGGGTTTCTCAGACGCTGCTGGTACTGCTGGAAGGAGTGTTGGAGCGAATCGAGCAGTCGCTTCGCATTTCCCGTGGCCATGAAGACTCTTGCGGATACCGAGGAGCGGGGGAAGAAGGTGGTGATGAAGTCCAGTGAGAATTCGGTTGGGGAATGGCCGATCATGACAGCGTTTGCATAGACGCCGGACTGCACGTCCTCAGCCATCTTCAAGGTTTCGTACAGTTCTTCGGCGGACTGTCTCTGCTGCTGACCCTGCTGAGGAACCTGGGGGAGGTGCACGGGGCCGAAACGGTCCTCGTAACGCTGAATGTTATCCTGCAGGGCCGCAATAAATTGAGCAACCACGGCTGGCGGCATCACGACGCGGGATGCCACCTGCTGGGGCTGCTGCATCCTCAGCAGAAAATCAATGATGAACTCGTGTTGTCCCTGCAGCACCACTGCACCAGTGGTGAAGACTCCGCGTGCAACATGCTGTGGCACGAGGGCTCCGATGTGCGAATGTCGTATTTCCTGACTGTGGGGACCATCGTCGGGAGGGCGGGGCACGGGTTGATCAGAGGAGGTCATTAGAAAACCCTGTGATGGAAGTCAGAATGTGGATTTGGGGGCATTGAATGAAATGAGGCTCAGAGTCCCTGCGGACGCCGAGCCTCATTGTGGTCACCGTGTAAGGGCGGCGAGGCCGCACCTGCAGATCAGCCATTCGGCAGACGGACGCGTTTGCGAACGTCGGTTTCGAGCACACCGAAGGCCTGCTCGTGTCGCTGCAGAGCCATGGACAGGGCGCTCCACAGGCGTTTGGCTGTGTAGTGATTGAGAATGATGCGGTGAGTCACGCGGACTTCGACCTTACCCGTGGCATAGGGCGTGGGGTTCAGGCCGAGGTCGAGGATGAGTTCTTCTGGGGTGCTCGAAACACGGCAGAAGTTGGCATAACCGGCGTGTGCGCTGGAGTCATTGACAATGACTTCCTGAATCTGCTGGTTTTCGTTGCCGCGTGCTTCTTCCTGTGGGGCTTCACTCACTGTTTAGATCTCCGAGTAGGACCAGGGAAAAGGTAATGTTCCGTCGGACAGCTCCGGCCAGCCAGCCGATGGTTCGCTGTTCAGGCATATCAAAACGTCTTTCTGATGCGTTTTTTGCTGCAAATTTTGCGTTTCGCGAGAGATTATTGAAAAATTTCGCCGAAGATCCCTTTGCAATCTGAATTCCTGAAAAGGCAGGTGGTTGATTTCGGTGGGGTGTGCAGATTGCGCAGTTTCGCAGGTGTGTGCGTTTGGCGACGCTTCTGCAGCGTGGGACGATTTTGGAGGAACGGTTAACCTGCCTTTCGCCGGGGCCGTGACCCGCGTTGACAGTGTTGCGGCTTTCCCGGATAATGGAGCGTGCCGGAGTTGGTGCCGCGTCTCTGCGGTCTCTGCAGCAATCGTCCGGATCGAATACAGTTCCTAATGGAAACAGATTCATGGCAGGCTCAGCGTTCGTTTTTACTGAGGGTAACTTCGAGGAAGAAGTCGTGCATGCCCCCGGTGTCGTCCTCGTCGACTTCTGGGCTCCATGGTGCGGCCCCTGTCTGAAGCTTGGCCCGGTTATTGACGAGCTGGCAACGGAGCTCGCCGGGAAGGCAAAGATTGGTAAGCTGAACGTTGACGAGAATCACAAGATTGCCAGCCAGTTTGGGATCTCCAGTATTCCCTGCATGATCCTGTTTAAAGGTGGCAGTGTGGTGCAGAAGATGATCGGGTTGCAGCCTAAAGAGGCGATTGCGACCGCGATTAACAAAGCGCTGGGTGGCTGATCGAAGCTGGTAAGGTTTGGGAAGGGAGTCCCGAACATGTCTGAGCATGGCGCAGAAGCCCTGACAGAGTCTGCACAGCAGTCCTCGTCTGGTTTTGCGCCCGCTCCGCAGGTTCCTGAAATCTCGCTGGTTCCCGTACCGACTCCTGAAACCGTCGAGGTCGACGCACTGCGGATTCTGCTGCAGGCTTCGGCTGCGGCGGAAGCACTGCAGCAGCGATTTTCTGAGCTGAACCGTCGTCGAGCCGAGCTGTCTGCGGACCAGAAGCAGTTTGAGGCGGATCGTGCGGCGTTCGAACTGCGCGCCGGGCAGTTTGCTGCTGAGGTTGCCCGGGTGCGTGGTGAGCATCGCGAGCTTTCCGCGGAAATAGAGCTGCGAACGAGCCAAATCAACCAGCAGGGGGAGCTGTTGCAACGGCAGCAGGCTGAGCTCCGAAATGCTCAAAAGCTGCTGGCGGAAGAACGCGTGGTTCTGAAGCAATCAGTCCGCGCGGAGCTGGATGAGGAGCGGCAGAAACTTGGTCAGGAACGCGCCGCCCTCGATGCCGAACGCGAGAGATTAAGACAGCAGAGCGAGCGTGATCGCAGTGAGCATTCTGACAACCTTGCGAGGGTTCAGGCAGATCTGCGACAGGAAAAAAAACGTCTGGCGGATCTGTTTCAGCAATCGCTTGCTGAGGAATCGGGCCGTTTGGAGCGACGTGATGCCGAGCGTCGTCAGCAGCACGAGAGTCAGGTTCAGGAGTTGCAGCAGCAGGCTGAGGAGTTGCAGCGCCAGCGGGAGCAGTTTGGGCAGCACGTGGAGGCTGAACAGCAGCGTCTGCGTGAGGAAGTTGACAAGAAGCGGCAAGCCCTGCTCACCGAACAGAGCAACCTGCAGCGGCGGTTTCGATTTCAATTCGAACATCTCGCCCGGGCAAAAGAGGATCTTGAGGAAGAGCTCCGCGCGTTCCGCCGCGAACAACAACTCTTCCGCTCCGAGCGGGCGCGTTTTCTCGAACTGCATCGGCTCAGATTTCGACAAATCGAGCGACTTCGCAGGCTTCTGCAGGAACGCGAAGATTCTCTGGAGCGTGAAACACGGGTGCTCGAACGGTCTCGCAATGCCGTGCTCGCAGATTTGCGGCTGAAGCAGCAGCGCAGCGACGAGGAACGGGACGCGATAGTCCGCGATATCGAAAATCGACAGCGTCGGATTCGTCAGCAGGAGGCCGCGCTCGCTGAACTCACCGGACGACTTGAAGAACGTTCGCAGCGACTCACTCGCCTCCGCGCAGAGCTCGACCAAACCCAGTCCGAAATCCTCGAGCAGAGACTTGTTATTGAAGAAACCCGCGATGCTTTGATTCGCGACGCTGTGGCACCTGAATCGGCCCGAGCCAGACTGGAGCAGGCGCGGCACGATGTCGCCGCTTACTTTGAGCGGCAGCGACTGCAGCTGTTTGCTGAACGTGACAAAGTCGAAGCGGCCGCAAATGAACTCGCGGAACGCCAGCAGCAGTTCCGCAGGGATCGCAGCGATCTGGAGCAATACTTTGCCAGCCGTGAGGACGAGATCGCTCTTCGCTCGGACACATCCGTGCTGGATCAGCTTCAGTCGCAGATCGAGCACTTGCAGACGAAGCTGGAACGTTCGCAGGAAGCGTGGCAGTCTGAACGGCTTGAAGCCGAACGCACCATTCGCAGCCTGATCGAGCAGCTCACAGTTCGGGAAATATCCTCAGCAGCAGCTGCAGGAACGCCTCCGGAGACCGTGGCGCCCCGCGACGCCGCCTGATCGCTCATCCCCTCAGCTCTTCTCTGTGTTTGCACTGTCGGCGGGTGGAGTGTTTTGTCGAGTCCGGGGGCCGAGTGGAGGATGGGGTATTCCTGGAGAGCGCTGTTGGGATAGCGAAACGGTGGCAAAGACACTTGATGTCGCGTTTTGAGACTCCACTCTGTACCAGGTCCCGGTAACGGTGCGTGTGCGCGCGGCCGCATCGCAGCTGGGGGCGAACGAGGTCGGCACCGGCCGATTGACGTCTATCGCACGGCACAGGGCGTCTGTTTGTGACATGCCCGGGGTGTGGACGTAGACAGGCAGCCGGAGCTGAAAACATTCCAGTTGGTCCATTTTGCGCCGTGTCGTAATTCCACAGCGGCGGTGCTGCGGCAGTAAGCGTGAGGTTGGTTACCCCAGCAGTTCTGGTCTGACCTGACCACTTCCGCAGATTCGCAGTGGTCGGCCATTCCTGTCCGGCACTGTTGTTTCCTCGCCATACCCCAGCAGGTGGTAGGCTGTAGCCTGCATGTCCTTGGGGCTGATCGGGAGATCAGCAACATCTCCGCCCAGAGCATCTGTGGAACCGACGACGCGACCTCGGGCCATGCCACCGCCGGCAAATACGGAGGAATAGGCACGGGACCAGTGATGTCTGGCTCCGCCGGTCGGACCGGAATCTATTTGTGGTGTGCGCCCGTGTTCGCTGGTGCAGAGGACGAGTGTTTCGTCCAGTAGCCCTCGTTCGTCGAGGTCTCCAATCAGCGCCGAGAAGCTTTGATCGAATACCGGGAGGAGGTAATTTCGGAGGCGAGGGAAATGGTTTGAGTGCGTGTCCCAGACGCTGGCACCATGTGGCCCGTAGGGATCCCAGAATACGGATATGAATCTGGCACCGGCTTCGACGAGTCTGCGGGCGGCAAGGCAGGACTGACCGAACAGCGTCATGCCGTAGCGTTGCCGTGTGGTTTCGGTTTCCCGTTGGACATCGAGTGCCTCGCGGATGCGGTGGGAGCCGATGAGCGAGAGGGCGCGGGTCTGCTGGTCGGTCCAGCGGCCGGCCTCGGCAACATTTTCCAGCACTGGCCGGGTGCGGTCGAATTGTCTGAGCAGATGCAGGCGTGCGTCGAATCGCTCCTGTGACACAGCATGCGGCAGCTCGCAACCGGAAGCCAGTTCAAAGCGACCGGCGGGGGTGATGCCGGCGTGTGGGTCAAGCACGAGTTCCGTCTGGGAGTCGGCATTGAGCTTTGGCACACTGGTTGTGCCGTTGCCAGAAAAGTCAGTCCAGAATGGATCGTAGCCGTCTCCGAGGAAGGCACCATAGGGCCCAGCCTGAGTGGTCGAGGTACCTCTGGAGCAGAACTTCCATGGCAGGCCAACATTGCGGGGCAGGGCAGGGGGCTGGCTACTTTGGCGTGAGTCGAGGTAATCAATGACCGACCCCATGAATGGCCACTGCTGAGGATCCCGGGGGGCTGTTTCCAGAGGAATGCCGTAGGTGGGCATACCCGTCATCACGTATGCGCAGCAGTGAATCGGGTATTCGTGGGTCATTGAGCGTACGACCGTCAGGCGATCAGCGATCCGGGCCACTCGCGGGAGTCCCTCGGAGATCTGCAGACCGGGAACAACGGTGTCAATGGCCCCCAGTTCCCCCTGAATCTCTCGAGCGGCCAGAGGCTTTGGATCAAAGGTTTCGTGCTGCGGTGGCGAGCCGAACAGGAAGACAAAGATGCAGGCTTTGGCTTTTGCCTGAGACGTTTGACCGGCGGCACGGGGTATGACCGGACTGCGAGCGAGGGTGGTGCCATTGCAGAGCCCCAGGGCACTCACGCCGCCGATCTGGAGCAGATCACGGCGAGTGACACCGCTGCACAACCGCTTGCGGCTTCCGGTTAAATGCAGCATCAGGCACCTCGGGGTTTACGGAGTAGCTGGGTGTATCAGGGCATTGAAACAATCGAGCAGCTCAGGCCACCCGCAGATGGTACATACGCATGTCGGGCGTAGTCCATCACCATTCGATCCGCATTAAATCTCCAGCCGAGTGTTCTGATGGCGCGTTTCATTCGTGAGATCCATTCCTGCGGCAGGTCGTCGCGGTCGCGATTGTAATACAGCGGAATGACCTGCTGGGTGAGCACGCGATAGAGGTCGTCTCCGTCACGAGCGTCCTGCAGCTCCTGATTCGAGTGTATGCGGCCGTTGCCGATCGCGAAACCGTTCTGTCCGTCGTAGGCCTCTGCCCACCAGCCGTCAAGTATGGAGCAGTTCAGTCCACCGTTGAGCACCACCTTTTGACCACTGGTACCGGATGCTTCAAGCGGGCGACGAGGATTGTTCAGCCACACATCCACCCCCTGCACGAGGTACCGCCCCATATCAATCGAATAGTTTTCCAGAATCAGCACGCGTCCGCGAAATGGTTGCTGGCGGGCCAATCGAAAGATCTGCTGGAGCATTTGCTTTCCACGGTCATCCGCCGGATGGGCCTTGCCGGCGAAAATGAACTGCACCGGGCGATCGACATCCATGATCAGCCGGGCGAGAAAATCGAGGTCTCGCAGGATCAAATCGGCGCGCTTGTAGGGGGCGAACCTGCGTGCGAAACCGATGGTGAGCGCCTGAGGGTCAAAGAGATTCTGCAGATCCCGAATCAACCCCGGCTCTTCACCCCGACGCATTGCCTGTTCAACCGCCTCACGCCGTGCGTAGTTGATCAGACGCAGTTTGAGCGCCGCGTGCACTTCCCAGAGCTCGCCCGGCTCAACCCGCTCAAATCCCCGCCAGACATCTGCCTCGCCCGAACGCTGGTGCCAGTTCTCCGGGAGTACTCTGTCGTAGAGCACCCGCATCTGGGGAGCCAGCCACGTGCCTACGTGCACGCCGTTTGTGATGTGACCAATGGGGACCTCCTCGACGCTTCGCCAAGGCCATAAGCTGGCCCACATTTCCCGACTCACCACGCCGTGAAGACTTGATACTCCGTTGGCAATGCGGCACAGGCGCAATGCCAGAACCGTCATGCAGAACAGTTCCCCGCCGTTCTGCGGATCGACTCGCCCCAGCCCCATCAGGCCGTGGAGGCTCAGCCCAAGCTGATCCGCGAGCGGTCCCAGATGTTCGTCCATCAGCCCCTGATCAAAACGATCGTGTCCCGCGGGAACCGGGGTATGAGTGGTGAAGACGCTGCCACCAGCAGTCAGCCGCATGGCCCGCTCAAAAGGCAGCCCTTCATCGTGCATCCGCTGGCGAATGACCTCGAGAGGGGCAAAAGCGGAGTGACCTTCGTTCATGTGGATGACGCTGGGCTGGATTCCCATCGCCCGCAGGGCTCGCACGCCGCCAACCCCCAGTAACAGTTCCTGGCGAATTCGCATGCGCTGGTCGCCACCATAAAGGCGACCTGTAAGCTGCCGATCGGCCTCGGAATTCTCCACGATATCCGTATCCAGCAGAAAAAGCTGAACACGCCCCACGGAGAGCTGGAGTACCCTTGCAAGAATCGTCCCGGATCGGGTTTCGACGGAGATCAGCAACCGACCCGCCGGTCCCTGAACTTCCCGAAGCGGCAGCAGATCACTGGGCAGGCGCGGATAGGATTCCTGCTGCCAGCCGGAGACATCAATGGCCTGGGTGAAATAGCCTTCGTGGTAGAATAAGCCCACGCCCACCAGAGGCACCCCGAGGTCTGACGAGCTCTTCAGGTGATCCCCCGCGAGCACTCCCAAACCGCCGGAATAGATCGGCAGAGACTCATGCAGGCCAAATTCGGCGGAAAAATAGGCTACCGGACCCTGGCCCAGAATTGACGCGTGGGTTGATCCCCACGTGTCAGATCGTTCGATGTAGTCGCGAAATCTGCGGTAGGCCCAGTGAATCCGGCTGTGGAGTACCGCCTCGCGAGCACGCTCCTCAAGCCGCTCTGCGGGGTAGGCCTCCAGTAATCGCACGGGGTTGTGGCTGATGGTTTCCCAAAGCTGCGGATCGATCAGACGGAAGACCTCCGTCGCGTCCGGGTCCCAGCTCCACCAGAGATTCTGTGACAGCCGAGACAGCTTTTCGTGCAGCGATAACTGGGTGGTTTTTGCAGCGGAAGACATGCCAGACCCTGTCGAGGATGGAGAACACGCCGACCTTCGAAAAAAAAACCTGCCCGGGTTTGGGCAGGTTTTGGAGACTTAGCGGAGGCAACCGGCCCGCACAAAAGAGCACTTTCAGGACAGCTTCACGTGCTTGCGTTTTGCCCGGCGAGCTTTTGAGCTTGCGGGACGCTGGCCATGATTGGCTTTTTTGAGCTTGCGGTGAGTCTTAGCCATGATGTTACCCTTTGACCCGAAACAGCAGAAATTTTACGGCTGGACGCAGCTTCGGATCCGCGTGTGCCGGTTGTTAACGAAGTTGCGTATGCTACAGGGAAGATCGGTCAGAGCAAATCGCGGAAACGGAAACAGGTGCCAAAATTCTGGTTTTTCGGAGGGAAATTGGTGTTTCTGCTACTTCTCTCGACGCAGAATTCCCTTCTGGACTTCCTCAACCACCTTTGCCAGAACCGCAGCGTCCTTCGACTGGATCACGTGGGCAATCCGAGACGCCGGAACCTTCATCCGCGTCATGATCTCCTCAGCGGCCTCCCACATTTTCGCCTGTTTTTTGGCAGGAGCGAGGTACAGGTTGGTGACCAGTTCCGCCAGACGCTGTTCGTCCATCTGGTCTCGGTTCTCGTAGAACCGCTGGATGACCTTTTGCTGGTAGGCTGAATACTGGCGATCCGTCATAACCACAACTCCTGCGACCGCGGCAGAATCTGCCGCTTGCGATACCGGACTCCCATTAGTCCGCAAAGACGAGTGCCTTCAGGTATTCCCGATTCAGCCTTGCGATGTGAGCAACACTGATCTCTGCGGGGCAGGCTGCCTCGCACTCCGAAGTGTTCGTGCAGGAGCCGAAACCTTCGCGGTCCATCTGGGCAACCATGTTGAGCACTCGCGTGGCACGCTCCGGCTGGCCCTGAGGCAGGACTGCCAGCTGAGACACTTTTGCCGAAACGAACAACATTGCTGACGCATTTTTGCAGGAGGCGACGCAGGCACCGCAGCCGATGCAGGCCGCGGCGTCCATCGCTACTTCCTGCCGGCGTCCCGGGACCGGTACGCTGTTTCCGTCTGGCGCGTTTCCGGTGTTCACGGAGACAAAACCACCAGCCTGAATGATACGGTCGAAGGCAGAACGATTGACGACGAGGTCCCGAACGACGGGAAACGCCTGCGCCCGCCATGGCTCGATCGTGATCGTTTCCCCGTCACTGAACCGCCGCATGTGGAGCTGACAGGTCGTGGTGCCACGATCCGGGCCGTGCGCCTGGCCGTTAATCATCAGGCTGCACATCCCGCAGATGCCTTCGCGGCAGTCGTGATCGAATGCCACTGGCTCCTCACCGGAGGCAATTAGTTGTTCGTTGAGAACGTCAAGCATTTCGAGGAAGGACATGTGTGTACTGACACCACTCAGCCGGTAGTCTCGAAAAGCCCCGGGAGCGTTCGGGCCCGGCTGTCGCCAGACCCTCAGAGTCAGATTCAGTGTTTCAGTGCTCATGTTACTTGTAGCTCCTCGTCGAGGGCTTCACGTTTTCGAAGACCAGAGGTTCCTTGTGGAGCACGGGTTCGCTGCCGGGGCCGGAAGTTTCCCAGGCTGCGACGTAGCTGTAGAGATCATCCCGTCGGGCCGCTTCACCATCCGGTGTTTGATACTCTTCACGGAAATGTCCACCGCAGCTTTCGTCGCGGTGCAGAGCGTCCACAGCAAGCAGTTCAGCAAATTCCATGAAGTCGGCAACTCGGCCAGCCTTTTCGAGACTTTGATTCAGCGAATCGCCTGTGCCCAACACCCTGACATCCCGCCAGAACCGTTCGCGCAGGTCGCGGATTTTGGGAATGGTGGCTTCCAGCCCGGACCGAGTGCGAGCCATCCCGCAGTAGTCCCACATGAGCAGTCCGAGTTCCCGGTGGAAGGAGTCGACGCTGCGATGTCCGTTGACACTCAGCAGCTTGGTGAGGCGAGCAGATGCGTCCTGTCGAGCAGCAGTGCAGGCAGGATGGTCGTCCGCAACTTTGGGTAGTTTCGTGCCGGCAAGGTAGTCGCCGATGGTGTAGGGAATCACGAAGTAACCGTCGGACAATCCCTGCATCAGAGCGCTGGCGCCAAGTCGATTGGCACCGTGATCTGAGAAGTTGGCTTCGCCCAGTACGTACAGCCCCGGCACATTGCTCATCAGGTTGTAATCCACCCACAACCCGCCCATGGTGTAGTGCACCGCGGGGTAGATCCGCATTGGGACCTTGTAGGGATCCTCTGCCGTGATCTTGGCGTACATGTGAAACAGGTTGCCGTATTTTTTCCGCACCACGTCTTCACCGTCGCGGGCGATTGCGTCGCGGAAATCGAGGTACACGGCAAGTCCGGATTCACCAACACCAAACCCGGCGTCCGTTCGCTCCTTAGCGGCCCGCGAAGCGATGTCTCTGGGGGCCAGGTTGCCGAAAGAGGGGTAGCGGCGTTCGAGGTAATAGTCTCGTTCGTCGTCGGGAATCTGCCCGGCTGGGCGACTGTCACCCTTGTTCTTTGGGACCCACACACGCCCGTCATTGCGGAGGCTCTCGCTCATCAGAGTGAGTTTGGACTGGTAGTCACCACTGACGGGGATGCAGGTTGGATGGATCTGGGTGTAACAGGGGTTGGCGAAAAACGCTCCGCGGCGGTGACAACGCCAGGCGGCAGTCACATTGCAGCCCTTGGCGTTTGTGGAGAGGTAATAGACGTTTCCGTAGCCGCCTGTGCAGAGCACCACAGCATCGGCTGTGTGTGTCTCGAGCTGACCGTTTTCGAGGTTGCGCACAACGATTCCGCGAGCGGCCCCGTCGACGACAATCAGGTCCAGCATCTCACGACGGGCAAACATTTTGACCTTGCCGCCGGCCACCTGCCTCATCAGAGCCTGATAGGCACCCAGCAACAACTGCTGTCCGGTTTGGCCACGACAGTAAAACGTGCGTGAAAGCTGTGCACCGCCGAAGGATCGGTTGGCAAGTGTTCCGCCGTACTCCCGAGCGAAGGGCACGCCCTGGGCGACGCACTGATCGATAATGTTATTGGCGACCTGGGCGAGGCGGTAGACGTTGGCTTCGCGGGCGCGGTAGTCGCCGCCCTTAATGGTGTCATAGAACAGGCGCCAGATACTGTCGCCGTCGTTAGGGTAGTTTTTGGCCGCGTTGATGCCACCCTGAGCAGCGATGCTGTGTGCCCGACGAGGACTGTCCTGAAAGCAAAAGGCTTTGACGTTGTAGCCCAATTCTCCCAGCGACGCTGCGGCCGACCCGCCTGCAAGGCCGGTGCCCACCACAATGATGCTGTATTTTCGCTTGTTCGCAGGGTTCACCAGCTTCAGGTTGAACCGATGCTTATCCCACTTTTGTTCAAGAGGACCCTCGGGAACCCGCGAGTTCAGGGTGTCACTTGCCACGCGAAACATCGCCTTACCTCAGCTCTCACAGAAGATTCCAGCTGCTGTTTCCCACCGCCCCGTTCAGGACTGAAAACCCAGCGCCCAAACCACCAGACTGATAAAGCCACCAGCGATCAGCCAGGCAGCCGTGATGCCCACCGTGCGAAACACAAAGTTCCAGTTGCGGTGATTGAGACCGAGTGTCTGAAACGAACTGCGCACTCCATGGCTCAGGTGGATTCCAAGTGCAATCAGACAGACCACGTAAATCGCTGCGTGCACCGGATGAGAAAGGACTGCTTTGACAGCCTGATACTCATTCGCGGGTACTCCGTCCACCATTGCCGCGGAATAATCGACATCGAAGCCTTTTTTCAGCTTCATGTCGATGATGTGCACTACGAGGAAGATACCCACCAGAACGCCGGTGACCATCATCCATGAGGAAGCGCCGCCGGCGGGCAACACAAACAGTCCCTGCTTGGTTTGCTTCATTGCGTAGCTGTTGTTGCGAGCCAGACGGTTCATGGACGCTGTGGACAGCGCGAGTCCGATGTGCAGAGCAAAAGTGCCGAACAGACCGATTTCGGCCGCCACAAGCAACGGTCCGAGGCTGTGCAGCTTTTCTGCGTAGGCGTTAAAGACGGCTTCACCGGCGTACAACTGGAGGTTGCCCGCGAGGTGCACCACCAGAAACGCAACGAGCGAAAGCCCGCTGACAGCCATCAGAAATTTCTGTCCGACAGAGCTGGAGAGAGCTCTGACGACAGGCCTGAGTCCTGGCACGGATGACAGCAGGCAGGCCGGTAAACTCAAAATGCGAAGCAGAGCGTTCAAGTCTCACGCTCCTCCTGGTTAAAATCGCAAACACAGCAGCCGAATCCGCGAACCCCGAACGGTGAGCGGATTCATGCCGGATTATAGGTTGCACAATGGGAACTGCAATCAGCCGGAATCGGGGCAGGTTTCGACAGGTTTTCCGGTCAACTTCATTTGTTCCACGCCGAAAGCTGGTCCGAGGCTGCTCCGGAGAGCAGTCAGTCCAACCGTTTTGCGTTTCCCGCCCCAAACCGACGCCGCTCGTCTTCCTGAAAGCGAGAATAAACGGTCAGCGATTCTTCAAAAATGCGAGGATATCCGCCATCTGCTCAACGGTCACGTCCTTCTCGATACCCTCCGGCATGAGCGACTTATTCGTTGCCCGCAGTTCCTCGAGTTCGTTCCGGGGAATTGTCACTTCCCGGCCCTCGGGCTGTCGCAGGGTCACCGCCTCAGCGTTTTCGCCGGCCAAAAGACCATTAAGGATTCTGCCGTCGGTTGTAACGGCGACGTATTCCGAAAACTGGGGATCTACGCGGCGATTGGGGTCAAGGATGTCGTACAGGAGGGCGTCTCGGGCGCGTGCGCGGGTATCACTGATGTCGGGGCCGACATTTGAGCCGACGTCACCTACGCGGTGGCATTTGCTGCAGGTTTTTTGAAACACCTGCGCACCGGCGGCGGCATTACCGTTTGTTGTGAGTGCTGCAGCGTATTGTTCGGCCACGTTCCGGCGGTCCGCCGACACCGTGCCGCCGAAGAGTGCTTCTGCGAGGCTCCTGAGGGCTGGCTCGGGGTGCTTCAGCAGATTCAGTCGCTGGTCAATCGAGGCAGCGGACGCCGGGATTGAACCCGCCCGCATTTGCTGCAGCAGTTCCAGAGTCGATTCGCGGCGGGAGAGGAGCAGATCGAGGCCGGCGGAGCGAGCTGCCGGGGTGAGGCTGGGCCAGGCGGCGATTACGAGCCCTGCCGCTTCCGGCCGGCCGGAACGCCGCAGCGTTTCCACGGCGGCTCGCTGGCAGGCGGCTGATTCACCAGCTGCCAGCAGCGGTGGCAATGCGGTCAGAAATTGTTCGGCAGGCAGTTGCGGAAGGAGTTCCATGGCGGCGAGGCGGTCTGCGTCGGGCCGCGAGCGATCGGTGACGGTGGCAGCTGCGGTTTTGAGGACTTTTGAGATGGACTGCAGGGGCTGTTCAGCAGCGGCTGGGGGAGCTGCAAGGAGTGCGGGGAGCGACTTTGGAAGGCCCGGGTCGGTACTCCGGGGCAGGCCATCGGCAAGGCCGGCGACAATTGCCGTTTGCCACCACTGACCTGCGATCTGTGTGTTCTCAATCAGCCCTGCCAGCCGTACCACGGACGGCAAACCACCGCGGGCAGCGGCTGTTGCCGCAAGCTGTCGGAGGAAAGTTGCCGGGGGCTGTGCGGTGGTTAAGCCGGCGTGTCCGACGACCTCTTCAGCAGCAGCGGCTGCCAGTTGGGGGGCACCCAGCAGAATCGCGCGGTGCAACCATGCGTCGCCCGACACTGCCGCGGCTCGTACGGCTGACTCGGCATTGGGGGCAGTACCCGGCAGATGCAACAGTGCTGTGAAGGCGACCTCCGGTGCGGGGTCGGCCGCGAGTTTTCCAGGAGCGATACTGATTTGTGACGGCTCTGTCCCGGCGGCTGCTGCGGAGTTGAATTCCGCGAGCAGCCTGGCGGTGTCGCGACGGACGCTGGTGACTTGATCTTCAGCGGCGGCAATCAGGTCGGCGGGTGTGAGTTTCTGAAGGCCGTGCAGACACCAGAGGGCGTGCAGCCGACCAAGAGGACTGGAGGTGTTTGCCGGGGCTGCGTGGCGGTCATGCAGGAGCTGTCGCAGTCGGGGTTCCAGATCCGTTCGACCGCCGTCGACGATTAATCTCTGCCCCAGCATCCTTCGCCAGCCGTTGATGTCCGACAGGAGCCGCAGCAGGTCTTCGTCAGTTTGCGGTGCTGTGAATTGAGCGGGGATGCCAACGTGGGAGTCCGGAGTGATGCACCAGATGCGGCCACGATCTTCACCGGCCCGCCAGTCCATTTTCCGTGCTACGTCGTCGGGCACGAACTTTGGATGCTCTACCCACAGCCGATACATATCCGCGAGGTAAAGTTCACCGTTGGGACCGGTTGCGAGGCTGGCAGGGCGGAACCAGGTGTCTGTGGATGTCAGGAAATCCAGCTTTTCACGGCCCCGCACGGCTGTCAGACCGGCGCCGTCGGGCTGAATAACGGACCGCGTCACTAAATGCCCCACGGGTTCACATACAAACACCTGGAAATCGGATTTGTCACCGAACAGTCCGCCGCGATAGGCGGTGACACCGCAGGCTGAGGTATGGGTGCCTGCGTGGGAGAGCCAGTTGCTTTTCATGGTGACAGCGGGATAGACCCGGGTTTTCTCGCCCGCCGGTCCCACGTCCACGTGACCGGTGGAAACGCCGGCGAAGGGGTTGAGGCCGGTTTGAGTCAGGTGCAGCATGTCAGTCATGATGGGATTGCGGTTGGAACTGAAATAGCGGCGGCCGAAGGCGTCAATCGTGTTTCCGAACTGACCCGCTCCGGAGACTGCTTCGAACCGCATGGTTCGGGGGTCGAAGCGGAAGTCCACTCGCGGGATATCAACCGCTTCCTTCGATTCAAACCCGGGTCGCAGGCACCGTACCCGGCCGTGACCGTAGGTGAAATAAATCCAGTTATCCAGGCCGCGTCGCGGGCAACCGATCTGCATCTGGGGGTGGGCAGGGATAAAGCCATCGAACCAAACTTCCGTGCGGTCTGCGAGGTTGTCGCCGTTTTCGTCCGGAAGGTAGACAATCTGAGTTTCCGTGCAGGCGAGGACCCCTTTGCCAAACGCCATCACGCTGTGACAGAACTTCAGGTGGTCTGCGAACACCGTCCGGCGGTCAAAACCGCCCTGGGCATCAGTGTCTTCCAGCAGCACAATGCGTGAAAGGGCAGGGGAGTCGGGCGTTGCAGGACCCGATGGGTAATCTGAATACTCCGCAACAAACATCCGGCCCTGATGATCAAAATCGATGCCTACAGGGTCGAACACCAGGGGTTCGGAGGCGGCAAGTGTGATCCGGTAGCCGTCTTCCAGAACAAAACACGCTGCGGAATCGTGGGCGGATTTCGGGGGATCGGTCGGCTGATCAATCCAATGCCGTCCACCCCGCTGCTGCTCTACGGAACGCACAAGTTCGTCCGCTGTGGCAGCGGCCGACATTGCAATTACGCACACCAGTATCCAACGCATCATTGCTCTCCCAATCCACGCGGAAGCTGCCGGAAAATCAATCCCCGGTCAGATCACTCTACCCCCGCCACGGACGATTTCCAACCCCTGACGGCAAAGTCCCGCAAAGAACCATGGGCATCACAAGGCTGCTCAACCCCGCCACCCCATCAGCGCCGCCCCGATCCAGAACAGCATGGAGAATTCGAGCCCCAGCCGCAGCATCCCGGCCAGAAACCACAGCCACGACCCGCGACCTGAGAAACTCGGCAGCCATTGCCATGGCACGCAACCGACAAACCCTGCCAGAAATGCCAGCTCAAAGACCAGCCCAAATCTTCGACAAAAGCCCCACCAGCAAATGCTCACCACGCCCAGTCCGGCAAGTCGCAGTCGTCGCCACAGAGCTTTCTTTCCCGATGGCCGTGGCGATTGTGCACTGAGGGTGGAGTCACCAATCAGCAGCTGAAATGCGGCGCACAACGCCAAAGGCCAGGTGAAAACACCGGGGCGACCAGCAGCGGCGGCGGCGGCCGGAACCGTAATGGCGGCCGTACAGGTCATCGCCGGCAAATATCGCAGCGCACGCGTTGAAAAAGATGTCCCGCCCCGATTCCTCACGAGACCCACTACAGCCAGCAGCGCTGCTGCTGCTGCGGAAATTCCAAGGACCTGCAGGCCCTGCTGAAACCAGCGTTTCAGCTGGCGGGAATCCGGCGGCACAAGCTCGCCGCTGGAACGGAGACCCAGAAGTCGCGCCAGTGCGTCTTCGCTCCTGCCCTGCGGAATATCTGACAGTCGCAGCGGCCGGCGCGCGTTCTCCGAGTTCCGGGTAGTCGCCAGTTCTTCCGCCGGCCCCAGCCAGACGCAGGCCGCGCGATGCTCGTTACGCACAAGCAGGTGACGACCGGCGAGTGCGGGTTGAGTCCAGCAGAGTGTCCCGCCAAGAATGGATGCCCGTGCCAGAATTTCACAGCGTTCACGCGAATCCCGCAACATCAGCAGTTCGCCCAGATCATTGAACACCAGCAGCCGGTCATCTGCCCGGATCACGGAGGCGTGGCCGGGCCAGTCACCGCCGGTGGTCAGTGGCAGTTCTTCCTCACGCATCGGTCGCTTCGTTCCCGCTGACCACAACTCTCTCCCCGTGGCAAAGTCCACGCAACGAAATATCCCTCGCGTGGACCGCCACGCACAGGACTGAGGCTCCAGCACATCAAATCCAAAAATTGCTCCATTCGAGAGTACGCTGGAAAAAATGTCATTCGAAATTGGGTCACCGCGGCGCAGTTCCCGCACCGGTTCAGTGGAGTCAGCGGTCAACTCCAGCAGCATACCGCCTTTTTTGAAGGGGCCGGAAATCCACAAATAAGGCTCCTGATACAGTGGCCAGCAGGAGTGCTCATCGTAGCCTCGCGACAATTCCAGCTGCCAGAGTCGCGTGCCAGTCTGCAAATCATGGCAAACCACATGGTTCGACAGACAGGCCACCGCCAGCTGCCGACCGCGAAGGGTGATCGGGAGCACCGAAGCGTAGCTGCCATCCTCGTCTCCGCCGCGCCAACAGACTCTGCCGGTGGACGCATCCAGCGCCAGCACTGCGGAATTGGGGCCACCGGCGGGCAGCAGCACCAGACCTGCAGTCACGGTTGGGGAACAGGAATAGCCAAAGCCCGGGATTTCAGCCTGCAGGTCATTCTGCAGGTGCACTTCCCAAATGCGCCGACCGGTTTTGGCGTCGAGGCATCCAACCAGTCCGTCGGCGGAGCAGAAGAAAAGTCGTCCGGCCGAGTAAGTCGGGGTCGCCCGCGGGCCGGGGTAATGGCCTCCACGCTCGTATGGCCAGCCACAGCGATATTCCCAGACTGTGCGGCCTGTCTGTAAATCGAGGCAGATCACGAGCTGCTCGGTGGCTGTCTGATACATGGTGGCAGCGCGGTCGTTCCAGACGGCGAAGGATGAATAGCCATCGCCGAGCTCCTTCACCCAGAGCACCGGCGGGCCATCTGCAGACCAGCTGTCTGCGAGTCCCTCTGCGGTGCTGTGGCCGGACCAGTCGGGCCCGCGAATGCCGGGCCAGTCACTCCCGCCGCTGTCACCGGCGACACCCATGCCCAGCTGCGGCAGAATGATCAGCAGAGCAGTTGTGATCGCCTGAGAAAGCATCCGGTGAACCTCGCCACTAAATCGGCAGCCCAAAAACATGTACGGGTGAAGTATTGCCGGGGTAGTTGCCTTCCCGGGCCATTGATTTCTGTTGTCCAAAGGTTCCGGAGTTCGCGAGGATTGCGAGCTGTGCCGCTGAGGGATGCAGGGCGAGGCTGTGACAATTGGCGAGGGGTTCGGAATTCAGACAGAACGGACCGGCCTCGCCGGTACGGTGCAGAAAGACCTTGCCCTTGCCCGGCTGTCCACTGCAGACACCCATCCAGCAGCCGGAGGGATGTGGCAGCACCTGATGCACAAAGCCCTCCTGGTTGTCGCCCAGCCGGAGGCTTTGAATAAGCTCTCCAGTCGTGACATTCAGCAGTCGCAGGCAGGGAATTCCCTGGACAAAGCCACCGTTCTCGGGTACGCAGCCGCCAGCTGCCAGCACAGAACCATCGGGGCTGAATGCCAGAGTCCTGACGCCACCCACTTCCTGAATGAACGATAATTTAAAAAACTCGGCCGCGTCATAAGTTTGCAGTCGCGAGCCATCGCTGATCCGCCAGCGATGAATGCTTCCCTTCAGGTCACCGGCCACCAGCGTTTCACCGTCAGGATGGCAGGCCAGTGAATACAAGTCTTCGCCACCCCCGACGAATTCCTTGAACAGCGAACCGTCGACCACCGACCACACTCGAATACGGCCGTCCAGACCGCAGGTGATCACCTGCGAACCGCCGACGGTGAAAACCGCCTGCCGCAGCCATCCGGTGTGCGCTTCAGGAAGATCCCAGATCACGGGGCGTTCGGGGGATGCGAGTTCGCGACAGGTGAGTCGTCCCCATGAGTCTGCGGTGATCAGCCGTGAACCATCGGGGGAGACTTCGAGGGATGTAACCCAGCCGTTGTGGCCGGAGAGTGGCGGCTGTTCGGGGAGGTCGTTTTTCGAAGCGGATTCGGTGGCGGGAAAGCCGTTGGGTGGCAGGTTCCAGAAATGCACGAGTCCATCACGTCCCGCCGCAAACAGCTGGGCGCCGTCACGGCTATAGCAGAGCCGTGACATCTGGCGAGTTGTGGTCAGCACTGCGAGGGGCTGCAGGCGAGGTTGAGTTGCATCGTTGGCGGGCATGGATGGCACTTCAGGGACACGTACGGGATGCTTGCAGAATCGCGCTTCGCCGCAGTGTATCAGGGGACCATGGGAAAGTCCTGTGGACCGGGAAGCCGTGTCCGGATTCAGGCAGATCGCGGACCTGCCGTTTCAAAATTCGCCGTCCGACAGCAGTTCAACCGGTTTGATATTCCGGCGGAAAGTACGTCTGGCTGCTCTGTATGCTGAAAGGCGAGTGTGGGGCTGCATGCTGACGATTTCTCCGCCGAACCTTTGCCTGAGCTTCCTAAGCCAGCACCTCCCGCACCGGACCGCAGTCTTCGTGTGCAATCGGCAGTGGCTGGCCGTTATTGCTGTATTCGGTGTGCTGTGAATCGATTCCGAGGGCATTGAACCAGGTGTGGAACATGTGCCCGATGTCATAGGGTTCCGTGGTGACCCAGGTGCCAGCGTCGCTGGTGGCACCGACCGCGATGCCGCGTTTCAGACCGCAGCCAGCCATGGCGAGTGACCAGGCTTCGGGCCAGTGATCACGGCCGAGATGTCCGTTGACCCGCGGCGTGCGTCCGAATTCGCTCATGGCGATCACCAGCACGTGTTCCAGCATTCCCCTCGCGGCAAGATCCTCGATGATGGCGGCGAATGCCTGATCAAATCGCCGCACGAGACAGTGGCTGCCGTTGAAGTTATCGCCATGGGTATCCCAGCCGTAGCTGTTGACTTTCACGAACTGCACTCCGGCTTCCAGCATTCTGCGGGCGAGCAGCAGATGGCGGCCGAGATCGTGTGTTCCGTAGCGTTCCACGTCGGCAGCGGAGACTTGTGAGTCGTCAAAGAGTTCCTGTCGCCGCATCAGTTCGAGGCCCATGTCAAACACAAACGCGTTGGCCTCAGCGGCATATCCCTTTCGACCGGCAGCGAACCGCTGATCCACCTCGGCGCGCAGCCGCAGTCGCTGTTCCTGAATTTCGGCCGACAGTTCCGCAGGACGCTGCAGATTCTGTGGCGGCTTGCCATCGCCGAAGGCGAGCGATCCGTATTGGGGACCGAGGAATCCTGCATCCTTGTGCATGAATCCGCCGCTGAGTGGTTTAATCCAGACGTATGGTGGCAGCCCGCTTTGGTTGGGGCCCAGCAGTTTGGTGACGGCGGAGCCAAAATACGGATAGACCACTCCGCGGTTCTTCGGATCACCGCGCTGAATGCGGTCCACACCCGAAGAGTGTGCATTGTCCTGGGTGCAGAGGCTGCGAATGAGTGCGAGGTGCTGCATCTGTTGAGCGGTTCGCGGCAGCAGCTCACTCACATGGATTCCGGGGACCGCTGTGGGGATCGCGCGAAAAGGGCCGCCGAATTCAGTGTTGGGCTTCGGGTCCCAGCTCTCCAGCTGACTGATTCCCCCGTCCAGCCAGATGAACAGCACCTGTTTTGAGGCCCGCTGCAGCGCTGAGGAGTGGGCAGCGGGGAGGAATCCCGGGAGTGCGCTGGCAATCGCTGTACCGCCGGCAGAAGTGGCGACATTACCAAGCCACCGTCGGCGCGACCAGCCGTGCTCCCACGATCTGCAGTGTTGCGAGAACGACGTCATCAGCCTGCCTTCCGATTGATTAGTGATTCAGGCAAAACTCGGTTGATGCCAGCAGTGACCAGATCAGATTGCTCACCGCGGCTGGTCTGTCCGGCTGCTGCTGCAAATGTCCGCGGACGAACTCCTGTTCTGACTCAATCGGGAAGCGGCTCAACACGCTCAGGTAGAGCTCTTCGGCAAGCTCGTTCGGGGCTTCCAGTTTCGCGAGTCGATCGGCGAGATTTCCATTCGCTGGCTGGAGCAGTTGTGCGACGAGCGGATCGTTCATCACAAACAGGGCGGCCTTCAGTGAAGGGGAAAATTCAAGCTCGGGGTCCTGTGGCACGTTGCCGAAGGCCTTGACGAAGGCTTCGCGAATCGTTTTCTGTTCGGCGGATTCGCTGAAGCCAACCGTTGCTGGTGATGACTCAGTCTGCGTGTCGGAAGACGGGGCCGCGGGGCCGCAGGCAGTGAGCATGCTGATCAGCAACTGCTCGGCAGAGAGTCGTTTTTCGCGGCCATACTGGTACAACCGCTGTTCGGCTGCCGAGCCGACGGTTGTTCTCTGCCAGGCGTGAGTAAGCACCAGCTCCCGGGTGAATTCGCGGAGGTCGAATTTCATACTGATCAGACCGTCAGCCAGCAGTTTCAACAGCTGTGGGTGCGTGGGTGGGTTGTCGTCGTGCAGTTGATCCAGCGGATTGACCAGACCGGTACCGAAAAACAGGAACCACATGCGATTGGCGGCGTTTTCTGCAAACCGTTGATTTCCCGGGGCGGTGAGGTCGTTGGCAATCACCTGCAGGCCGCGAAACTTTGGCACGCCAGGAAAGTTGGTTTTCCGATCCGGGGGGACTGCGTATTCCTGGTCCTTTTCAAACTGCGGAATCGGTTGTTCGATTCCGAAGGGAATTCGCGGTCCCGTGGACTGCGGCTGCTTATCGAACACCGACATGAACTCGGTCTTTTTCGTCAGCAGTTTCTCAGCCACCGCTGGATAACTCACATCCGTGCGGATGACTGTGTTTTGGTAAACCGTGTAGAGCCCCTGAAAGTCGACCTGCCTGTAACTGTCGATGGAAAGATGGTCGTGGCATTGAGCGCACTGCAGATCGCAGCCCAGAAACAACCTGCCGATGTCTCGGGTCAGGCCCGCGTAATCAGTCTCCTGCTGGCCGACTTTCTCCAGCCGTCGAGTTTGAAAAAAGGCGGCCCCGCGAATGGTCTCGGCGTCAGCGTTTGGGTCGAGGATTTCCCGCGCCATCTGATCCCACGGTTTGTTGGCGGCGAACGACGTCCGCAGATAGCTCAGCCATTCGGTATGTTCTCCGCGGCGTTCCATCAGCAGGATGTGAAAAGCGTCGGCCATCCGCTGACTGAAAGCTGGGGCGGAAAGCAGACGTTCAACCAGCCGGCCTCGTTTGTCCGGGTGGGTATCGGCGATAAATTGGCGAGTTTCGGTGGTGGTGGGGATGCGGCCGGCGAGATCGAGGAAACTGCGACGCAGCCATTCGGTGTCACCGGCTGCAGGGGCGCGTGGGGCGTCTTCCAGAGATTGTTCGAGCAGCTGATCAATCTGCGTGGCCAGCCATCCCGGGGCTCGGTCGTCGTCCTGACCGCAGGCGGGTGTGGCGAGAAGCGTGACCAGCGGTAATGCTGCCAGAGATGACAGCAGCATGAGCCAGCCGGGCTGAGTTGCCTGCAGCATATGAGGTGCCTTTGCAGCCAGTTGCTGAGATCGCTGATTTTGACCTCGGGAGGGTAACCCAACGCTCTGGTGGAGACAAGTGCGGGAGATTATTGGGGGGACTGGCACCTCCTGCTCGCTGACGCGGGAGGGTGGCTGGAAGCGGAGCGTTCCGGATGTTCCGTTTTTAACGACTGCAGAGCTTCGACGGGGTTTTCAGGAGAATTTGATCGCGGTTTTGCACTTCACCTTTCGCCAGATTCCCCATCATATCTGTTCCCAAAACACAACAACTCCTCCCAACTCACTGCCGCACCTCCAACGTGGTCGGGTTTCCTCTGTTTCTTCTGGTCTGCGGCAAAATCGTGGCAGACAATCTCAGGCATGCCCCAGTTTCAATACATCGCCGTGAATCCTCAGGGTCAGCGTGTTCCGGGAACGCTGCTCGCCGATTCGCGCGCCGAAGCCCTGCAACAGCTGACGGCTGCGGCGATGGTGCCGGTTTCTCTTCGCGAAGCACTTTCACACCGAGCTCGGCGGGACCGTGTCTCGCATGCAGCACTCGCTGCCGCCTTCTCACTGCTTTCCGATCAGCTCGATACTGGTGTGCCGCTGCTGCGAGCTCTGCAGGTGCTTTCGTCCCAGTCTTCCAATCAGGCACTGCGAAGCATTCTTGCGTCTGTGGCTGCCCAGGTGGCCGATGGATCCAGTCTTGCTGCGGCACTCGCCAGCCATCCGGCGGCTTTCACGGAACTTGATGTGAGTATGGTCCAGGCGGGGGAGGAGGGCGGGTTTCTGCAGGAATCCCTGCGTCGCCTCGCGGCTGTGCGTGAACGTCAGGAAGAAGTACGCTCTCGGATTCTCAGTGCCGCCGCCTATCCCATCCTCCTCGCTGCGGTGTCCGTACTCGTCGTCACCGGCATGCTGATTTTTTTTGTGCCCCAGTTTCAGCCGCTGTTCGATTCGCTTATCGAAGCTGGTCGCCTGCCGTGGCCCACACGGCTGCTGCTGTGGTTCAGTGACTTTGTCTCACGATATTCGCTGCCGTTGCTGCTGTGCATTTTCCTCGCGGGAGTGATGCTCCGACTGCGGGTGCCGGTTTCGCAGATGACTCTGATTCGTGATCGACTCCTGCTGCGTCTGGGAGGGATCGGGCCCGTTGTGCGTTCTATCGCGATCGCCCGCTTCTGCAGGGTGCTGGGAGCGCTCCTGCAAAACGGTGTCCCGATGCTGCGATCGCTGGAAATCAGCCGCCGTGCCGCGGGCAATCTGGTAATCAGCGAGACCATCGCGGCCGCACAGGAAAGTATCTGCGGCGGTCGAAGTCTCGCCGGGCCACTGGCCACCGGAAACCATTTCCCGGCCGATGTCCTGGAAATGATCGCCGTTGCCGAACAGGCTAATCGCCTCGAATCCGTGCTCCTGAAACTGGCAGACCGTCTTGAACTTCGTGCCCAGAGACGTCTGGACCTCGTACTTCGTATGCTGGAACCGGCGCTGATGCTGGTGATGGCCGTCGTCGTGGGCTTCATGGTGATCGCTCTTCTGATGCCCGTGTTCGAGGGCACCGGACTCACTCCGTAATCGTCGTACAGGGAATCCCGACAGGAACTCAGCAATGAATCACAGCCGTAACGCATTTGTCTCTGTCCGGCAGTTGCCTGCCGCAGTGCACGCGCCATGTCGCAGGCGATCCGCATTCACCCTGATGGAAGTCCTGCTCGTGCTCGGAATCCTCGGCGTGATCATGGCGATGGTCGTCCCACGAGTCCTGGGGAGGCAGAAGGACGCTTATGTTCAGGCGGCCAGAAACAGCATTCATGGCGTGTCGGAAGCCCTCAAACTCTACGCGCTCGATCATGGTGGTGCTTTTCCTGGAACCAGTCAGGGGCTGAATGTCCTGCTCACCCGACCCGGCAGCAGTGACCGCGCGTGGAAGGGACCCTACATCGAAAAGCCGCCGCTCGATCCCTGGGGCAGGAAACTGGAATACCGCTGTCCCGGTATTCGCAATCCCGATGGTTTCGATGTCAGTTCCGCAGGACCTGACCAAACTCACGGCAATGCTGACGACATAGGAAACTGGTAATGCTCAGGATGTCGAGATCACCGGTCGCACCAGCAGACCAGCACCTCGGATTTTCCATCCTTGAGCTGCTGGTTGTGTTGACGCTGCTGGTCACCGTTGCTGCCATCTCCGTGCCCTCCCTGCGCCGCTGGCAGGCAACGCTGCCTCTGGAACAGTCGGCCTCTGCCATCCAGCAGCTGGCCGCCAAAGTTCGTCTCGACGCCCTCCGCTCAGGACGCCCCGCACGCCTGACCCTCGAATCCTCCGGACTCCTGTTCCACCCCACGGTTTCTCTCGCGGCCTCTAGTGAAGTGCTCCCGTTGAGGCTCCCTGACGGTATTCGCTGCCAGTCCCTGCTGCTGGAAGAAAAACGGCCCTCAGCAGTGATGCACTCCGATGGTCGTGTGGAAATCGTCTTCCATCCGGATGGGACGGCGTCACCTGTCAGTCTGCTCCTGCAGGATCAGGCCGGAAGAACTCTTGGACTCATCATTCACCGGCTCAACGGGAGCGTCGGCGTGCGGCAAGGTCCCGACTTCGCTGATACCGCGATGACTCCGGCGGAATTTCGCTCCCGCTGCGCTGCCAAACCAACAGTCACCGGCACGTTTCCCAGAAGCTGACGTGAAAATGCACTCGGATCCCCAAATGCACTCCAATACCCGGCAAACTGCACTCACCCGCGATCAGACCGGCTGGTTCTCCAGCCGATCCAGCCGCAGAAACTGCTCCGTCCTTGACTGGACCTCGACGGGTGTCGTGCTGGCTCGGCTGCAGCTTCAGCAGGGTAGCTGGCAGGTTTCCGAGTCGGACTGGGAACCCTGGCCCGAAAACTTCGACCCGTTCAGCGACCCCGTGGAAACTGCGAGACTGCTGCAGTCGTGGATCGCGAGGCGGCCGTGGGCTGCACCGCCGGAAGTAATCTCGCTGCCGCGTCAATCGATCAGCCTGCGACTGCTCTCTTTCCCGTCCGTTGCGCCCGCGGAACTTGCCGAACTGATCTCGCTGCAGCTGGAGTCCCGTCAGGCTGGCCCGGATGCCGCCCAGGTCTGGGATTTTCTGCCGCACCCTGCGGAGTCCGCTGAATCTCAGCAGCACGTCTCGTTGTTTTCCGCCCCGGGAAACATCTGCAGCAGCATTCGCCGGACCGTGGAGGCTGCAGGCTGGAAACCACCACTGCTCACATCCGCGGACCTCTTTCTCTGCCCTCCTGTACCCGGCGAATCCAGCTGCCGGCTCGCGGTCCAGATGAATCGCTCAAAACTTGAAGTTCTCGCCAGCCGCGGCGGCATTCCCGCTGCCTCACTCGCCTGTGGTGTGCGGAATGATCCTGATTCTCCCCATCCGGCTCCAATTGCCATTGCCGCGCTTGTTGAACGCATCGTTGAATCCCTGCCGCAGTCCTGGCGGCAGGGGGTCTATAACCAGGCCATTTTCGTCGCCGGTTCGCACGCTGAGTTTCTGGCCGAACAATTGCAAAATGCCGGATTTCAGACGACTTTGGGCCCCGCAGATGATCGCTCACCCCGCGCTGTCGCCATGGCCCGGCTGCGGTCCGGCCGTTCCTCCTGCTGCAATCTGCTCCGTCCCCGATCCGCCGGCAGGTCGCTCTATTCTCGCAGACCCGCTGCCGTTCGCTCCGCTGCTCTCCTGATCCTGCTGCTGCTGACAGTTGCCAGTTGGGTATTCATGGAACGCAGCGCACGTCGACAGCAGTTGTTGGCGCTGCACAGAAAGACAGAACAACTGCAGAAGCGACTGAACGATCAGCAGCAGGTTCCTGAACAGCGTAATCGCCTTGATGCGTGGCTGGCGTCCGCTCCCAATCCTTCCACCAGCATTCGCGGTCTGCTCGCGCTCGTGCCCGGTGAACAGCGAGTGCTGCTCACTCGGGTGCAGCTCGAAAACATCGCCGACAGCCGGGAATCCGTGCTCACCATCGAAGGACTTGCAGGATCCACTGCTGATATCAGCGAACTGAATTCGGCCGTGCTGCTGCAGCCCGCCCGCTACGTGCTCCGACCCTATGGGATTGAACCCGCCCCACCCGAAAGTTCGCTGAGGTTCAAATTTCGTACCGAATGCCTGCTGCTGCCCCAGACAGGCACTACTCCCGAGCCACAGCCATGATCAGAACCCGCAGAGAAAAAATCCTCGCCACACTCGCTGCCGCGGCCGTGACTGTCGCGCTCCTGCTGGAGTCCGGCTTCGAACTGCCCCTGCACCCATTCGCTGACCTTGATCTGGCCCTGACCGAAGCCATCGCTCAGGCAGAAGAACATCAGGTGCAGGTCAATCGTCTGCTGCACGACCTGCAGGCCCTCGAGGATGCCGCCAAACGCAGCCTTCCTGCCGATCCGGGCCGCGCGTCGGCGCTGTATCAGGCATGGCTTGTACAGCAGCTCACAAACAGCGGCATCGAAGCCGCCTCCGTGAATCCATCAACCCCGATCACCGACGAATTCCTCGGTTACCGCATTCCCGTATCCATCGAATGCGACGCCCCTGCCGCAGCCATCGCTGAGTTTATTGATCGCTTCTCCAGCACCCCGCTGCTGCATCGCCTCACAAATGTCCAGATTGTCAATTCCTCCAGCGGCTTCGATGACCATCATCGCCTCGCCGTTACCATCGAAGCACTCGCGTTGCCCACAGCCCCTGAAGTCGATGTGCTCCCCGAACCGGATTCCTCGATGGAACCCGAAACCACCCTCGCGTCGCTGTTCGAAAACAGCCCGCTGCTGACTCTGCCACAGCCGCCCGCCCCCCCACAACTCCCGGAACCGCAGGCCGTGGCGGAAACCACTCCAGCAGGGCAGCCCGTGACTGATACCACGGCCCCGGTTGAACCTGCAGTTCCATCTGACCCGCCGAAACCGCCCACCCCACCTGCTCCAAAGTACTCCCCAGGCCAGTCCCTCCAGTTTATTGGCTCGATACTGAGCGGTGAAACCCGCCGTGCGTGGTTCGTTGACCGCCGCAGCGGGGATGAATACTTTGCTGCCGCGTCCGAGGACATCACAGTGCCGGAGCTCACAGTCAAAATACTTACCGTTACCGATGACTCCGTGACCGTACTCTACAAGTCCAGACGCGTGCGGATGCGACTGGGCCAGACGGCTGCTCTGCCACCGGCACCGTTTCGGCGGAAACCGTCCGCTACGGCCCCACCGCCTGACGCGGGACGATCGACTGAGGTCACTCAGCCGGTAACAGCACTGGAATAAGCCAAAGGCAGTCCATCAAAGCCGGAAGTTCCTCGGTGCTGCTGCTAACGCCGGGTGAACAGATTCTGGCTTTCCCACGGTGTTTTGCTCTGCGAGTGTCTAATGCGGCGCCGGCATGCCTTCACGCTGATCGAACTTCTGGTGGCTATGGCCATCATTGCCGTCCTGCTGGGATTGCTTTTCCCCGCCGTACAGGCTGCCCGCGAAGCTGCCCGAGCGACTCGATGTCGGAACAATTTGAAACAGCTGTCGCTGGCGATTCATAATTACCATGAACGCACGGCAAGGTTCCCGTCAGGCTGGACCGCGCACCAACAGACTGGTCTGCAGGGCTGGGGATGGGGGGCCCAGCTGTTGCCGGAACTCGACCAGGCAACGCTCTTCCAGCGCCTCCGATTTACAGAGTCGATGACCGGCCCCGCCAACCTGCCGTTTCTTGCTCTGTCCCTCCCGGTGTTTCTCTGCCCGACCAACAGCTCCGCAGATACCGATGTTGTTATCGTCCAAAAGCCCGACATGATGCCTCTGCGCGGGCAGCTCGCTGCACTGCATCCGCCGGATCCGGAGCTTTACACCATGGCGAGGGCGGACTACGCCGCTGTGTCCGGCAGCACTGACATCGTTTCTCAGCCCGATCAGGGTAACGGGCTGTTCTATCTCAACAGCTCACTGCAGCTGCGCGACGTCACTGATGGAACCAGCCAGACTTTGCTGTTCGGGGAGCGTCGGGTATCTGAACAGTCGAGAAGGCATTTTTCCGGAATGAATCTGACGTACATCGACCTGACGGTCTGGGCGGGGGTGTTGCCATGGTGCAGTGATCCTGTTTGGCGTGTGGTTGGTGCCTGCAGCCAGCCTCCGGGCAATACCAGCCGCGGCTTTCCCGGGTTTGCCAGTCAGCATCCGGGCAGTACGTTCTTCGCGTTTGCTGATGGTTCCGTCCGCCAGCTTTCTGACGTTATCGATCGGTCCACCTTTCAGGCGCTGGCGACCCGTTCCGGTGGAGAGACGGCGACAGACTTCTAAAATCGATCCTGCGGGTAAAAGCCGGTCGTTATGTGGGGGTTGCTGCCCCCGGCCGCCAGGACGCTCAGTCGGAGTCGTCTGCAGGTTCCCCAGCCAGCCTGCTTCCCCGGCCGTCTTGCCGCAATCCTGCGATTTTCGTACAATCGCAGCCGGTTTAGTAGTGCCGTCTCTTCTCAACCCCCGTCCGAACTCCTCCGCCATGCCCGCGATTCATCAGCTGCCATTTGAAAAGCCCCTTTATGAGCTGGAACAGCGTCTGCTGCAGCTGGAGGCCTGCAAGGATCCAACGCCGGGTGAAAAAGAAGCCATGCGACGAATGCGGGTGGAACTGACCCAGCTCACTCGCGAACTCTTCGCCAACCTCGACCCATGGCAAACTGTTCAGGTTTCCCGCCATCCGGATCGTCCGCAGACAGCCGACTATCTGGAACTGGTGTGTGACGAGTTTGTGGAACTTCACGGAGACAAGTCCTTCGGCGATGACCGGGCCATCGTCACCGGTTTTGCCCGCATCGCTGGCCGCAAGGTGATGCTCGTGGGCCATCAAAAGGGCCGCAACCTGAAGGAACGCAACGAATGCGGCTATGGCCTCGCCCATCCGGAGGGCTATCGGAAAGCCATGCAGAAAATGGAGATGGCCAGCCGCTATGGTCTGCCCATCGTTTGCCTGATCGATACTCCGGGGGCCTACCCGGGAATTGGTGCCGAGGAACGCGGGCAGGCATACAACATCGCCGTGAATCTCCGCGACATGTCCACACTGGAGGTACCGGTTGTCTGTGTGGTGATTGGTGAAGGCGGTTCCGGAGGTGCTCTGGGAATTGGCATCGGCGACCACGTTGCCGTGCTTGAATTCGCCTACTATTCCGTGATCAGTCCTGAAGGCTGCGCCGGGATTCTCTGGAAAAGCGTCAAGCATGCGGATAAGGCTGCCAGGGCTCTGCGATTCACCAGTCGCGACCTGCTCCAGCTGGGTGTCATCGACGAAGTCATCCCGGAACCGCTGGGTGGCGCCCACCGCAATCACTTCGCGATGGCTGCCACGCTCAAGGGCCGCATCGTCGAAGCTCTGCAAAACCTGGAAGGTTTTTCCATCCCTGATCTGCTCGAACGTCGGTACCAGAAATTCCGTCGGATCGGCGTATTCCACGAAAACGCCACACCAGCACAGGTGTGATGTTCAGCACCCGGCAACCCGCGTCTTCAACCCAGAGCTCCGCATGTCCGGTCCAGCGCCCTCCCCAGTCAATCCCGCGCGTTTCGGACTGCTGACGCTGACCTGCGTCGTCGTAGCCAGCATGATTGGGGCCGGTGTGTTCACAACATCCGGTTTTTCGCTGGCGGCCCTGTCTTCACCGCAGCTTGTGCTGACTGCCTGGGGCGTTGGTGGCCTGATCGCTCTGGCTGGTGCTGTGGCCTACGGCGAACTTTCACGGCGACTCCCGGTTTCCGGCGGTGAGTACCTGTACCTAAGTCGTCGGCTGCATCCGCTGGCGGGGTTTCTTGCCGGCTGGGTTTCGCTGACGGCTGGATTCAGCGGGGCGATCGCCATGGCGGCGCTCACTTTTGAAAGCTACCTGTTCGACGGAAACCGCCCCGACTGGCTTCCTGAAAAACTTGCAGCCGCACTGATCATCGCGGCCTTTGGTGTTGGTCATGCGTTTGTCGTTCGCGCAGCTGCCAGCCTGCAGAATGCAGTGGTGCTGGTAAAACTGTCCGTGCTCGTGGTGTTCCTGCTCTGGGCCGCATCCAGCAGCTCCAGCCATCCATGGTCGTGGGAGTCACTCCCTCCTGCGAAGGATGCTCAACTTCCCACGCTCTGGATGCAGCTGCTGGTGTTTGCCGAATCCGTCATGTGGATTTCTCTGAGCTATGCCGGGTTTAATGCGGCCGTGTATATCGCCTCTGAGGTACGGGATCCGGAACGTGACGTCCCGCGGTCGCTCTGGCTGGGAACTGGCGTCGTCACCATCCTCTATCTCCTGCTCAACCTTGTCTTCGTAACGGCTGCACCGGCAGCTGAGATTGCCGGGCAGGAACGAGTGGCGGCGATAGCGGCGGGGGCCATCGGTGGCCCGCCGCTGCAGCGGCTCATTCGTCTCGCCGTGTGCCTCGGGGCCCTGTCCTCGGTGGCCGGGATGGTGATGACGGGGCCTCGAGTATTCGCGAGGATGGCCGATGACGGCCTGTTCCCGAAGATTTTCCGTTCCGGTCCGGCTTCCACGGCCCGCACGGTACTGCTGCAGTCCGCGATCAGCATCGGGCTGGTTTTCTGGAGCAGTCTCGCGGGATTGCTGAGCTACCTGAGCGCTCTGCTGGCACTTTCCTCAGCGCTCACGGTCGCCACGCTGCTGATCCCGGTGCGGGGGCGAACATCCGCGTCACCACAGCGGGAAGTGTCGGTGGGGATTATGGCTGCTGCCGCATTCTACGTGCTGGCGACACTTGCGACGGCCGGAATGATGGCTTTGCGGGATGTGCGTAATCTTGCGGGCGTCGCGATCACGCTTGCCGCCGGACTGCTGCTGTGGTCATTTATTCCAGCCACCGGTGAACAACAGGCGGAAGCTGCGGGTGATGGGCAGGGCAGCTGAAGTTCTGAGAGTATTCCGGCTTTCTGTTTGGGGGAGGGCCGTCTAACCCGTGGCTGGCGGACTGTAAACAAATTCCCGTTCCGCATAGACTCCCGCCCTCACCCATTGTTTCAGCAAGGTTGGTTGCCGTGTCACTGTTGAGCGATGACTTCCAGCAGCACACAGCCGCACTGCGGCGTACGGTGGAGGACCGTCTCCGTGTTTGTGTGGCTGGCCGCGGCTGGGCTCCCAGTCTCAGGGCCGCCGTGGAGTACAGTCTGCTGGCGGGTGGCAAGCGACTGCGTCCCGTGCTGGTGCTCCTGGCCTGCGATCTTTGTGGGGGTGAAGCTGCCCACGCCATGGCTCCTGCCTGTGCGCTCGAGGCGGTGCACACGTATTCACTGATTCACGACGATTTGCCGGCGATGGACAACGATGACTATCGCCGAGGACGACTCACCAGTCATCGCGTATTTGGTGAAGCCCTGGCGATTCTCGCCGGTGACGCTCTGCTGACACTGGCCTTCGAACTGGTTGCAGAGTCGGCTGCTGCGGCGACCGTCCGTGCCGACTGTCTGCAGATTCTGGCCCGCGCGGCCGGCGGGCGCGGCATGGTTGGCGGTCAGGTGCTGGATCTGGAAGCCGAACGCGGGCCATTTCCGCTTGGTCCCACCCCTCCCGAATCTCCTGAAATGCCCGGAGAACCAGACGTTTTTGCCGAAAATTCAGGGTTTTCTATGTCTGGGCCAGAGGCTCCAATCGGCTTCTCGGAATTTGCTTCCCCCGGAACCAGCATTTCCCGCGTAGAAGATCTCAACCGCATCCATAAAATGAAGACGGGTGCTCTGATTACCGCCGCTCTGGAAATGGGCTCCGCTGTAGCTCAGGCCCCCCCGGAAATTCGCAGTCGACTGCGAATTTACGGGCATTGCATCGGACTGGCCTTCCAAATCGCTGACGATCTTCTGGATGTTACGGGAGACGCTGGCCGGCTTGGAAAAACCCCCGGTCGCGATGCAGACCTCGGAAAATTGACATACCCAGCACTGATGGGCCTTGAGAACAGTCGTTCCTGCGCGGAACGGCTGGTGGAACAGGCCTGCCAGACGATCGCCCCCCTCGGGCCCCGCAGTTCCTACCTGCAACAGCTCGCGAAATTCATCGTGGAAAGAGACCACTAATGTCATTCGAAATACTCAGCGGAATCCAATCGCCGAAGGACCTGCGAGGGCTGAGTGAGCCGCAGCTGAAACAGCTGGCGGACGAAATCCGCGAAGCCCTGCTGACAGTGGTCTCTGACCGCGCCGCCCATTTCTCCAGCAACCTCGGCGTGGTGGAACTGTGCATCGCTTTGCACCTCACTTTTGACTTTTCCAAAGACCGGCTCATCTGGGACACCGGCCACCAAATCTACCCGCACAAGCTGATCACCGGCCGGTTTTCTCAATTCTCCACGATCCGTCGTCGCGGTGGTCTGATGGGCTACCCCAACCCCGCTGAAAGCCCATGGGATCTGTTTGTCACCGGCCACGCGGGCAGCAGCGTCTCCACCGTGCTGGGGCTCAAAGCTGCCGATGATCTGCTTTACCGCGATGGTCGCCGCGCAGTCGCCGTGATCGGCGACGGAGCACTCCCGTCGGGCATTGTTTTCGAGGCGATGAACAACGCCGTAGAGCTGAATAAGGATCTGCTGGTCATTTTGAATGACAACAAGATGGGCATCTGTCCGCGCGTCGGAGGACTCGCCAGCTACCTCGACAAAGCCCGCGTGGCCCCGTTCTACGATGGCCTGAAACGTGACGTATCCTGGCTCCTCAACCGCCTCCCCGTCGTCGGCGAACCCACCGAAAAGGTGCTCAGCAGCTTCAAGGACGCTGTCAAATCCTTCCTCCACGGCGGGATGCTCTTCGAGGAAATGGGTTTCAGGTACATCGGTCCCGTCGATGGGCACGACATTCGCAGCCTCCGCAAATACCTCGAGCTCGTGCGCGACGTGCGCGGCCCGGTGCTGCTCCACGTGTTCACCGAAAAAGGCCATGGCTTTGAACCGGCCTGCAAGGATCCAGTCAAGTTCCATACTCCCTCGCCATTCCGCCGCGATGCTGACAATGAAATTGTCCCTGTGAAAAAGACGGCGGAGATCACCTACACCGAAGTCATGTCAGACGCGATCCATCGCGCCATGCACGCCGATCCCACAGTCTGCGTGCTCACCGCTGCCATGTGCGCCGGAAATAAGCTCGAACGAATCCGCGAAGACTTCCCCGACAGATTCTTCGACACCGGAATCTGCGAGAGCCATGCCGTCGCCTTTGCCGGAGGAATGGCCAAGTCCGGAATGAAACCCATCGTGGATATCTACAGCACGTTCCTCCAGAGAAGCTTCGACCAGATCTTCCAGGAAGTCGCGCTGCAGAATCTGCCCGTGATTTTCTGCATGGATCGCGCAGGGCTCTGCGGACCTGACGGCCCCACCCATCATGGCGTCTTTGATAACTCCTACATGCGGATCTTCCCAAACATGATCGTCACCGCACCGGCAGACGAACAGGAGATTCGACCGATGCTGGAGTTCGCCCTGCAGAGCTCCTCACCTGTCTCAATTCGCTACCCCAAGACTCGAGTCGACAGCGTGCCCAGACACCGCACCCCGATCGTGCTCGGAAAATCCGAAACACTTTCCACCGGTGAAGACGGCACAATCATCGCCTGTGGCACAATGCTGGCTCAGGCCGTCGAAGCCGCAGCTCAACTTGCTGAACAGGGGATTCGTGCTGGTGTCGTGAACGCTCGCTTCGTTAAGCCAATCGACGAACAGATGCTCAGGCAGGCAGCCAGCACCGGATTCGTAATCACCATCGAGGAAAATGCGTTGATTGGAGGCTTCGGCAGCGCGGTTCTGGAAACGGCCAATCGTCTCGGAATCAGCACCGAACGCTTCAAAGTGCTGGCCATCCCGGATCGGTTCGTGGAGCACGGTGAGCGGGAAGAACTGCTGGCGGAAATGGGACTGGATGCAGCAGGCATTGTCCGGGCAGCTCTGGAGCTGTCCCACACTCATGCGGAACTCTAAGCTCAGCGGCCGGTGGCAATTATTCGGTTCTGTGGTTTAACCCGCCGCACGCCTGACTTCAGGCAATATCCGGCAGTTCCGTCATGAACTCCAATTCTTCGTGTTCTTCGGCTGGTGCGGCCGCCGGAGCATTTCGACGTTCCAGCGGCAGCAGGACGGTTTTCTGCCCACTCTCGCCGGCCGGGGTCTGCGCGGGTGGTTGCTGTGCCACGGCCGCGGGCTGCGGAGTTGCCACCGGTGCGGGTATGGCAGCGGCGGGCATGGCTGGTGGCATTTGCGGAGCCCCGGGCATGACGCCTGGGGGCATCA
>JBEAUF010000170.1:0-3381 GCA_041161565.1 Planctomycetota bacterium | reverse complement strand
ATGACTCCTGAAGTGCAAAGCAGGATGTTTGACCCATTTTTCACCACGCGGGCTGTTGGTCAGGGCACGGGTCTTGGGCTGTCGACTGTGTATGGACTGGTGGTGCAGGCGGGCGGGGAGATCACCGTCCGCAGTGCTCCTGGTAAAGGCACGTCCATCCACCTGTTATTCCCTGCCTGTTGCTCAGGAGTGGTGAATACCCCCCCCCAATCTCTCGCATTCCGCTTTCTGAGCGGTTCAAGCCCATGAGCAGTGGCAGGCCCACTGCGTCTGCGGGTGATTCGCCCGCGGCGGATTTGAATTTTGATGGCAGAGGGGATGTTGGCTGAACGGCGTGGGTGTTGGCAGTGCGCTGGCAGTGCCGTTTACCCGCGGGCTGCCGCCCTGCGGCTCAGTGGCGTGGCTATACCGCGAAAAGGCGTGCGGGGGACGTCAATCCCGGGTAACGGTCCATAACCGCGCGGTCAGCGCCGCAGCAGGAGCACACCAGGGTCTTACCGGCCGATTGACATCGACCGCACGCCTTTCATGGTTGAAACCACGCGTGTTAACGGAAACTGGGGCCTCCAAAACATTCGAAACAACAGAAAGCCAACGCCATTGAGCTGCCGCCATGCGGCTCAGTGCGTTGGCACCACGTGAGCGGAGGGAGGGAGCCCCCGGTGAGTGTTCTGAAACGTAACGGGAATCGTTTTCGGCGCACTCAGCATGGCGTTGCTGGGGCCTTTACCCGCGGGCTTCCGCCCTGCGGCTCAGTGCGTGTTGTCATTGCGTGTTGTCATTGGGTTCCCGGATACGCAGGCTGTGCGGGATTGGTTTTTCGCAGGGGAACCGGTTATTCTTCCGGAGGAGACTCCTTTGTTCCCTTCTGGCTGACTCATGACGCTCATTAATTCATCACTACTGCTGGGGCTGGTGTTGTCGGCGATACCGGTGGTGCTGCATTTGATTATGCGGGCCAGGCCGAAGTTGATTGAGTTTCCTGCTCTGCGGTTGCTGCAGGTACGTCGTCCGGCGAATTCGCGGCGGATGCGTCTGCGTCAGGTGTTGCTGCTGGCTTTGCGAGTGCTGTTGATTGCCTGCCTGGTTCTTGCGTTTGCTCGACCATCGCTTCCGGCGGCGGACTATGGCCTGCGATGGTGGGAGTGGTTGGGTTTGGTGTGTTCCGCTGCGGGTGCTCTGGCGGTCTGGCGCTGGCTCCAGCGGCGCAGTGACGGTTCCGGGGGTGTGATATCGCGGCAGCGTGAGCGGGGTTTACAGAAGGTTTTCTGTCTGTTGGGCGGGATGTCTGCGGCGGTGTTGCTGACCGGCGTGCCATGGGCGGTACGGGTTCGGGGTGAGTTGTTATCGCCGGGTGCTGAGGGGGCAGAGGACATACCGGTGGCTGCCGTATTTTTATTTGACAACAGTCTGAGCATGACGTATTTGAACGAGAACGCCACGCGACTGGAGCAGTCGCGGAAACTGGCTCGGCAGCAGCTGGAGCGATTCCCCGCGCGGAGTGTGGCGGCGGTGGCCACGCTTGATTCGGCGGAGGAGCTGGTGTTTCAGGCGGACCTGTCCGGCGCTTCTGCAAAGCTGGAGGGCATTACTCCATCATCGCTCCCACGAAAGCTCAATCCGCAGCTGCGTGCTGCGATTCGTGCGCATGCGGACCATCGCAGATTGATTCAGGAAGAGACGGGTACGGGGCCGACGGGTGATTTGTATTCGCGAGAGATCTACGTCTTTTCGGACTTCACAACAGCCGCTGTGCAGCTGCCGGATGAAAGCGGGCTGGCGGATCTTTTGAAGCAGCACGAGTGGCTGCACATCTATCTGGTGGATCTGGCGGTTCCTGGTGCCCTGAATGCGGGCATCTCTGAGCTGCGTCTGTCGGACGAATCCATCACGCCAGGGCTGAAGCTGGACTTGTCTCTAACGGTGCGATCGCAGGGTGCTGTCCCGGCTTCAGCAACGCTGGAAACGAGCCTCATCAATGCGGCCGGCCAGGAGACTCCCACGGGAGCTCCGGCAGTGGTCAGTCTTGAGGGTGGTGAAACGTCGGTGCAGACGAGTATTGACGTACCAGCGGGACTTGAGCGGCTGCAGGGAGTGGTGCGGATCAATTCAGAGGACCCTCTGGCGGTCGACAACGTGCGTTGGTTTTCGTGCGGAGTACTGCCGACGCCCCGGGTGCTGTTGATTTCAGACAGGCTTGAGGAGACGTTGTACATCAAAAACGCGCTCCAGCCGGAGGAGCGGGAGCGCGCGGGGATTCGCACGTGTGACTGTCGTCAAATCACGACTGCGGCGGCAGGCGAGCTGACTTTTGGCGACTTTGATGCTGTGATTGTGTCCGGTCTGCAGCGACCGGATGACACGCTCTGGACGGCACTGGGCAAGTACGCAGCAGCTGGCGGGAGTGTGCTGGTGGTTGCCGGGTCCGGCCGCATTCAGGCGCCCGCATGGAATACGCCGTCTGCCTCGAGGCTGCTGCCTGCTCTGCCGATCACCGCCGTGAAATTTCCCGATGGCACATCGAGTCTGCAGGTTTCTGATTCCGGCCACCCGGTCACTCGGAATTTTGCCACGGATGAAACCTTGCGGGTGGGGCTGGGGACGGCCGTGTTTGAGCGTTGCTGGGCGGTGGAGCCGACCGACGGCAGCTCGGTGCTGCTGCATTTTGCCGGTCCCAATCAACGCCCTGCGCTGCTGGAACGGCGTGTTGGCACCGGGCGTTGCCTGATGTTCACCTCCGCGATGGACAATCTGACGAATGGCGGCAGCAGCTGGACCAACTTTGCAGCGGAATGGAGTTTTGTGGCCCTGCTGGAAAAGCTGATGCTGCACATGGCGAACGGGAGCGAATTTCGGAGGAACTTCATCGCTGGAGAGCTCATCGAACTGCCTCTGCCGACGGATGAGCGATTTCAGCAGTACCTGTTGCAGCGACCGGGGCTCGGGCAGACTCGCGGCACCATCGAACCTGGTCAAAAAAGCATCCTGATCGACGACGCCCGCGACCCCGGTCACTATGCGGTGCGACCATTTGAATCGGCCGCCAACTTTGCTGCTGCCTTCGCCGTCAACGTCCCCGGCGCCGAAACGGATTTGACTCGCATTTCCCCCGAGAAGCTGCAGGAGGTGTTCGATTCTGACCGGGCCGCGATTATTCGCAGTGCGGAGGAGCTGCAGCAGGTGGTGCGCACGGGGCGACTGGGCATTGAAGTCTTCCCGGTGCTGCTGGGACTGCTGCTGTTGCTGCTGTCAGCTGAACATCTGATGGCCAATCATTTTTACGACGAGATGCCTCAGGGGACGCTGCGCGGAAGTGAGAAGTGAGAATGCGCTGAGCCGCCTGGCGGGAGCCTGCGGGTAAAGGACGCTGCGCGAGAGAGT
>JBEAUF010000133.1:0-13517 GCA_041161565.1 Planctomycetota bacterium | reverse complement strand
CCATCCCCCCCCCCCGCCGTAAAACGATCAAAGGCAGTCGCAACAACAGCAAAGCTCGTGGGCCCCGGCATCTGGTGAGCCTGTGGATGTCGGCGCAGGGAACCACTTTGGCACAGATACCCCCCGACGCCAAATCCAGTGAGATCACGGCAATCCCACAGGTACAGGAGTTGATCGATGTACGTAGCGCTGTGATCACAAGCGATGCCCTGGGTACGCGGGTTGGCATCGTGAAAGCGATTACGGAACGGCGCGGCGTTGGCAGCGCGTCGCCAACGCTCTTTACCCGAAGGCTTCCGCCCAATGGCATTGGTTTTCTGGTGTTTCGCATGCTTTGGAGCACTCGCTCTCCGTTGAAACGCCTCGACCCGATCATGCAAGGCGTGCGGTCGAGGTCAATCGGCCGGTACCACCCTGGGGCACTCCTGCTGCGCCGCTGCCCGCGCGGTTACCGACCGTTACCGGGGGATTGACATCCACCACTCGCCTTTCTTACTTTTTGCGGCGATTGAGAGACAGCCAATGCCAGTGGGATGCCGCCACAGATGAGCCGCTGGGCGGCAGCCCAATGGCATTGGGATTCTCTGAAATTCTGTGAAAAGACGGGTGAAGACCTGGGCGGGCGAGGCTCCTGCCGAGCCGCTGAACGCTGGTCCGCGCTGTGAGCGTTTGCCAGCGTTTTTGCGGCGTAGCGGGGATCGAAGAAATGCTCGCGGCAGGGATGCGGCTCAGCAGGAGCTTCGCCCTCCCGACACTGCGTCTTGCCAGAAAGCCAATGCCATTGGGCTCCCGCCCGGTGGCTCATCGCAGCGTGCCGCACGGCGGCGCGATCGGGCCACGCCCAGGAAAGTCACAGAGCGGGATGCTCGTAGTGGGTTCTGACAGCACTTCCGCGACCGTCGATTCTCGCAGAGCCGTTTCCACCATGGCCAGAGCACTGTCCATGCGGCGATGGAGCGGACACAGGTTGACTCCGTGAGCTGCAAGGTTGAGTGGACAGGTGTGGATCCGCTGAATCGGCTCCACCGCATTCACGACCTCCAGTATCGTCAGGTCCGTCGCCTCGCGCACCAGCACCACTCCACCGCCCGCGCCGCGGTGCGATGCCACTATGCCGGCCGCCGCCAGAGACTGAATCACCTTCGACAAATAGGCGCGAGGCACCTGTGTCGCCGTCGCTATCTCCGCCGTCGTGCAGCTGCGACCCACTGACGCCAGATGCAGCACCGTGCGGAGCGCGTATTCCACCGTTTGCGAAAACATGTTGCAAAATCCAAATTGGATGTTGACGTCCGATTTATCGCCCGATAGCTTATTTGGACAATCGTATCCAATTCAGGGCGAATTGGAACGCGTTGATGTCCCGCCAGGTCCTGACCCCGCCTTTTGCACAGCCATCCCCCCTTTTCTCCCTCCTGACAGGAATCCCGCCATGATGCAGCACGTTGATGAACCCAGGCTTGAAACAGACCTCGCCGCGCGTTTTGCCTGGCTGACCGACTTTATGGGGTTTACGAACGAAGACGTCGCCGCCCTGCATGCGGCGGCTCCGCTGCTGGGGCCGCTGGTTCCGGGACTGGTGGACGCGGTCTATGAAAAGTTGTTTTCGTGGGACGCGACGAAGCGTCATTTTCTGGTGCGGCAGTCCGGATTCGACGGTGCTGTGCCTGAAAATCTGGCGGAGCTGTCGCAGCAGCATGAGATGATTCAGTTTCGCCGGGCCCACCTGGCCAACTATCTCGTCGCCCTCGTCACGCGTCCGTATGACAACAAGCTTGTGCAGTTCCTCGACCACGTCGGAAGAATTCATACTCCCCACGCCGGTAATCCGCGGTTGTCGGTACCGCTTGTGCAAATGAACGCGTTGATGGGTTTCGTATCGGATGCTCTGTTGTCGACGGTCCTGAGCCTGGGTTTGGAACGGGAGACTGAGGTTAGGACGCTGCGGGCAGTGAATCGGCTGCTGTGGCTGCAGAACGACCTGATTACGCGGCACTACCAACAGCCAGCAGTGTCTTAATCCGGCAGGACTTCCATGAAAAATCGCAGCCAGTTGCCGTGCATGATGCCGTTGATGTCGGCATCGGAATACCCGCGGCGGCTGAGCATTTCCGGGATCCGCTGGAGGTCGCGGAAGCGATCAAAGTCGCTGGGCGTTTGTTCGACGCCGTAGCCGCCATCGAGGTCTGTACCGATGGCGGCATTTCGGGAGTTGCCTGCCAGCTGGCAGACGATGTCGATGTTTTCCACCACCCGATCCATGGACACCAGTCTTTGACTTTGGCGGCGAACATAGCCGGGCTGGAGCATAATGATATCGAAGGCGATGCCGATCACGCCATCACGTTCGATCACAGCCTTGTATTGTTCATCGGAAAACTGACGTTGCCACGGAGCCAGCCGACGGGAGTTCTGGTGGCTGGCGTGAATGCGGCCGCCGAAGTATTCCAGAACCTGCCAGAAGGCGACGTCTGAGAGGTGTGTGACGTCGACCGTCATTCCCAGATCTTCGATTTTTCGCAGCAGGGGAATGGCGTCGACGGCGAGTCCCACTTCGCAGGACGTGCCACCACCGTAGCGGTTGGCACCATAGTGGGTCAGCCCGATGGCTCGCAGACCGTGTTCGTGGAATTCTTCCACGGTGTCCGGCACAAGCAGCGGGTCGGCGCCTTCCATGGTCTGGATGAATCCCAGCGGTGCGGTATGGGGATGTTGCTTCCAGTGATCGAGGTGGTGTCGGAGATCGGATTTGGTGCGGATCCCCCGCAGGAAACCAGCTCGTTCCATGGCCCGATGCCACGCGAGGTGGGCGTGGGCCATGGCGTAGCAGGTCTGGGGGGACGTCCAGCCGAAGGAGTGACTGATTTCCTTTTCCTGCCGTGCGAGCAGTGTGGAGAGGCAGACGCCCAGCTCGGCCGCCCGAAGCTCGGGGAAGCTGAGCGTTGCGCCGCCACGTCCGGGGTCGGTCATACCCAGAGCACGTTCCTGGGCGCGGATATCGTCCACGGAACACCGCATATCGCGGTTCCAGTCGACTCCGTTGAGCGCCAGATCGAGGTGTCCGTCAAACAGCAGCACGGGAGGATCTCCGGTTGGGGGATTCAGTTGCCGGAACGGAAGCGGTAGAGGCTGCCGAACGGTGTGGTGAAGTACAGATCACCTGTTTCGTCAGATCCAAACGACATCACGGGAAGGTTTTCGCCGGTAAGTGAGTAGTTGGCTTTGACGGTTTTTGCTGCGGCGTCGTAATCGAGCGCCCAGAGGCGGCCGCTGACGTAGTCGGCGTAGACGTATTTCCCGACAAGTTCCGGCACCCGTTTGCCCCGGTAAACGCCTCCGCCGGTGATCGATTTGCCCACGTCATGGGCATATTCGTGGATTGGGTCGATGAGTTCCGTGCGGTCGGCGTCATTGCCGTCCGGTCGGAACCAGTGGCGGCCCTCGCGAACGTTCCAGCCGTAGTTGCCGCCGGCTTCAATGAGATTGATTTCTTCCCAGAGGTTCTGGCCGACGTCGGCTGCCCAGAGCAGTCCGGTTTCGGTGTCGAAGGACATCCGCCAGACGTTGCGGAGTCCGTAGGCGTAGATCTCGCCGCGAGCGGCCGCGGTTTGGCCGCGGGGACCGGAGGGGACGATTTTGCCAACGAACGGGTTGTCCGCGGGGATGGCGTAGTTCCTGCCGTCTTCCTGGCGGTCTATGTCGATTCGCAGAATGGAGCCCAGCAGGGTGGTCAGGTTCTGACCGTGCCCCATCGGGTCATTGCCGCTGCCCCCGTCGCCAAGGCCCACGTACAGGAAGCCATCGGGCCCGAAGGCGATGGTGCCGCCGTTGTGATTCCAGAAGGGCTGAGGAATCCGCAGGATTTCCACTTCGGATTTCGGGTCGGCGACGTTCGGATTGTCCTTTGACACCGTGAACCGGGAAACCACCGACAGATGTTCACCGGCGGCCGACGTGTAGTACACAAAGAACTGCCCGTTCTCACGGTACTTCGGGTGAAACGCAAAGCCCAGCAGGCCTTCTTCGTTCTGATTGTCGGCGTACACGCAGCGTTCGTCGATGTCCAGAAAAACGGTGGCTTCTTCGCATTCCTGGTCGTTCGGAAAGACCCGGATAATCCCTTCCTGCTCAGCCACAAACAGGCGGTTCGAACCGTCGCCCGCGTGGGTGACCACGATGGGGCGGTTGAAGTCGAGGTTGGGAAATGCTCGTTCGGCCGAGACGGCGAGTGGCTTGTCCTGAGCAAACGCGGAGGGTACGCAGCAGGCGAAAGCCAGCAGACCGTGCAGAAGAATGCTGATTGAACGCATCATGAGCTCCATGCAAAAACAGGTGGGCGATGATCAGAACAATAGTGCGTCTTCGTCGTCAGAGCCAGCCCGGGAGGATCCGCCTGGTTCCTTCGGGAATGTGGCACGGCCGTCGAAGGGCTGCGTTTCCGGCGCACCGGTGGCTCCGACGCGAGTCACGATCTCGATTCGCTGGGCCGCTTCATCAAGCTGCTGATGGCAGATCCGCAGCAGCTGCATGCCACGTTCGAAGCGGGCCAGAGACTGGTCGAGCGGTTCCTGGCCGGATTCCAGCTTCGCAGCGATCTCGGACAATTCCGCCATGGCCACTTCCAGCGACACCGCCGGGGCAGCGTCAGCAGCAGGTTCGACAGCAGAGGAGGAGTCTTCCTGGGTTTTCCGGCGGGCCATGGGGTCTTCTGTGGGGCGAAGGTTCAAGGGAACTGGAGTGTGCTCAGAACGGCAGCAGACCGAAATTCTCCAGAGTCACGGCGGGTCTGACAAGTGCACCGGGGGCCGGCTAGCGGACGTAGAGAAAATCATTGCTGTTGAGCACAACCCGGCACCAGGCCGCCAGACCATGCTGCTCCACGAATTTCACACCCTCCGCAAGCTCCTCCGGGTCAGCATCTCGCCCCGCTGTCAGCAGCAGCGCCGCCCGCAGCGAGGCCTCCGGAGTTGACGCGCCGTCCCGCAGCACGCGTTCCGCGAGCGCCTCAGACATTTCAAACGTCAGGTCGTTGTTGAACAGCGCGAGGGCCTGCAGTGGAGTTGTGGTGGAGGCGCGTTTCTGAGCGGCTGCGGAGGGATCCGGGCAGTCGAAGGTATCGAGGAATGAATTGCGGCCGCCACGCGGAGCAAAGCGGTAGATCGTTCGACGCCAGACACCGGCCCCGGCTTCTGCTTCGGCGGATTCCACGAGCGACTCATAGAAGTTGCTGCCCTTGAATTTGAAATGCCGCAGATCACGGTAGCCCCGGCCGCCGACTGTTCGATCCAGTCGCCCCGTGACAGCCAGCAGAGTATCCCGCAGCGCCTCTGCTTCCAGCCGCTGCGGTGACCGCCGCCAGAGCAGACGGTTTTCGCCGTCCACCTGGGCAGCGTCAGCACGCCAGGCAGAGGACTGACGCCACGCAGCAGACGTCAGGATCAGTCGATGCAGCTCCTTAACGCGATAACCGCTCTCGCGGAATTTGATCGCCAGCCAGTCCAGCAGTTCAGGGTGGCTGGGCTGACCACCGCTGAAACCAAAGTCACCCGCAGTCGTCACCAGTCCCTGACCAAAGTGGTACTGCCAGATTCGATTGACGGCCACGCGGGCAAACAGCGGGTTTTCCGGGTGCGTCAGCCATGCGGCAAGCGCCCTGCGGCGGTCCGCGTCCGGGGCATTGGCGGCCAGTCCGAAATCGGCCGGAACACCAGCCATCGCCCGCAGCCCTGAGGGACGCGCCACGTCGCCTGGCTGGGACACGTCGCCGCGGCGCAGCACATGGGTGATTCCAGGGTCGCCGGACACGCAGGTGTACAGACTGGATGTCGTTGATTCCTCGAGTTGCTGCTGGAGTGCTCGCTCGGCAGCAATCTGCCCGTCAAGCTGCTCCAGCTGAGCCTGCTGGTCTTTTGTCAGGGCTGCCAGCAGAGCGGCATGGGGAACGACGCTGCTGCCCCCGGCAAAGGCTGACGCAGCAACTTCTTCGGGAGTCAGTGCCCGATCATACAGCCGCGCCCGCTCAATGCGGCCGTGCAGCAGCCGGTTGCCGCCAGGCGGTCCATGGCGAAGCCCGAAGAGCACCTGCGCGAGGCCAGCCTGATAGACCTGCAGATCTCCGGGACGATAGGCCGTTCCCCACAGCTCACCCTCGCGATACGCCGTAATCGTGCCATCCCCGGAATAGACAATGGCCATGTGCACAAACTGCCTGTCTGCAGCAGTCTCGTCGGGGCCGTTGAAGGAGGAGGTTCTGAGAAAGTTGTTGCTGCCGGCCATCCAGCGTCGCGGTTCACGTTCGGCAAACACAATCGCATCAAAGACGACTCCATCGGTTGTCTGGACGCTGATCACGCCGCCCCCGCCCTGTTCGAACGTTCCCAGCTGCACCCAGGCTTCGAGGGTTTTGGCGTGGAGCGGAGTGTCGAGCGGTGGCGTGGACACCCACGCGTCCTGACCGTTAAGCACCAGAGCGCCGTTATCGACGACCGCCCCACCGTGTGCTGTGCCGTGAAGCTTTCCGGCTGCATCTTCGAGGTTGCCCTCGAATTCCCATGCGGCCAGCGGCTGCGGAAGCTTTGCTGTCACCGCCGCTGTCGCTGCAGCGGCTCCACGCTCACGCAGCAGACGCTCACGCACCGGCTGCAACAGCTCCCTCCGCGCGGACTCGGCAGATTTCAGACGCAGGCGACTGTCCTCCAGTTGCCGCTGCTGGGCCGGCCCCAGCGGCACAGGCAGATTCAGCACTCCATGCCGCACTCCGGATAACGCAGCGGCGATCGAATAGTATTCAGCCTGCGCAATCGGGTCGAACTTGTGATCATGGCAGCGCGCACAGTTGATGGTGAGTCCAAGAAAGGTCTGGCCGACAACTCCCACAAGATCTTCCATCTCGTCCTGCGCCATCGCCATCCGCATCTTTTCACTGGAGGGCAGAGTCGTGTTGTGGGCGCCGGCCACAAGAAATCCGGCTGCCGCAGCGGCCGACGCATCACCTGGGTGCAGCACGTCACCGGCAATCTGCAGCCGCACAAATTCGTCCCATGGAAGGTCACGATTGAAGGCGTCAATCACCCAGTTGCGATACGGCCAGAAATTATCACGCGGCTCGTCGTATTCGAAGCCGTTGCTCTCGCCGAAGCGCACCACGTCCAGCCAGTGTCGCGCCCAGCGCTCGCCGTAGTGCGGTGAATCGAGCAGCCGATCGACCAGACGTGGCCATGCGTCCGGAGCGGTATCTGCGAGGAAGGCCTGGACTTCGGCAGGATCGGGCGGCAGTCCCAGCAGGTCGAAGGAAAGACGACGGATGAGCGTTGCCCGGTCGGCTTCCGGGGACGGTGTGAGTCCCCGCTGTGCGAGGCCCGCCGCGATCCATGCGTCCAGCGGACCTGTCCCCCAGCCGGACGTCTGAGGTGGCTCAGTTGCACGTGGCGGCTGCAAAGACCACCAGTCGAGCCCGGCACGGGTCTCTGTGCTGCGAATGAACGGATCAATCGGCTCGGTCCCCCAGATCGCTCCTTCGCGGATCCACGTGGTGAGCAGCGTTCTTTCGGCGGCAGAAAGCGGGTGTTTGGGCGGCATTTCGTCAGACAGCACACGCTGCAGCAACAGGCTGCCATCCACGTCCCCAGGCACCATCGCAGCACCCGATTCGCCTCCGCGAAGCACGGCCGCACGGCTGCTGAGATCCAGACCTCCGCGAGCATCCGCGCCGCGGTGACATTCCAGACACCGCTCGGCCAGCAACGGCGCAATCTGCTGGTCAAATTTCTGCTCGTCAGCACCCGCAGTTGCTGCGACAGCGGATATGGCAGCCGGCAGCAGCACGCTGAGCAGCACCGCCAGCCCGCGGACCTTCGGCATTCGGGAACAGACATACCAGCGAGCGTGTCGGGGCATGGAGGAATCTTCCTGTACGTGTCAGTCTCGCACCGTCCGGCAACGGTAGCTGATGCTATCGACTTCCGTGGGAGTTGCCCAGTTCGAGGCAGGAAAAGTCGGAAACTACCGCAGACGCCCGGGAAATGGCCATGGCTTTCCGGTATCTGCGGCGTCGGGAGCGACGAAGCTCCGTAAAATGGGGCTGTATGGAAGGACTTCGAGTCAGCCTGCCGTTTACGTCCTGCGGCCCCATCCGGCGGAAAAAAACGCCCCTGGCGTGCGGCCGATGTCAATCAGCCGGCACGGTCCCGGTTCGCTCCTGCTGCGACGCTGGCCACGCGGGCACGTACCGGTACCGGGAAATTAACATTCCCCGCACGCCTGATCGCGGCGGAACCGCACTGAGCCGCAAGGCGGAGCCGCACTGAGCCGCAGGGCGGAAGCCGCACTGAGCCGCAGGGCGGAAGCCCGCGGGTAAAGAACCCAGGTTACGCACTGCCAACCCCGCTGCAATTCAACGGACATCGATTCCCTGCGCCCTTCAGACGAAGTCTCAAACACGAATTCCACTGCCCAAACACCGCCATGGCACTTCTCACTACCCTCTACTCTCTCTCCGCAGCGGGTACAGGCTCAAGGTTGCCTTTCCCGCGCTCGTGTGCACGGCGTCAGCGTTGCGTTGCAGGCCCCTTTACCCGCAGGCTGCCGCCAGGCGGCTCATTGCGTTCTCACTTCTCACTTCTCACTTCTCACTTCCGCACCGCCCCCCCATCTCCTCTCTACTTTCTACGCTCTCCTCTCTCGCGCAGCGTCCTTTACCCGCGGGCTCCCGCCAGGCGGCTCATGCGCGGTCGCCCGGCGGATCATGCTATCGCCCGTTGGATCGACGCGGTCGTCCGAATTCCCTCAGCGGCGTTTCGCGCCCAGACCGCCCAAAAATCCGCTGAATGGATTGCTGGTCTTTTTTGCCGGCGCGTCGCTTGTCAGCTTTGCTCGTCCGGCACTGCTGTTCGCTGCCGGCTTTCGCTCTGTGGCTGCCGGAGTGGCGGTTGCTGCGGGAGCCTCGGCTGCAGCCTGCTCGCGTTTCAGCGCATCCAGCTGCCGCTGGAGCTCTTCAATCTGAGCGGCCTGTTGCCGCAGCAGGCGAGCATCGGCGGAGGAATCCTGAGCTGCTTCGGTCTGAGCAGAGATCTGCCGCACGGGGCGAGCCGAGGCTGATGGTGCTTCAGCGGATTCATCCAGTTCCGCATCCCGTCGCTGCGATCGCGCGGCAGGACGCACGGGTGCCGCACCGGCATCTGAACTGCTCGCGGGAGCAGCGGGCAACCGCTGCTGCCGGGTGGCCACGCCATTTGTCTGCACTTCCACCAGCTGGGCCACGGCCTTCTGCAGCATCGCCATCTGCGCCTCCAGCCTCGCCACCTGCTCGGCGTTGGCGTCGCCATTCCGGGTGACACAGCCTTCACGAGGAGTCGGCGGCACGCATGGGGGGTAGCAGCGAGGACAGTTCTGATGATCAAAATTTTCCGGCGGCGCATCACCGGGATCCGATTCGGGTTCCGGGTCTCCAGGCGGCTCCGGCGATCCCTCCTCGTCCGGATTGCGTGTGAGTGTCGCATCGAAGTCGGCCACTCGCCCGCGAATGAACGGCGCTTCCTGTTCATCCACCAGCATCGCAGCTTCACGACGCACCTTGCTGATGCTCGGCAGCTGAATGGATGGCAAGGCAAGTGTCAAAGAAGGAAACCGAATGACTCCGGGGTTCACCGCCAGCGTTGTCGAACCGCTCCGCACCGCCCCATTGGCCGGCCCGGGTACGAATGTGCCTTCGGGCTCACCGTTTCCCGCGTCTGACTCCTCAGCGGGGTTCCGCATCACCTTCGGCTGACTGCAGTCCACTCGACGGCGCACGCCCTGCTGCCAGGCTTGTACGTCGGAGACACAACCCACCAGCACTGCCCCACAAGTCAGCCTGACCCACATGTTTCTGAGATTCATCTGCATTCCCTCCCTGTATCCCGTCAGACCGAAATCCATTTCAGTCAGGCTGCGTGTTCACTGCCCAAAGCCCTTCACCGGTTGCCGGGCAGCAGTGTCAAACGTCAGAGCTATTCCGTGAGTTTCTCCAGCATCAGCGTCGCCCGTGTGAGATCTTCCTGCTGCTGCCGCTGGCCACGGGCGAGCTCCTCGACCACCAGAGTCAGTCTGGTCAGGTCGCTCTCCAGCTTGTCCATGCGACTTCGCGACTCTTCCACGGCAGACTCTTCGTCGGCCTTGCCATCAGCGTCCGATTCGCCGGATCGCTCCCGGTCAGACTCTTCAGCAGCCGATTCGCCAAAGGCGTTGACTTTCGCGGCAATCGACATGCCCACTGTTCCCCGGGGCACGTCTTCACAGCCGAGGCAGGACAGCAGACACTTTTTCTTTTTGGGGGGACGACGTTTTCCTCCGCAGTATTCGCAGCAGGGAGTATCACAGTCGCAAACGTCGTCGCAGTCATCAAGACAGCAGAAAGGCAGACAACCAAACAGGCGACCCTGATTTGTACGCCTGAACCCGGAAGATTCTCCGCAGGCTGGCGAACGGTTGTCGTAGTGGTCGGCGTGGGCTGCTGAACCGGGAGCCAGAAGGATCAACGCCGCAACAGTCACCATGCTCCATTTCATAGCTGCCTCCGTGTGCAATACCAGACGGGCACTCCCTGTGCCTGTTGCACTATCGGCGAAAACCCGAATATGTCGCACGAGTTATGCGGCTTAACGAGCATCCGCCGGGGGACTCAGCGATCACAGACAGCACAACCGGCACAAGCCTCACGGATTTATGCCGGTGTCTGGGCAGATTTTGCTGACGGAGGTCTACTATTTCACGGCTTTTTCGGCGTCCTCGAGGCGTTTCTGTGAAGTCTCGGCCGATTCGCGAGCCCGCTGCAAGAGCCGTTCGGCTCGTTCCACAGCCTGACGATTCTTCAGGACCTCAAGCTCCACAGCCTGCTTTGCCTGAAGCAACTGCAGCTGCTCTGCCTCTGCCTTCTCCAGAATCGCATCCTCGAGGGCTGCAGCGAATTCTTCGCGGTTGCTTTCCGCCATTTCGCTGACGTCGCCGAGGTCGTCTTCCGCTGCAGATTCTCCCTGTCGCTCTTTCACCACAGTGCCCACACGATTGATCACGCGGAACGCCAAAGCCACTCTGGGGTCCGGAGCAAGCGTTTTGACCAGCCCCTGCAGTTCTTCGTTGGTTGCTGCCGACAGCACGTGCCGAGCAAGACGTCTGAGCCGTTCACGACGGACTCCGGATCTGCCTTCTGCCGGCTCGTCAGCTCCGGCCGCGCCGGCACCATCAGCGTCGCCGGGCTGATCAGCCGCGGCCGCCGGAGATCCTTCCGCCGGGAGGTCTTTCAGCATCGTGTCATAGTTCAAACCAAGGTGTTTGGCGGACCGCCGCAGGGAGGCCGCGCGGATGGCTTCGAGTTTGGTTTGCGCAGGTGTTACTGCGGGAGGATCGGCTTTTTTTTCGTCAGCCGCAGCTGCGGGCTTATCAGCTTTCTTTTGGTCAGCCGCAGCTGCGGGTTGATCGGCAGCGGGCGGTGTGCTTCCCCCTTTCTGAGCAATATCCTCTACGCCAAAGCCTCCGCCCTGCCCGCCACCTGCAGACTCCTGTTCAGCAGCTGACTCGCCCTTGCCACCGGCTGCGCGCTTACCACATTTGCAGTCATCCGCCATGGCGGGGGCCGACATCAGCAGTGCGGCGGTAGCGATTACGGGAACGCAAAACTCGGGTCTTCGCATGGATGGAGCTCCCTGGCCGTTTGGATCACGAACTGATGCGGGGCTCTCTTTTGCAACACGGCGGGGCGTTGATCAATTGAAAACAAACCCGCCAGTGGAATATGCTGGTAATTGCCATCAGGTAAGTTGGACCTGCAACGACTGCGGAATGTCTGACGTCCGACTAATTCCTAGCCATTCTACCACAAAGGCAGGCGCAAGGTGAAAAAGAAGGCCACTGGAAAAGCAACACGTTCTGCGAAACCGTCAGCCCCTGCCAAACCCGCGAAGGCGGCAAAACAGAAGGCCGCCGCAGCAGCTCCCGCGCCAACTCCCAAATCTGCCGCAAAGTCAGCTTCCGCTGCGAAGAAGGCCGCGGTCAGCGCGAACAGGAAACGAGCGACTGTGAAAAAGTCCGCTGCTCCGGTGAAAGCGGCTCGAAAAAAAGCCACCGATCCCGGCAGCTTTCATCCGGCGTTTCCGGAACTGAAGTCCGGAAAGCTCGGCGTTGTCTTTGGGAAGGACGAGAGACGCGAAGTTCTGCCCGCAACCATGTCCATGGAACCGTTCTCGGCAATCTGCAAGGTACGTGCCACATTTCCACGCGGAGATCAGGATGGCAACATCAGAATTGGTACAGCGTGGTTCGTGAGCCCCGAAGTTCTGCTTACAGCCGGGCACGTCGTCTACCAGAAACATCTCGGTGGTGCGCCTTCCAAACTCGAAATCTGGTCTCCAGCGCTCAACAAATGGCAGTTGGCGGCCAACGCCACATGGACATCGGACTGGGAAAAATACGGCAAGGACAAACCAGAGCGGGATTTTGGCGCGATCAAGGCCAGCACTCCCTCGGCCAGTTACTTCACCCTCGAAACACAGAATGACTCAGAACTCAGAGACTGCTGCCTGACCGTCTGTGGTTATCCAGGCGACCTGCAACCGCCTGCTCCGGCACGCCCGAAAATGTACGGAGCCACCTCACGGGGCTGCCGACCTGCACCAGAAGTTCTCAACTACCCCGTCGACACCAAACCCGGAGAAAGCGGCGGCCCCGTCTTTATGATGGCAGGTTCCACCGCCATCGGCGTCGCCATCCACAACTACGGCGAAAAGAATGTCACCAACTCCGGCACACGCATCACCCCCGCAGTGTTGAAGGAAATCGAAGCGTGGATCAGGACGCTGTGATACAGGCGTCGGGGTGAACCGCCGTCCCGGAGGGTCGAGGCACATTCGTTGCGTGGCTGACATCCCGAGCAGACGCGCGGAAGCCCCCGGTCACGCCTTCGCACCCTGGTGCGCACCCCTGCCGCCTCCGAGCGGGCGGGCGGAAGCCCCCGGTTACGCCCTCCGCACCTTGGTGCGCATCCCTGCCACCCCCTGAGCGGACGGGCGGAAGCCCCCGGTTACGCCCTCCGCACCTTGGTGCGCATCCATGCCGCCTCCGAGCGGGCGGGCGGAAGCCCCCGGTTACGCCTTCGCACCCTGGTGCGCACCCCTGCCGCCTCTGAGCGGACGGGCGGAAGCCCCCGGTTACGCCATCGCACCTTGGTGCGGCCCCCTGCCGCCTGTGAGCGGACGGGCGGAAGCCCCCGGTTACGCCTTCGCACCTTGGTGCGCATCCCTGCCGCCTCTGAGCGGACGGGCGGAAGCCCCCGGTTACGCCTTCGCACCTTGGTGCGCACCCCTGCCGCCTCTGAGCGGACGGGCGGAAGCCCCCGGTTACGCCCTCGCACCCTGGTGCGCACCCCTGCCGCCTCTGAGCGGACGGGCGGAAGCCCCCGGTTACGCCTCGCACCTTGGTGCGCACCCCTGCCGCCGGTGAGCGGACGGGCGGAAGCCCCCGGGTACGCAGTCGCACCCTGGTGAGCA
>JBEAUF010000119.1:0-3899 GCA_041161565.1 Planctomycetota bacterium | reverse complement strand
CCCTTTACCCGCAGGCTGCCGCCAGGCGGCTCATTGCGTTTTCTCACTTCTCACTTCTCACTTCTCACTTCTCACTTCCCTCTCCTCTCCACGCTCTCTGATCCCGCGCAGCACTCTTTACACGCAGGCTGCCGCCAGGCGGCTCAGCGCGCCTCCCCATCGCGCCTCCCCATCGCGTTCCCACTTCCCCAACCCGCCACCACTTTTCACACAACTTGCCGCGTCCTGGCAGTGGCGAGCCTCACCGCGGGCGCGATAGACTACTCCGCTTCCCCCGCTGCCCTCCTGCAGTCTCCCAAAGGGTTTACTTCGCCATGCACGCCCGCTCACTGCTCCTCGGCATCTCCCTCGCTTTGCTCCCCTTCACACCGCTCCGGGCCCAGACCGCAGATCAGCGTCTCGAACAGTTCTTCGACGCCCATCTTGAAGCCTGCTTCCAGCAGCGACCGCTTGATGCCACCCTGCTCGGCGATCACCGTTTCGACGATCGGCTCGATGACATCTCCGCTTCCGCCCGGCAGGGCTGGCTGCAGCACTACCGCACCCAACTGTCCCGGCTGCAGTCCGAAATTCCCCACGACCAGCTCAGTCGCAACGCGCAGATCGACTACGAAATCCTCCGGGACGACCTGCAGCGCAATATCTGGCTCATGGAAAACACGCGGCCCTTTGAAGAAGACCCGCGGACCTACGGCGCGTGGATCAGTGACAGCGTCTATTCGTTGCTGGTCCAGTCCACGCTGCCCCGCGAAGTCAATATCCGCAACGCCATCGCCAGAATGCAGCAAATCCCGCGCATCGTCCGCACGGCCTGGGAAACGCTCCGGGACTCCCCGCCCACGATCCTCGAAACTGCCATCCTGCAGAATCGCGGTGCGATCGGGTTTTACGAACAGGGCATCTATGAACTCATTCAGGGTTCAGACCAGACAGAAGCAGTCCGCGCTGCCGCCCGGCCGGTACTGGACGTACTCCGCGAACACCAGGCATGGCTCGAAGACAGTCGGCGGCTGAGGTCTGGCGGAGAATGGCGTCTGGGCCGCGAACTCTTCGCACAGAAACTGGAACACACGCTCAACGCCGGTGTCACCGCCGATCAGGTGCTTGCGGATGCCGAACGGGAATACGAACGGGTTCAGAACGAGCTCTACCTTGTATCACGACAGCTTTGGTCGTCGCGCTTCCCGGGAAGAGTGCTCCCGCCAGACGATCCTGCCGGTCGCCGCGAAACCGTGCGTCTCGTGATTGCCTCAGTGTCTGAAGAACACGGAGCCCCGGAAACGCTCGTTGCCGATGCCCGCGCGGGTGTTGAAAAAATTCGCCGCTTTATTCACGAACGCGACATCCTGCGGCTCCCGGAACCCGATCGCTGCCAGATCATTGAAATGCCCGAATTTCGCCGCGGAAATTCGCTGGCGTACCTCGAATCCGCACTGCCGCTGGATCCGGGTGGCGTGAGTTCCTATGCGGTGAGTCCTCCGCCGGCCGACTGGGGTGCCGAACGCGTCCGCAGCTTCCTCGAAGAATACAACAACCACATGCTGCAGGTGCTCACCATCCACGAAGCCTATCCCGGCCACTACGTGCAGCTGGAATATTCCAATCGGTCCCCGTCGCGGATTCGGCGAGTCCTGCAGTCGGGAGTCTTCATCGAGGGCTGGGCGGTCTACACCGAACAGATGATGCTCGATCAGGGCTACGGCGACGGCAGCCTCGCACTGCGGCTGAACCAGCTCAAGTTCTACCTCCGCGCCGTCATCAATGCGATCCTCGATCACCGCATGCACTGCACGCAGATGACCGACGACGAAGCCTATGCCCTGCTCACCGAAGGCGGCTATCAGTCAGAAGGCGAAGCGCGACTCAAAATCATCCGCGCCAAACAGACATCGACTCAGCTGAGCACCTATTTCGTGGGCCGCATGGCGCACTATCGGCTGCGGCAGGAAATTCAGCGGGAGCAGGGAGCGGAATTTGATCTGGGACGCTACCACGAAGCTGTGCTCAGCCATGGTTCCGTGCCCATGAAATATCTCCCGGAACTCGTCCGCGAACGGCTCAAACAGCCCCGCTGAAACAACCACCCGCACAAACTCAGCTGCCCCAGCGTTTTGCCAGCAGGTGCGGAATGCGCAGATGGTCAAGAATGCGGGCCGTGATAAAGTCCACAAGGTCCCCCAGCGACCGCGGCTGATGATACAGCCCAGGCATCGCCGGCAACACCGTCGCACCGGCGCGCGACACGGCCAGCATGTTCTCCAGCTGAATCATGCCCAGCGGTGTCTCGCGAGGCACCAGGATCAGCGGTCGACGCTCCTTTAAGTGCACGTCCGCCGCACGGTGAATGAGGTTCTGTGACTGGCCGGAAGCAATGGCCGCCAGAGTTCCCATGGAGCAGGGACAGATCACCATCCCCGCCGTCAGACTGGAACCGCTCGCCAGCGGCGAATGAAAATCCCCCAGCCCGTACTGCCGCACCGTCCCCGCGGTCACGCCAGGCAACGGCTGCAGCGGGCGGAACTGCCAGGTTTCCTGCAGAGCGCCTGCTGTCAGCTGATGGGCCAGATCCAGCCACTGCGGACAGTCGCCGGCCGTGTTCGGCAGGTGCAGCCCCAGCTCCTGCTGGAACACCTGCCGCGCAGCACCGCTGACCACCACATGAGCATTGCGGCCGGCGGCGGTGAGCGCTTCAATCAGCCGCAGTGCGTAGGCCGCACCACTCGCCCCGGTGATCGCCACAACAAAGTCACGTTCCGCGTTCATTTGGATTCCCCCCTCACTCCCGCTTCGCCTTCGCCGATCGCGCCACGATGATCACGCCGCACAGGGAGCCGAAACACGACCGTCAGCCCCAGCAGTCCCGCAGCACACGCCAGCCCTTTAACAGCCGGCTGCGCTGCCGTGAATGCACAGGTCGCTCCCACACCCAGCAACACTGCCACCAGAGCTGTGTAGCGGACGTGCGGGCGAATCGCCCGGTGCTGCTGCCATTCCTGCAGGAGCGGTCCGAACAGACGCGAACGGTACAGCCATGAGTACAGCAGGGGGGAAGAACGCGCGAACAACGCGAGCGCCACCAGGAGAAAAGGTGTGGTCGGCAACCCCGGAACCACAACACCCACAGCCCCGCACACGACAAACGCCAGTCCCAGCGTCAGCAGAATGAGATTGCGAACTCCCTGCACCGCTGCCCCCCATGCACGGTCTTGATTCTTCCCATTGTGCAACGGGCAGAAACCGGTAAATTTCATGTGCTCGATCATGATTCGGCTCCCGGTGATTCTAGAGCCTCTGACGAATTCGGCAATTCCGCCGCGTTCGCTGACCTCCTGTTGCGAAAGCTGCTGCATGTGTGGCCGTTTCACCCTCCGCACCCCCTCTGAAGTCCTCATAAGGGTCTTTCAAACGCCCGCCTTCCCCGAACTGCACCCCCGCTGGAACATCGCACCCACTCAGCAGATCGTGGGAGTCACCGCGGGGCTGGATTCCCCGGAACGCAACGTCGGCTGGTTTCACTGGGGACTGGTCCCCTTCTGGGCCGACGACCCCTCCATCGGCTCCCGCATGCTCAACGCGCGCTCAGAAACCGCCGCGGAAAAACCAGCCTTTCGAGCCGCCTTTCGCAAACGCCGCTGCCTCATCCCCGCCGACGGCTTCTACGAATGGCAAAAACTCGCCACCGGAAAAAAACAGCCCTGGTGGATCCATCAGCCCGATGAACAACCCTTCGCCATGGCCGGACTCTGGGAAACCTGGACACCCGGCGGAAAACATCCCGTCGACCACGCCGCCAAACCACTGCTCACCTGCACCATACTCACCACATCCGCCTCCAGCGATCTCCGCGGACTGCACGACCGCATGCCCGTGATTCTGCCCCCCGAAACGTGGGCCACCTG